>JACPXR010000128.1 GCA_016196465.1 Candidatus Omnitrophota bacterium | reverse complement strand
TCTAGAGAACACCGTCCCTCATGGCGGAACACTTCTTCGCAGAAGGCTGTTTCATCAAGTGGGAGGGTATCATTCCGGTTTCAAGGTGGCGGAGGACTACGATCTCTTCCTGCGCCTGGCGGAGGTCACCCAATTTCAACCTTTAAGGGGAACCGCTGGCTATCTTTGGAGGCGGCGTTCCGCCTCACTGACCCATTCCTTTTGTCCTCGAGAAAGGTTGCTGCGGATGCGAAAGGCGCAGTGGGATGCGATCCGGCGCCGTTATCTTCCAAGATCCGGTCGTACAGGGCCTGGTATCGCTTGGCTTGAAGCGAAACGGTAAAGCGGCATCGGATCCGGCGAGAAGCTGCCGCCCCCAATCGGCGAGCCAACGCCCTATTTTCAAGGATCTCCAAGGCTGCCTCTGCCATTCGGCGAGGATTCCGGAGGGGGACCCATCTGCCGCTGATGTTGTCCTCAATGAGATCACAGACGCCTCCGCGGTTGACCGAGACGACAGGGCGTCCGGCAGCCATCGCCTCCGCGGTGGCCAGACCGAATCCTTCCACGGAAGGGGCCAGCAGCACGTCTATCCCTCGGAAGAAACGCCAGCGGTTCTGCGGGGTAAAGCTGACGATCCGCAACCGCTCTCGTACTCCTAGTCGGGCAGCCAACCGGATGAGTGATTCCCGGTATCGCTGGCTCTCCTGACGCAGGGAGGCAGGAGCTTCGAAACAGCGTCCCGCCAGTACCAGCCGAACCCGCGAATCAGCGCGGCAGAGAAGGGCCCCTGCTTTGAGAAAATCGGGATGCTGTTTGGCCAGATAGAAATTTCCGACCATGCCGACCACCCACGCTTCCTCAGGAAATCTCAGCCTTTGACGCAGACCGGCCGCATCGGAGCAAGAGGAGCTTTCGAGATTTTCGAGGTCAACTCCGGCGGGGATGGTAGAGACGTCAAAGCAGGCAAGCCGCTCGAAGTGTTCTCGGAGGGGATGCGAAGGGACAACCAGGCGTCGGCCTAAGAGCGCCAGACCTTCGACAGATTCGCCTTTGCCCGGAAACCCTCCGAGGTGCCAGAGATGCGGAATGCCTGCCCACCGTGCTGCCATGGCTCCTGTCTCCAGATGCCCGAAGCTTTGGACCAGATCAATCCCGCCAGAGCGAAGGTGGCGGCCCAGCATACGGGGATGGATGGGTTGCCTCGAGGGAGGAACCACGATGGATCCAGGGGCGTAACGAGAGACCGCCGGATTGGACCAGGGGAAGAGAAAAACCGGACGGTACCGGGCAGGATCCAAAGATTGCGCCAACGTAAAGGCAAGTGTCTCCAGGCCTCCCAGCACATGGGGGCAGACGAAGAAGCAGATGGTGCGGCCTCTGTCGCCTCGGCCGAAGGTTTTCATCCGCTGAGGAGCTTGCGAAAGAGGGCTGGAATTTTATGGAGTTCTTCTTCACCGTATTCCAGAGTGAATCCTCGGAGATGCCGGGCACAATATTCCAAGAGAGCCAAATGCAGATGCGATATCCGTTCCAAAGATCTCTGCCTGTGCCAGAGGAAGAAGGGGTCCCGGAAGAGTTTCTTCAAAACCGCGGAAGAGGAAAGGGGAGCGGTTCTGAGCTTTTTCCGGGGACGATAACAAGGAAACAGGAGCAGCCGGGGCCGGCACGAAAGGGTCAGGCATCCCGGCCAGATCTTTTCTATGGGGAAGGCGAGCCTCTCAGAGGGATTGGACTTCATCAGTTCCTTCAATTCCGGAAAGAGTCTTGCCACGGATCGGTCCAGGCGAATCCGGCGGGGAAAAGCGAAGGCCCTGAGAGTGCCTCGGTGGAGCGATAAGAGAGGCTGCTCATCTGCGAGGAATCGAAAGCCGCCCCGCACGGCGCTGGTGGTGAGGGCGCTTTTTCCAGCTCGAGGATTCCCCACGATGAGGATTCCAGCACCTGCCTCCGTCACGCAACCGGCATGGAGGAAGAAAAGACCGCGCTGTTTAAACCAGAGGCTCATCGGTTCCGTGAAACTGTAATAAAAGAACGGGTCTGGAAGCAGGGAAGGTTCCGGAATGACAGCCGCTTGGATCTGGCGTTGCCGCAGGCGTGTCACGACCGTCACGGCGCTTCTGCCATAGGAGGCCACGAAGGTGTCGGAGGCAGAGCGAAAGGAAAAGGGAGAGACCATTTCCCGATATGGAGCAAAAAGGGCCGGGGTGGCAGCCCCGTTCAAAGAAAAAGGCAAATCTGTCAGGGTGATTCTGACGGTATTCCGGGAAGGGGGAATCCGTTTGACCTGGAAGAAGCGCAAATCCTCGGTGAATGATTTGAAAAGAAGCGGATGGTCCGTGTTAATCTCGAGCGGTAACCCGTAGATGTTGAAATAAGCTCTCATGGGGCAGGTGATACTGCCGAGGCGGGGATTTGAACCCCGATGGGCTTTCGCCCACTACGCCCTGAACGTAGCGCGTAAACCAGTTCCGCCACCTCGGCGAGTCTTTTCTAGGATAGCAGGCCAAATTCTCGACGGCAAGAGGTCTTTCCATCGGCCGGGACAGGCCGTTTCACTTCAGAAGCTCCCAAGGTCTGGAGGAATCTCTTTCTGGGCATCTCGGGTATTAGTATACTATTTTCATGGTGCGGCTGAATCGGCTCAATCAGTTGATGGATCGGGGCAAGGTCGTGGAAGGAAGCTGGCTGATCGGTCGAGATCATGAGATCCGGTACCGGCGGGCCGAACCCGAGCAGGAAGCGATCTTCACCGGGAACCTCGTCGGGACCAGGCCCAACCGCCTCGTGATTCAGCTCTCCGAGAAGTCCACCGAAGAGAGAATCCTCCAGCGGATCTTCGCGCTTCGGGGGAGATGGGAGGCCGATGCCAAGAACCGGCTGACCTTCCTCGTCGAGCGAGAGAGGGGCCGAACCGACCGCCTCACCCTCCAGGGGGGATGGGAGGTGGGGGAGGGCCAGGAGATCCTCTACCGGTTTGTCCGCTGGGACTTGAAGCGGAAGAGCCGCCGCCTGCAGACCCTCACTTTCCGGGGGCGATGGGAGATCGAGGGCCCCAGGGAGCTGACCTACACCCTGGATGCTGACTCTGACTCCGCCTTTCGATTCCGAGGCACCTTCCAAACCCCGGTGATTCTCGCCAAGTCAGGAGAGATTCGGTACCAGGTCGGGGTGGAACTGGAGGGGAAACGCCGCCTTCAGACGGTGACCCTGTTTGGCAAATGGAAGCTTTCCCGGAAGCTCGCCCTTGAGTTTGAAATCCCTTACCGCTCCGGCTCCCGTCGGGGGATCTCCTTTGGAGCGACCTTCACCCCCGATTCGGGCCGCTCGGTCTCGGCGAAGCTGACCGGCCGGCGCGGAGAGCCGCTGGGAGCGGAGGTCCTCCTCACCCGGGAGTTCCTTCAAGGGCAGGGGGAGGCGTTCCTTCGGCTGCGGAAGTCGCTTGAAGAAACGGCGGCGGAAGGGGGATTCCGCTTCAGGTGGTGACCCCCTCCCAGAGATGTGGTATCTTAGATCAATGGGTGAGTCGCTCATTGCCCGTAACCCCAGCGCCGGCAGGGACTTTGATCTCCTCGAGAGGATCGAGGCCGGCATTGAGTTAAAGGGGTCGGAGGTGAAGTCTCTGCGAGCGCACCGGGCGAACTTGAGGGATGCCTTCGCCCGGGTTGATGAGGGTCAGGTGTCCGTGTACGGCCTGGACATCTCTCCTTATCCCCAGGCAGGCCCTTTCGCGCCGGAGCCCAAGCGGGCGAGAAGGCTTCTCCTGCACCGGTCTCAGATCCGGAAACTGGAGGGGAGCTTAAGCGGCGGGGGGTTGACCCTCGTTGCCACACGGCTTTATTTCAAGGGGAGCTTGGTCAAGCTGGAGCTGGCCCTGGCCAAGGGAAAGCGTTCTTTTGACAAGCGGGAAGCGATCAAGCGCCGGGAGGCCGAACGGGAGATCTCCCGGGCGCTCAAATACCGAAAACGCTGATTTTTTTGTGGGCGATTGGTTTCGACTGAAGCGACTGGGTTGAAGCCGCGTGCCGAGGAAGTCCGGTGGCCTCGTTAAAACCGGGCAAAACGATACGTGCCAAAACAATGGTGAAGGGGATCGCGCCGATCGTTCCGATCGCGCGCCCCATGGCACTGGCTGCTTAAACAAGTAGCCCGTCTCTCGATCGACGCCTACTAGATCGAAGGGACGCCGACAGTGGGCTGGGCAGGGTTCGGTACCTCTGGGGATTCTGCCGAGGAGACCAACCGGGGGGTAGCCGGCCGCGTGATCCCGGCCGCGGGAGCCGCAGCTGGCGAGCTTCAACAAACGCGGACTACGCACGTAGTGGCCCAATCTGGATTTCTTCAGGACAGGAGTTCGAGTCTCCTCGCCTCCATTGGACTTATTCTTGATGAGGATCAGACCTCAGCATATCTTGCTTTTGTTTCTCGTGGCCTTCCCATCGGGATGCGCGACAGCGCCGCCGAGGCCCTCGATGAGCTCGATCCTGGCCTTCAGCCGGGTGACGATCGATTCCGTTCATTACCTTCCCCTTTCCGCCATTGCCCGCGAGATGAGAGGGGGGTTTCAAGCGGACGGGGAGTCGCAGGTCTGGTCGATGAGGGTCGGGCCGCATGAGTTGAGGGCCTCGCCCCGGATGGGGGTCGTTCTGATCGACCAGAACCCCCAGCTCGTTTCACCGGCCCCCGTGCTGAGGGACGGGGAGCTGTATCTGCCGGAATCGGTCTTCAGCCGGTGGCTTTCCGGTTGGAGGGCGCCCCCCCTCCCCGTCCGGCCCGGAAGACCCCCTTCCGGGTACTTGAAGACGGTTGTCATCGATGCGGGGCACGGGGGAAAGGATCCCGGAGCGATCGGCCGGGCCGGCCTGAGGGAGAAATCGGTGACGCTGGACATCGCGCGGCGCATGAGGGACCTTCTTCAACAGGACGGATTGAACGTGGTGATGACCCGCGACTCCGACCGCTTCATCTCCCTGTCCCGCCGGTGCCAGATCGCCAACCAGGAGAGGGGAGACCTCTTCGTCTCCGTCCACGCCAACGCTTCCCGCCGCCGTTCGATCTCGGGGTATGAGGTGTACATCCTCTCGGACGCGACGGACGATCACGCCAGGGCCCTGGAGGCGGCGGAGAACGCCTCGCTCGAATCGGAGGTGGGCGCCTCCGCTTCGCAGCAGACGGAAGCGATCGTCTGGGACCTTCTCTACACCGAGAACCGAGCGGAGTCCAGAGAGCTCGCCTCCTCGATCTGCCGGGGTCTGGCCTTGACCCAGTTTTCTTCTCGAAACCGCGGGGTGAAATCGGCCCGCTTCTACGTCCTGAAAGGGACCCGGATGCCGGCGATCCTGGTGGAGGTGGGCTTCGTCTCCCACCCGGCCGAGGAGGAGCGCCTTCGGACCGCGGAGCACCGCCAGAGGTTGGCCGAGGGGATCCGGAAGGGAATCTTGAGCTTCAGGGCGCAGGCGGAGAAGCGGTATGCCTACACGCCATAGCGCGATCGGCGTCTTCGATTCCGGGATCGGAGGGCTCACCGTTTTCCGGGAGCTGTTGAAGATTCTCCCGCGGGAGTCGGTTCTGTACTTGGGCGACACGGCCCGGGTCCCTTACGGAAGCAAGTCGCGGGAGACAGTCCTCAAGTTCTCGACGGAGAACGTCCTCTTTCTCCTCCGCCACGATGTGAAGCTGATCATCGTCGCCTGCCACACCGCCTCCAGCTTCGGCCTGCCGTTTCTCGAGAAACATTTCAAGCACCCCATCATGGGGGTCATTGAGCCGGGGGTGGAGACCGCCCTCGCCACGACCCGCTCAGGGAGGATCGGCGTGATCGGCACCCAGGCGACGGTCGGTTCGGAGGCCTACCTCCACAGTTTTTCCAGGCGGGATCCGGCGGTGAAGGTGACCCAGGCGGCCTGCCCTCTTTTTGTCCCCCTGGTGGAGGAGGGGCGCCTGAACGATTCGATCACCCGGCAGGTGGCTCAGCGTTACTTGAAGCCCCTCATCCGGGCCCGGGTGGATACGCTGATCTTAGGATGCACCCATTATCCCCTCCTCAAACGGACGATCACCCGGGTGATGGGGCCGAAGGTCCGCCTCATCGATTCGGCCAGGCAGGTGGCCCTGAAGGCCAAGGGGGTCCTGGAAGGGCTCCAGCTCAACACCCCGCTTCGGGACGGGGGAGCGCCCCTCCGGCGTTTCTTCGTCACCGATGAGCCGAGGCACTTCGAGGCCCTCTCCCGCCGGTTCTTGAGACAGCGGCTGGGGGACGTCTCCAAGGTGGATGTCGCGGGGTGAAGAGAGCAGTGGTCCTGCTCTCCGGCGGGCTGGACTCCGCCACCACCCTCTACGAGGCGCGCTCCCAAGGATACCGGTGCCACTGCCTCATCATCGATTACGGCCAGCGCCACCGCCGGGAGGTTGAATCGGCTAAAAGGATCGCTCAAGCTGCCGGATCTGCCGCCCGGGTCATTCGGATTTGGCTTCCCTGGGGCGGTTCGGCTCTCACGGACCGTTCCATCCGAGTCCCGGTCGGCCGTTCCCTGAAGAAGATCGGGAAAGGGATTCCAGCGACGTATGTTCCGGCCCGCAACACGGTCTTCTTGAGCTACGCCGCCTCCTGGGCTGAAGCCATCGGAGCTTCCGCTATTTTCATCGGCGCAAATGCCATTGATTTCTCGGACTACCCGGACTGCCGGCCCAACTACTACGGCGCTTTCCGGAAAGTGATTCGGCTTGGAACAAAAGCGGGAGTAGAGGGAAGGGAAATCCGGATCGCGACGCCGCTCATTCGAATGACCAAGGCCAAGATCATCCGCCGCGGCAGGAAGCTCAAAGTTCCGTATGAGCTCACCTGGTCCTGCTATGCCGGCGCCAAACGCCCCTGCGGGCGCTGCGACAGCTGCCTCTTGAGGGCCAAGGGGTTCCGGGAGGCCGGCCTCAGGGACCCGGCTCTGGTATGATAGCTTCCAATGTCTGACACCGCCCGGATCATCGAAATTTTTCCCTCCATCCAGGGAGAGGGGATTTACGTCGGCATGCCGCACCTCTTTGTCCGGTTCTGGAACTGCAACATGGCCTGCCACTACTGCGACACCGACTACCGCGGCCCCTACCGGGAGATGACCCGGGAGGAGCTCCTCTTGGAGGTCGAGGCCCATCTGGAAAGGGAAGGGCCGTTTCAGGCGGTGAGCCTGACAGGGGGCGAGCCGCTTTTGTGGTGGAAATTTCTCAAAGGGTGGCTCCCCCCTCTCAAGGGATTGGGCCAGCGGGTCTACCTCGAAACGAACGGCACCCTTCCGGAGGCGCTGAAGGAGCTTCTTCCCTGGATCGACACGATCGCCATGGATTTGAAGCCGCCCACCGCCGCGAACGAGCGGCCCCTCTGGGCGGAGCATGAGGCGTTTCTTCTGGCGGCGGTCCGGGCCCAGCGGGATCTTTTTGTCAAGATCGTTGTGACCCGGGAGACCACTTTCGAGGACCTCCAGCGGGCCTTCGACCTGGTGGCCCGAGTGGACCCGAAGATCCCGGTCGTGCTTCAGCCGGTTACCCCGTTTCGCGAGGTCCACGACTCCCCGCCCATGGAACAGGTGGAACAATGGCGCCGGCAGGGGGCCTCTTCCCTGGCCGATCTCCGGGTGATTCCTCAGGTCCACCGGATGCTCGGGGTTCCCTGATGCGCCTGGACCAGCGCCAACCTGCCGATCTTCGGCCGGTCACCATCACCCGGGGATACCTGAAGTTCGCGGAAGGGTCGTGCCTCATCGAATTGGGACAGACGCGGGTCGTCTGCAGCGCCTCGGTGGAAGAGAAGATCCCCCCCTTTCTCCAGGACAAATCTTCCGGCTGGGTGACGGCGGAATACGGGATGCTGCCGCGGTCCACCGCCCGCCGAAGCCCCAGGGAAGCGAGCCGGGGCGGGCAGGGGGGGCGCACCCAGGAGATCCAGCGCCTCATCGGCCGCTCGTTAAGGGCGGTAGTGGATATGGCGGCGCTGGGACAGCGGACCATCTTTCTCGACTGCGACGTCCTCCAGGCCGACGGCGGCACAAGGACCGCTTCCATCACCGGGGCCACCATCGCCCTCGCGGAGGCCCTTGCCACCCTGCGCCGAGCCGGGGCGTTCCTGAAGCTTCCGCTCAAGGACCTTGTGGCGGCGACGAGCGTCGGCTTGGTGGGGGGGACCCCCTTTCTCGACCTCGCCTACGAGGAGGATGCCCGCGCCGAGGTGGACATGAACGTCGTGATGACCGGCAAAGGAGAGCTCGTCGAGGTCCAGGGGACCGGGGAAGGGGCCACCTTCACCGAGGGGCAGTTGAACGGCCTCCTGGAGTTGGCCAAGGGGGGGATCCGGCGGCTCATCGACATTCAGCGAAACGCGCTGAAAGACCTCCTGTAGCCCGCCCTTCGTGTTGACCCTGCTTCTGGCCACGCGCAATCCAAAGAAGGTCCATGAGCTTCGCCGGCTTTTGAAGGGGGTCCCGGTTCGATTCCTCACCCTGGGGCAGTTTCCCGACATTCCTGCCGTGGAGGAGGACGGAAAAACCTTCCGCTCCAACGCCCTGAAGAAGGCCATGATTCCCTCCCGCTCGACAATCCTTCCGGTCCTGGCGGAGGATTCCGGTCTTGAGGTCCGCGCCTTGGGCGGGGCGCCCGGCGTCCGCTCCGCCCGTTACGCCGGAGCCGATCAAGACGACGCCGGGAATGTGGCGAAACTCCTCAAGGTCCTGAAGAAATTCCCTCGCTCCCAAAGGCAGGCCCGCTTCGTCTGTTCGATGGTGCTGGCGGCGGGGGGCAAACCGATCGGAATTTTCGAAGGCAGCTGCGCCGGCTGGATCTCTTTTTCCGCGCGCGGAAAAACCGGCTTCGGCTACGATCCGGTCTTTATCCCAGCCGGCCGCCAGAAGACGATGGCTGATCTTGGCCCCCGCCTCAAGGACCGCCTCAGCCACCGGGCCCAAGCGGCAAGAAAGCTCAAGGCCTGGCTCAGAGCAAATCCTTCAGCAGGTCCTGGAGGTTCAAGAGCTGCTCGTTGAGGATCTGGGTGAGGGGTTTGGAGACGAAGGTGGTCTTGGGATTCTTCCAGGTGCCGGTTACCCTCACCTCCCCGACCAGGTAGCTTGTCCCCTGGGCGATCACTTTCCCCAGCCGGGACCGGCTTTCCTCGGGGAGAAGCTCGGGGGAGAGGGTGGGAAGGATTTTCCACTGAATGGGGCTCTCCGCCCCCTGGAGGAACCCCCCCCTCCCCATCACGGTGAGGGTCGCCTGAGGGGCTTTCAGTTGAAACGACTCCGTTTTGAGATTTCCCTCCGAGACCGCGAACGGCCCCCGGGCCGCCTCAAAGACGATCGATCTTAAAGAAGGGAGTCTCAAAAGCTGGCCCAGTTCCCCCAGGAAGGGAAGCTCGAGGATCTTGGCCCCCTGAATTTCAAGCAGGCCCTCTCCTCTGATCCGGCTCAAGTCGGTCCCCTCGCCCGTTCCTTCCCAAGTGAGGAAGAACCCGCCGGAGAGGTCCCGGGTTTTCCAGTTCAAGAGGGTTGCCAGGGCGCTCAATTGAATCTCCTGCAGGCGCAAAGCGGCCTGCCAGGGTTGGGAGGAGTTTTGAAGGTCCCACAACCCGGAGAGAAGGACCGAGCCCTCCGCCAACTCCGCCCGCCCTGAGGAGAGGTTCCAGCGGCCCTCTTGCAGGTGAAGGTCCAGGGAAAGCTCTGTCAGCGGAAGCCCCGCCGCCTCCAGACGGGGGGAGTTCGCCTTGAGACTGAAATCCCAGCCGGAAGGCCTTTGGAGGTCCCCTTTCAAGATCCAACGGGCCGCCAGAGAACCGCTGAAGTTGGCGGTCTGAAGCCAGGTGGGGGGAGCGGGAAGGAGGGTTTTGAGCTCTCCCATCTCGAGGGTGGTCTCGCCGTAGAGGTTCCCCCGCGTTTCCTTCAAGTCCTCGATCTCTCCGAAGACCCGGAAGGTTCCGGAGCCGTAGCGGCCGCTGACCACCCCGATCTCTGCCCGGTTGCCGTCGATGGAGAAGCGAGCTTCGGCGGAGAGCCGGTCCCAGGAGAGCCGGGCATCGATCTCGGGCTCGGTGAAGTTCACCAGGGTCCCCTCCAGGTGGAACGGTTTGTCCCGAAGGAGGCCGGTCAGGCGGGTGACGCTGAGCCAATCGGTCTGCCAGCGGAGAGTTCCCTCCAGGTCGCGAAGGGATTCCCCGCCGGGAAACTCCACGGAAGCTTTCTGGACCGCGGCGGTGATCGCCGGCTCCAGGGAGAAGCCGGGGAGGAGGTGTCCCGTGAGCTTGGCCTCGAGGGCGGTTTCTCCGGAGAGCTTGACCCCTTTGGAAAGCTCATGGAGTTTCGGAGAGAAATCAGAAACAGACTGCAGGGGGAGGCGGGTCTTCACCTGGAGGGCGAAGGATTTCTCTTTGTCGTTGGAGAGGGTTCCCGCGATCGAAACGGGCTGACCGGTGGGAATGGAAGCGGTGAGCCCCTCCGTCCTGATCCCCTGTGAGTTGATGGAGAGCATTCCCCGGATCTCCCGCAATCCCCCCACCGCCGGCAGGGGGCTGAGCTGGACCCCCTGGAGCTGGCAGGTGGCGCCGAAGCCGGAGAGAAGCTTCCCCCAGCTGAAGGAAGGGGCCTGGGTCTCCGCCTTGATTTCAAGATTTCCGTCCACCTGGAAGAGCCCTCCACCCCTCATGCGGTATTTCGAGAGGAGGTTTTCCATTTTCAGGGAGCCGCGGAGCGACAAGGGACCCTTCGATTTTACGGCGCATCCGAGCTCTAGGGCGGCGGTTCCCTCCAGCGAGGAGAAGGAGGAAGCGAGGGAAGGGGGCAGAAGCTCCAGGAGGGCCGGGAGGGGGACCTGGGATTGGGCGGCCAGGTCGAGATTCCCCCCCTGAAAGTCGTACGCTCCCCTCAACTCGAAAGGGATCGGTTGTTTCAGCGCCAGCCGCTGCGCAGGAGCGCGTGGTGGCGCCTCCTCCAGCGCCAGCCGGGCGGAAAGGGTCCCGTCGATCCGGGCCGGCAAAGCCAGATGGGCCTCCAGGTCCACGTTTTCCCAGCGCAGGGGGCGCTGGAGGGGGGATTTCTGCAGGGAGAGCTCGAGGGTCCCGCCGGCGATGACGATCCTCGGAACAAGGAGCTGCGAGGGGGAGGGATGCTTTTGGGGGGAGGCGGAGATCGTGGGATGGATGCTCTCGAAGTTCCAGAGGCCCTCCGTGTCCTGGAGGAGCCGCGCCTGCGGGCGGACGATCCAGAGGGTCGGCACGACGATCTGACCCCTTCGCAGGAGGGGAAGGTAGAGGACCCTCCCTGAGACCTGGTGGATCTGGAGGAAAGGGATCTTTCCGTAGCGGGGATCTTCCCCCACGGAGACCTCCTCCATCAGCAGGCCGTGCCAGGGGTGGAGCCGCACCCGGCCGATCGTGATGCTGCGACCGGTGGCCAGGGAGAGCTCGGTCGCCCATTCCCGGACTTTGGCAGGGAGGATCCGGCGGTTGACGATCTCCAGCCCCAGCAGGCCGATTCCAGCCAGCGCCACCAAGAGGAGGAGGGAAAGGACAATCCAGCGCTTCATGGAGGGTTTATTATACAATGTACGCGTCATCGGGGCGTGGCTCAGCTTGGCTAGAGCGCTGCGTTTGGGACGCAGAGGTCCCCGGTTCAAATCCGGGCGCCCCGACCACCGCGGGCTCGTTGCGCCTGTAGCTCAGATGGATAGAGCAGGGGACTTCTAATCCCAAGGTCGCAGGTTCGATTCCTGCCAGGCGCATTTCTAAGACCGCCGAACAAGGGAGATCGCGTTGCGGGTCAAATGGGTCTTTTGGGCGCTGGCGATTGGGGGGACGGTGGGCGCCGCCCTCGCCCTGACCAGTTCCCTCAAGAGGTCGTTCGAGCAGACCCTGACGAGCGCCTGCGGGCGGGCCGTAACGATCCAGGTGGCCCGCGTCACCTTTCCCTTCGGGATCGATCTGGTCGGCATCGACGTGCCCTCCCTGCCGGGGGAGATGGGGGGATCGCCCGCTTCGATCGGGGAGGTCTCTCTGCGGCTCTCCTTCCCGGCGGCGCTGGGGGGCAAGCCCGGGATGGAAATCGAGCTGACCCGCCCCCGGCTCGTGATGGCGCGGGATCCGGACGGCTTTTTCAGTTTTCCGGTGGAGGCGATCTTCACCACTGGGCGGCAGACGCCGGGGATGATCCTCTCCCGCATGAGGATCCGGGACGGCTCCCTGACCTTCATCGATCAGGCGATCGCACCGGAGGTGATCTGTGATTTGCGGGATTTGCGGCTGAGCGTGAGCTTAG
>JACPXR010000126.1 GCA_016196465.1 Candidatus Omnitrophota bacterium | reverse complement strand
TGAACATGGACCTGAATCTTCTTCTCCTCAAGCATGAGCTCATCAAGCGGCTCACCCGGGCCTTCGCCCAGGAGGGAATCGCGATCCCCACCCGCAGGGTCTTCCTGGAGGCAGGACAGAGGTGAGCCTCATTCCGAAGGAAGCCCAATTTTTCGAACTGTTCGAACGCTCTTCAAAGCTCATTGTGGAGGCCGCCAGGGTTCTCCAGGAGGTGGCCGCCGATTTCCGGAATCTTCCGGAGCAGGCCCAGCGCCTGGAGCGCCTGGAGCACGACGCCGATCAGGTGACCCACGAGATCATGGCGAAGCTCAACCGGACCTTCATCACTCCCATCGACCGGGAAGACATCCATCGGCTGGCCGCCGCCTTGGACGATGTGATGGACTTCATGGAGGGGGTGACGGAGCATCTGATCCTCTACAAGATCAAGGAGCCCACCCCTGCCTTCCGGGCCTTGGCCGGGGTAGTCCTCAAGCAAGTGGAGGAGATCAACAAGATGATCCCGCGGCTGAAAAATCTGAGGCATGCTGACATCCTCCAGCATTGCATCGAGGTGAACCGTCTGGAAAACGAGGGGGACCGGATTCTCAGGGAGGCGGTGGCGGACCTCTTTGAAAGAAGGGAGGATCCCCTCGAGGTGATGAAATGGCGGGATCTCTACGCGATGCTGGAGACCGCCACGGACAAGTGTGAAGATGTGGCGGTGGCCATGGAGGGGATCTTCCTGAAGAACGCCTGATGGATTTTTCCGTTGGATTGATCTTTGCCTTGGGGCTCGTGCTGGCGGCGGAGTTTGTCAATGGCTGGACCGATGCCCCCAACTCGATTGCCACGGTTGTTTCCACGCGAGTCCTCGCGCCATTCTATGCCTTGGCGATGGCCACCTTTTTCAACATCTTGGGGGCCATGTCGGGCACGGCGGTGGCCTCGACCATCGGCAAGGGGATTGTCGAGACCTCGGTGATCGATCTGACCACAGTCGGGGCGGCCATGATCGCCATCGTCTGCTGGAGCACTTTCACCTATTACTGGGGAGGGTTGCCCACCAGCGAGAGCCACGCCTTGGTCGCGGGCTTAAGCGGGGCTGCCCTGGCGACGGCGGGCCCATCGGCTTTGCTGTGGGTGGGATGGAAGAAAGTTTTCTTGGGTCTTTTGTTCTCCACATTCCTCGGATTCGGCGGGGGACTGATCGTGATGACGGCCGTCTATCGGATTTTCGCCAAGGCGAGTCCCGCCTTCATCCGGCGTCTTTTCGGAAAGGCCCAGCTTTTGTCGTCGGCCTTGATGGCTTTTTCCCACGGCTCCAACGACGGACAGAAGTTCATCGGGGTTTTTTGCCTGGTCCTTCTTTTGGGCGGCGTGCATCAGACGTTCCATGTTCCCCTGTGGGTGATCCTCCTGTGCGCGGCCGTGATGGGGGTGGGGACGTCGATTGGGGGCTGGAAGATCATCAAGACGATGGGCTTGAAGCTGACCAAGCTTGAGCCGGTCCACGGCTTCGCCGCGGAGACAGGAGCCGGGGCGACCATTGCCTTGGCCTCTCACCTGGGAATTCCGTTGAGCACGACCCATACCATCAACACGGCGATCATGGGGGTGGGGGCCACCCGGCGTTTTTCCGCCGTCCGCTGGGGGGTGACCCGGAACATCGTGGTCGCGTGGCTGCTGACCTTTCCCGTCTGCGGCGCCATCGCCTTCTGCGTCGCCAAGGCGGCGCGGCTTCTCTTGGGAGGTTCTGGATGAGGTGGAAGTTCTTCTTCTGGCTTCTCACCTGCCTGGGGGTGTTCAGTTTCCTCGGGCTTGTTTTTTCTCTCCGGTCGTATCATCTGCTCACCCGCGAAGAGCTCGTGGCGGCGGTCCGGGTCGAGGCGGCCCCGAAGGGATCGGCGTACGGATTCTTTCTGGAGGTGACCCCCGTCTCCGGAAGCGCCTCCCGGGCGGCCTGGAAGTTTCCCATGCATGGGGACCAGTGGGCCATCGGAGGGGAGATCCTGAAGTGGCACCCGTGGGCCCATCTCGTCGGATTTCAGACCTGCCACAAGCTCACCCGGGTCAGTTCCCGCTACCAAACAGCGGAGTCGGAATTGAGCCGTCCCAGGTCCGCCCATGACCTCCAGGGGGGCAGCGGCCTCTTCTGGGGATGGCTCCATCGGCACGGGGGACGGCTCCCCTTTGTCGAGGCGGTCTACGGCAACGCCGCCTACATCCCCGCCCGGCCGGGGGGCCGCTTCGGAGTCTATGTGACCCCCTCCGGCTATCTCATCAAACCCCTCATGGACCGGTGAAACGGAAAGCCCGCCTCCTCCTTCTCGCCCTTCTCCTGGGGGCCGCCCCGACCCTCTTTTTCGGGAGCCGGAACCTGACGGTCTGGGTGGAGAAGGAGGTCCGGAAACTCCTTCCCTTTGAAGCCGACATCCGATTGGCCCATTGGTGTTTTCCCTTTGGGGTTTCCCTGGAGGGGCTGGCCATGCCCGGTCCACCGGGTTCGGTGAACCCCAATCTTTTGGAAATGGAGAGGATGGACCTCCGGGTGCCGCTCTGGGGGATCTTCCTTCGTCCGATGCCGGTGGAGGTGGTCTTGAGGAGGCCCCATCTTTTCTTCGACACGGCCAACGTGGAATTCATCGGCGGCTTCATCTACGAGCGGCTCACCCGGGGAGGGGTGATTCCGATTTCCGCCCGGCAGATTGAAGAAGTTGAAGAAGGGGCAGGGCCGGAAAAAACCGGGATGCAGCCCCTCTTTCCCAAGCCGGCGAAGAAGAGGGAACAGGTCGAAGAAGAGGAGGAGGGGGAAGAAAGTGAGGAAGAGGAGCAGGAAAGCCCGGCCGCTCCTTCACGGCTGGCCGTCATCGCCCTGCGGATCGAAAACGGCCGGCTTGACTTCTCCGATCGGAGCGTCAAGCCGACCGGGCCGGTCTTTTCCGTGGACCACCTGGAATTGAAGGTGAAGCTGGCCTCCCCATTCACCCGGCCGCTCGTTGAACTGAAGGGCCAGGGAAAGTTCGTCGGCGATCAAGGGGAGGAGATCGGTTTCACGACTGCCGAGGCCCTGACCACTCCCACCGCGGGCCGCTCGGAGGGGCGGGTCCAGATCTGGTACGGGCGGCTCACCGACTTTTACCGGATCTATCACTACGCCCCCCAGCCCTTTTATTTTGAAGCCGGGGCGGGCGGGCCGGTCATCGAATGGGAAATCCGCGACTGGATCCATCTGAAGGTTTCCATCCGCTCGATCATCCAGGGCCTGAGAATCAGCGGCATGATTGGAGACGTTCCCTGGCAGAAGCTCGTCGAGGCGATTCAGGATTCAAACGGCCGGATTGATCTGACCGTTTCGGCGGAAGGCCGGATGGACGATTCGAGCTTCAACCCCCACGATCGGCTCCTCAGCGAGGGGGACTGGGCCTGCAAGGAGCTTGCCGCGGCCCACGGGATCAAGATTCCGGGAAAGATCTTCTTCGCCCTGGACCACCCCGAGAAGCCCGAGGAGCCGGAAGAAGGGTTCGAGACCGAATTCGAAGAGTAAAACCGAGGTAGTGTCTCAGTTTGAAAATCCTGCTCCTTGACCACGCCTGAATTATAAGCCAAAATGGTGGTATGGCGAAACAGAGGAAGATCACCAGACCCCGCGATTGGAGTCAACGCGCTCTCTCCATTGTTCAGAAAGCTACAGGCCAAATACCGAAACAATCCCCTCCCAAAAAAGACCCTACCGCAGTCCGCAGAGGCCGTCTTGGTGGACTGAAAGGCGGCGTTTCCAGATCAAAGAAGCTCTCTCACCATCGCCGACGGCAAATAGCAAGTCAGGCGGCCAAAAGCCGCTGGTTTTCCAAGTAACCCACCCATATCTCCCATAGTAAGGTGCAAAAATATGCACTTGACATTTACCTAATGGTTCATGCTACTATGAACCAAGCCAGGAGGCAAACCCTATGGAACAAGATCGAGAAGTAGAAGCGATGCGCCAAATAGCTGTTGCTCTTAAGTCTTTAGACGAACAGGCGACGGCTAGGGTACTTCAATGGGCGGCAGACCGTTTCAATGTAGCTTCTCTGCTCAATTTATCTGGGTTTTCCCCAACCAAATCAACTACTCGAAAGACTGAAACAGAAAAAGGGGGTAGTGGGGTTACCGATTTTAAAGATTTGCCCTCTCTTTTTGATGCGACAAGTCCATCTACCGCTTCTGAAAAAGCGCTCGTCGTTGGTTATTGGTTCCAGGAGCTTCAGGGGATGGAAAACTTCGATGCCCAAGCTGTAAATTCACAACTCAAGCATTTAGGACACCCAATCGTTAATATCACAGCGGCATTCAACGCCCTCAAGGAGACTACTCCGGCTTTAGCTCATCAAATCGAAAAGAGCGGTAAAACTAGGCAAGCGCGGAAGAAGTTTAAAATCACCACAGAAGGTGTCCGCAAGGTTCAGGCAATGGTACAGGCGAAATCGAAAGGTGGTGAGCGATGACCAGAAGAGGTGAATGGCTGTAAGGCAGCCACTTGAAAAGGAAGGGGGAAGCAGACTTGTAGCTTGGACGGCTGGCTGCTTCCCTCGCCGCACGGCTGTGCGGTTCTAACAATTCCATTATACCTGAAGTAGGAGTTGGTATGAAGATAGAAACTGAACCTTATGCACCAGACGACACGCTCACCGTATATGGTGATGAAAGCGGCGATCCGGGAGATCAGATCTTCGGGCTTGGTCTTCTCTACTTACCCATCAAAATGCACGGCGAAATAATCGCAAAAATTAAGAAGCTCCGAAAAGAGCGCAACTTTAATATAAAGCTTCATTACAATGAGTTGGACAACGTC
>JACPXR010000125.1 GCA_016196465.1 Candidatus Omnitrophota bacterium | reverse complement strand
TCTCCCGTTCAATCCCATCGACCGCCGATTCGATCTTCTCCAGGGGAACGGGCCGCTTTTCGCACGCCTTGAGGATCCCCCCGGTCAGTTTTTTCCGGTCGAACGCCTCGCGCCGGCCGTCCCTTTTGACGACGAGCAGGGAGGCGCTTTCCGGACGCTCGTAGGTGGTGTAGCGCCGCTGGCACCGGATGCATTCCCGGCGCCTCCGGATGGAGACGCCGTCCCCGGACTCCCGGGAGTCGATCACCTTGTCTTCGTTCGCCCCGCAGAAGGGACACTTCATCGGCGAGGCATTCTACCACATCGGCAAACACTCATTCCTCGAGAAGTGCCTGGTAGCGCTGGAGAAACCGGCGGTCCTTCGGACGGCCGGCCAGCTTTTTCGATCTGATCAGCTTGCTGAGCCTGCCTACCCGCACAGGAACCCCCCCCACGGTGAAAGTGGCCGCGTCCTTAGAGAGCTCGGAAAAAGGATAACCGGAAACTTTAAGAAGAAGATCGATGAGGAGACCTTCCGGACTGGTCGCCACCAGGGTTCTCTGGTCGCGGACCATCCCGCCAAGATCGCTGGACTTCAGTGTTCCCTCGGCAGTCCCCACCGTGAACCCAAGCGTTTTGAGAGATCGAACCGCCTCTCCCACGTTTTTGAGGGTCGGTTCAAGGAACAGATCGTAGTCCAACGTGGAGAAGGCGCTCGCCGGGTTCTTGGCGTAGAAATTGATCCCGGACATCCCCACCACCACACAGCGGATTCCCCGCTGGTTAAAGCGCTGGAGGACCTCCGAATACGGATCCCGGAAAAACTTTTTTCTCATCGGGGGGCGACCTTTCGCCTGCCCGCCCCGTAATGGCGCTGCCAGGCAAGGAGGGCCGCGTGAACCCATCCCCGCTCCGAACCGTCAGGGATCCCCAGGTCCCGCTCCTGAAGCCGGAGGTTCAACTCCCGCCGGCGAAAGATCGGTCCCTCGGTCCCCCAGCCCACCTCAAGGAGATCCCCCAGACCGCAGTCCAACAGCTGCGCCACGCGGGCCAGCGTCCGAAGAGAGGCGAGGCGTCTGCCCGCGTCCATCGCGGAGAGATTGGACCGATACAGATGAAGGCGCCTGGCCACCTCCGCGGCGGTCGTGCCCCGCTCTCGGGCCGCCTGGGTAATCCGGGTTCTGAGGGTCATAAGAATAAGTTATCACAAGATGATAACTATTTCAATGTGGAGCTCTTAAGGGCGCAGTTCGGGGTAGAGGGGGAAGCGCTCCGTCAGGGCTCCGACTTCGCGGCAGATCTGCTCGATGAGCCCCTCCTCGGTGAAGCTGTTTAAGACCTTGTCGATCAAGGCCGCGATGGCGCGCATCTCCGGCTCCTTCATCCCCCGCGTCGTCACAGCGGGAGTCCCCAGGCGGATCCCGCCTGCCTTGGCCGGGGGTTGGGTGTCGAAGGGGATCGCGTTCTTGTTGACGGTGATCCGCGCCCGGTCCAGGGCCGCCGAGGCGTCCTTGCCTGTTAAATTCTTCACCGACACATCCACCAGCATCAGGTGGTTATCGGTCCCGCCGGAAATAAGCCGCCACCCTTTTTGGGCGAGGGTCTCAGCCAAGGCCTTGGCATTGACCACCACCTGATGCTGATACGCCTTGAATTGCGGGGTCATCGCCTCTTTCAGCGCCACCGCCTTGGCGGCGATGACGTGCATCAGGGGACCCCCCTGGATCCCTGGAAAGATCTGGGAATCGATCCTCTTGGCGAAATCCTTCTTACAGAGGATCATCCCCCCGCGGGGCCCGCGCAGAGTTTTGTGGGTCGTGGTGGTGACAAACTCCGCGTACGGCACAGGCGTTGGATGGATCCCCGCCGCCACGAGCCCCGCGAAGTGAGCCATGTCGACTACCAGGATGGCCCCTACGCTGTCGGCGATGGCTCGGAACTTCTTGAAATCCAGCTCCCGCGGATAAGCGGAATAGCCGGCAAGGATCAATTTGGGCTTCTGCTCCTTGGCCAGATGAAGCAGCTCATCGTAATCGATCCGCTCGTCCTTCTTGTTGACCCCGTAAGGGATCACCTTGAAAAAACGACCGGAGAAATTCTTGGGGTGCCCATGGGTCAGGTGGCCCCCGCAACTCAGATCCATGGCGAGGATCGGATCTCCTGGTTCCAAGACGGAAAAATAGACCCCCATGTTGGCCTGCGCTCCGGAGTGGGGCTGAACATTGGCGTGCTCGGCGCCAAAGAGGGCTTTCGCCCGTTCAATCGCCAGGGCCTCCGCCTGATCGACCCATTCGCATCCTCCATACCAGCGGGCCGCAGGATACCCTTCGGCATACTTGTTGGTGAGGACCGAGCCCATCGCTTCCAGCACCGCCAGGGAGGTGAAGTTTTCGCTGGCGATCAGCTCCAGGTTCTGGTGCTGGCGGCGGATCTCTTGGGTGATCGCCTCGTAAATCTGGGGGTCTGTCTGTTTCAGATGGTCGAACACGGCTATCGGGCCAGCTCCTTTTCGATTTTTTCGATCTGTCGGACGCGCCGGGCATGCCTGCCGCCGGCGAAAGGGGTGCCCATCCAGGCGAGGAGAATCTTCCTCGCTTTCCCCGCGGAAAGGCCCTCCGCCCCGAGGACCAGGACGTTGGCGTCGTTGTGCTCCCTGGCATGACGGGCGAGGGCCGCCGTCTGAGCTACCACCGCCCGGACGCCGTGGAATTTGTTGGCCACAATCGCCATTCCTCCGCCGCTCTTGCACAAGAGGAGGCCCCGCTCGGCCTTGCCCAGCGAGACCCGCCGGGCCACCCTGGCCCCTATCCCCGGGTAGTCGCACGACTCCGGGGAAAAGGCGCCGCAATCCTCCACCCG
>JACPXR010000025.1 GCA_016196465.1 Candidatus Omnitrophota bacterium | reverse complement strand
CACATTGAGGATCCTTGGGTGTGCAGACGAGGGCCCCCAATTCCATGAGGGCCTGGTTGAAGGTTCCGGGAGATTTCGGGGGGACCAGGGCGCTGCTCGTGGCCCAGAGCTTTTTTTGGACGGCAGGGTCTTGGATCTTTCGCCGGATTCCCACAGTGCGGGAGAGAACCCTGGCAACGTTTCCATCCAGGACCGGAGCGGGGCGGTCGTAGGCGATGGAGGCGATTGCTCCGGCGGTGTACCGGCCGATTCCAGGCAGCTTCAAGAGCTCCTCGGGCTCCCGGGGAAGGCGGCCGCCGTGCCACCAGAGGACTTCCTGAGCGGCGGAGTGAAGGTTCCTGGCCCTGGAGTAATATCCCAGCCCCGACCAGGCCTCCACCACTTCGGTCGCCTGGGCGATGGCGAGGGAGCGCAGGGTTGGGAAACGCTTCAGGAAGCGCCGGTAGTAGGGGATCACCGTGGCTACCTGAGTCTGCTGGAGCATGATTTCGGAGACCCAGATCCGGTAGGGGTCGGTCGTTTTCCGCCAGGGAAGGTCCTTCCGGTGGTTCTTCAGGTACCAAGCGAGGAGCTGTCTCCGGAACCTTTCAGGTGAAAGCTTCCCCATGGAACCATTATAGCGGGAGCTTCTCTGTTACAATAGCCGCGAGAAACCCCCGTGAACCCTTCAAGAGAAAGGCCCCTCCTTCTCTACGACGGCGAGTGCGGCTTCTGCCGGCGATGGGCCCTCCGCTGGCAGGGGAGGGTCGGAGAGAAGGTCGAGCTCTCCCCTTACCAGGATCATCTGAAGGAGTTTCCCCGGATCTCCCCGGAGGAGTTCCACGCCTCGGTGAAGCTCATCGGAAAGGACGGAAGCATCCACAGCGGAGCCGAGGCGGTCTTCCGGATGCTGGCCCACGCCCCGGGTTGGGGCTGGCTTTTCTGGATGTATCAGAAGGTGCCCGGCGTCATGGCGGCGGCCGAGGGAGTCTACCGCTTCGTCGCCCGCCACCGCGGGACGCTTTCTTAAGAAGGTCAGACCAGGGGGTTGGACAGCATCCCGCGGAAGGTCTGCCAGCGGGGCTCCCGAAACTCCTTCAGGCCGTACCGGATCGTGAGCAATTCCCGCCTGCGGTAAGAGCCCCACAGCCGGTCCCAGAAGGAGAAGATGCTGGCGTAATTGGAATTCGTCTCGTCGGGAATGTCGGAATGGTGAACCCGGTGCATGTTGGGGGAGACCACCAGAGACCGCATCCACCGGTCCAGCGTTTCGGGGAGGTTGATGTTGCTGTGGTGGAAGAGGATCACCGGCTGGAGGATGAGCTCATAGAAAACAAGCTGCCTCAGGCTGATTCCAATGAGAGGAATCACCGCGAGCCTGAGGAGGGTGGAGATCAGCATCTCTCCCAGATGGAAGCGGTAGGCCGAAGAGGCGTCCACGGCGTCGTCGCTGTGATGGACCCGGTGGAAGCGCCACAGCCAGGGGAGCGCGTGGTTGGCCCGGTGCCAGCCGTACATCCAGAGGTCGAAGAGGAGGAATCCGGCCGCTGCGTGCCAGCTCGGGGGAAGGGGAAGGCGATGGAGGAGCCCCAGGGAACCCATCTGGCCCCAGCGGGCCGAGGAGGCGATGAGTCCGGAGAAGAAGAGGGTCAGCGCCGCTGCGTTCACGAGGCCGATGGCGGCGTTCCGGGCGATGTGAAGGAGGCGGTTGGGCCGGTCCATGAAAAGGGGGACGACCGATTCGGCCCAGAGGCAAGCCCCCAAAGCCAAGAGGTGCACGATCAGCGCCGTGGAATCGATGGGATCCTTATGACCTCACGTTTCTTAACCGGGGCGGGCCGGGGTGGGTGCGGCGGACCGATCAGTTGGTAACCCCGATAAGCTCCATCGGGCAGTCGGTAGCAATCTGCGTGTACTTGCCGTCCTTGGCCTTCGGCATGGGGCTGGTGATGATCTCCCCCACCCCCTGAACCAGGCGCAGGCAGGTGTGTCCCACTCCCTTGCCCATTCCGATCAGGATATTCCCTCCTCCTGACCTCATTTCCTTCACGGGCTGATTCACCATCTCGGTCCAGCAGAGCCCCGTGTTGGCTGCTCCGCGCCCCAGCTGACCGACGGTCTTGGCCCCATAGCTGTCGGAGCCGGCCGCGCTGCAGACGGGACATCCGCCTTGAGGGGTGCTTTCGGATGCGGCGAAGCTTAAAGCGGTGAGGCCTATCACTGCTACCACCAAAATCATCTGTAAAATCCGCTTCATCCGTTTTCCTCCTTTGGTTGCGTCCGCCCGGTTTTCAGGCGGCCGCTTCTTGGGGCTATTATACCTCAAGAGGAGGCAATCTCCATCTCGTCAAGCTCCCGGAGCTCCTGAAGCCACTCCTCACCGGAAAGGGGGTTTTCTTCCCCCCGGACAGAGCCGTCCGATTCGACCGCCTCCAGAAGGTCTACCGTTTCCTCGAGGTCTTCTTGGGCGTGCGCCGCCGCGGCCTGAGCCAGGGTAAGCCGGTCCAGCTCGCGGGCCTCCTCTTTCAGGTCGGCCTCCCGGATGAACGCCGCTTCCTCCCAATGGGGCCCAAGGTTCGCCCAGAGGAAAAGGATCCCCATCCCGGCCAGCGCTGTCCCCAGGGCGAAGGAGGGTTTGAAGGCCCTTCGCCAGAGAGGGGAAGGATCGGTTTGAGCGGCCCGGATCTTTTCCATCACCTCCTCCGGATAGGCCCTCTCCAGCAGGGCCGGGGGCTCCTTCACCGGGTGCCTGGAAAACCAGTTTTCAACCCACCGCTCCCAGCGGTCCCGGTTCATCGCCCGGCCTCCTCTCCCAGAAGCGGTTTAAGGCAGATCCGCAGATGTTCCGTCGCCCGGAAAAGATGGGCCTTGACCGTCCCAACCCGGCATCCCATCGCCTCGGAAACCTCCAGGAGGGACAACCCTTGAAAGTGCCTCAGGACGAACGCCGTTCGCTGGTTCATGGGAAGCTCCTTGACCCTTCGGGCAAGCTGCCTGGCCACCTCCCGGTCGAAGGCCGAGCTTCGGGGATCTCCCTTGGGGTCGGGAATCTCAAGGGGGATCTCCTCATCCTCAAGACCCTGGGAGAGGGAGAAGGTTCCCGGCTGTCTGGCTTTCTTTTTGAGGAAGTCCTTGCACTCGTTGACGATGATTCGGTAGAGCCAGGTGGAGAACCTGGCCTTTCCTCTGAATTCCCGAAGGTGGAGGTACGCCTTGACGAATCCGTTCTGAGAAAGCTCCTTGGCGTCCTCGAAGTTTCCCACGAAGCTGTAAGCCAGCTTCCAGGCTTTGGCCTGATGGCGGGACACGAGCTCGCCGTAGCGGCCCGTATCCCCCTCCAGGATTGCCCCGACCAACTCCGCGTCGCTGACCACGTCGGGAAGCAGTTTACCATAAGAGCTCTACCGGCCCCCGGGGCCGCCCCCGCCGCGCCCCTGGCCCTGGCCATGGTCTCGGACGCCACGGTTGAGGTGCCGAGGACGTTCCTTCCAGTTGGGATGCTCCTTCAAAAACCGCTTGTGGGCCTCGGGATGATTTTTCTTGAACCGCTCCAGCTGCTCCTTCCGCCATCCCTCCCTTTTTTTGAGGATTTCTTCGTACTTTTCCGGATGGTTCTTCCGGAGTTCCTCCAGGCGGTTTTCAAGCGCGTGGCGCCTCTTTTGATTGAACTTCTGAAGGCGAGCCCTCGCCTTCCGGTAGGCCTCAGGATCGTTCTCTTTGAGGACTTCGAGGCGCTCCCGGACCTTCGCCCGCTTCTCCTGAACGGTTTTCCGGAACTCCTCCGGATTGTCTTGTCTCATCTGCCTTAAGCGCTGGGCCTCCTCCCCCACAGGGGAAGCCGCTTCCTCCGCCTTGGCGGTTGTCCCAGCCGACAGAAAGATCATCAACCCCACTGCCAGGATTGGAATGAATTTTTTCATTGGATTTTCCTCCTTCTGCAGATTTAGACGACTTGGGGAGGGAAAGGTTTACTTGGTAGAATAACCCCCATGACTCATCCAGCCATTGAAGCCCTCCTGAAGGAGGAGAGGGTATTTCCCCCTCCGGATTCCTTCCGGAGGCAGGCGAATGTCCGGGAGGAGTCGGTCTATGAAGAGGCGGCGAAGGACCGGCTGAAGTTCTGGGAGAAGTTCGCCGCCGAGCTTCACTGGTTCAAGCCGTGGAAACAAACCCTGGATTGGAATCTCCCCCACGCCAAGTGGTTCGTGGGAGGCAGGACCAACCTCTCCTTCAACTGCCTGGACCGGCACCTCATCAGGGGCCGCGGGGACAAGAAGGCGATCCTCTGGGAAGGGGAGCCGGGAGACCAAAGATCCCTCACCTACGCCGAGCTTCACCGGGAGGTGGCTCGCTTCGCCAACGCCCTCCGGTCGCTCGGAATCCGCCGGGGGGACCGGGTCACCTTGTACATGCCGATGGTCCCGGAGCTGGCGGTGGCGATGCTCTCCTGCGCCCGGATCGGCGCCGCGCACAGCGTCGTCTTCGGCGGCTTCAGCGCCGAGGCCTTGAGAGACCGGATCAACGACTCCCAATCCAAACTCGTCGTCACCGCCGACGGCGGGTGGCGGAGGGGAAGCGTCATCCCCTTGAAAGCCAACGTCGATGAAGCCCTCTCCGGCGCCCCGACCGTGGAAGGGGTGATCGTCTTCAAGCGGATGGACGGGAAAGTCCCCATGAAGGGAGGCCGCGACCTCTGGTGGGAGGAGGCCTTGAAGGGTCAGGGGGACTCCTCCCCGGCGGAGGAGCTGGAGAGCGAAGAGATGCTTTACCTTCTCTACACCTCCGGCACGACGGGCAAGCCCAAAGGGATCGTCCACACGACCGGCGGATACATGGTCGGCTGCTACGCCACGACGAAGTGGATCTTCGACCTGAAGGAGGAAGACTGTTTTTGGTGTTCGGCCGACATCGGTTGGGTGACCGGGCACTCCTACGTGGTCTACGGACCGCTCTTAAACGGAGCGACGACGCTGATGTACGAAGGCGCGCCCGACCATCCCGAAGGCGACCGGTTCTGGAAGATCATCGAAAAATACCGGGTGAGCGTTTTCTACACCGCCCCGACGGCGATCCGGGCCTTCATGAAATGGGGGGATCAGCTTCCCAAGGGGCGCGACCTTTCTTCGCTTCGTCTCCTTGGCTCGGTGGGAGAGCCGATTAACCCGGAGGCCTGGATCTGGTACCACGAGATCATCGGGGGCGGCAGATGTCCCATCGTCGACACCTGGTGGCAGACCGAAACCGGTCACATCCTGATCTCCCCGCTTCCCGGGATCACGACCCTCAAGCCGGGAAGCGCCACAAGGCCCTTTCCAGGGATCGAGGCGGAGGTGGTCAACGACCAGGGGGAGCTCTCCGAATCCGGGTATCTCGTTATCCGCTCCCCCTGGCCCGGGATGCTCCGGGGGATCTACGGCGATCCCAAGCGTTATCAGGAAATCTACTGGTCCAGGATTCCAGGGGTCTACTTCACCGGGGACGGCTGCAAGCGGGATCGAGACGGATATTTCTGGCTCCTGGGGCGGGTGGACGACGTCCTCAAGGTGAGCGGCCACCGCCTCTCCACGATGGAGATTGAAAGCGCCCTCGTGGACCACCCGGGGGTCGCCGAGGCGGCGGCGATCGGCAAGCACCATGAGATCAAGGAAAACGCCATTGTCGCCTTCGTCACCCTGAAATCCGGCGTGGCAGGCTCTCCTCAAATGGAAGCAGAACTGAAGGAGCACGTGGCCAAGAAGATCGGGGCGATCGCCCGGCCGGACCACATCCTCTTCGCGGCGGAGCTTCCCAAGACCCGATCGGGGAAGATCATGCGCCGCCTCCTTCGGGACATCGCCGAGGGGAGGGTGCTCGGCGACACCACCACCCTCGCCGACGCGACGATCGTCCAATCCTTGAAGGAGAAGTACGAGGACAAAGAGGGCTAGGGGAGTTCCGGCCGGAGCGTCAGCTCCAGAGAAGCGGTCTTCCACCAGAGCCAGCGGCCCGGAGGACCCAGCCACGCCACCCAGCCGAAGCGAAGGGGGTTCCTTGCCCGGAAGCGGCTGCCGCAGGCCGGGCAGAAACAGGAGACCCCCAGTTCTCCAAGAAGACCCGCCGTGAATTTCCTGGTCAGGGGCGTGTGAACCGCCAAACCCTTCCCGCACTCCGAGCAGGCCCGCGGGATCCGGTAGAACCGGTACGGCTGGGGTCTCATCAGACCTCCTTCAGGAGCTCCGCCGGGAAGATGTTTCCGGGGCTTAAGATCCCCAGGGGATCGAGGGCTTTCTTGATCCGGGCCATCTCCCTCAACCCCTCTTGGCCCACCATCCACTCGAGATACGGAATCCGGGCCTTCCCGATCCCGTGCTCCGCCGAGACCGTTCCTTTCAGGCGCAGGGCCTCTTTCGCCAGGGCGGCGTAAATTTCCTTTGACCGTTCAAATTCTTCAGAGGTTTTTGGAAGAAGGTTGGCGTGGAGGTGATGCTCTCCGAGGTGGCCGAAGAGAACGTAGTCAATGCCGCAGCCCCCAAGCGTTTTCAGGGTGGCCTCGAACATCTCCTCGGCGCTCTCTTCCGGGACGGCGAAATCGGTCCCCACCTTGCGCAGGCCCCTTCGCGCGACCTGGTCGTTGATGAGGGCCGGAAGGTCGTGCCGGAACTCTCGGAAAGATTGGAGATCTTTCTCCTCGGAGGAAAGCCGCGGTTCTGGGAGAAACCCCTCGGCCCGGTCCAGATGGCGGACCCACTTTTTCTTCAGAGCGGGGATTTCCCCCTTGCCGCACTCCTCCTCGAAATAAAGGGCCGCCTGGGCTTCCGGGGGGATCTCCAGGCGCTTGCCTGAAAGAAGCTTGAGCGACCTTCCATCCATGAACTCGAGGGCCCTGGGGCCCAGGGGTACAGCCTCTTGGGCGAAGCGGAAGGCGCCCCTGTCTGATTCAAAAAATAGGATCCCGGCGAGGAGGGCTTCCGGGGCCTGGAGGACTTCCAGCTCGATCTCGGTGAAGACCCCCAGGGTCCCTTCCGACCCGATGAAAAGGTCCAGAAGGTCCATTCCATCCTCGGCGTAGTAGCCGGCGGCATTCTTCACCCCCCGGATCCGGTAGGAGGCAAGGGGGATCTCCAGGAGGGTTCCGCTGGGGAGTTTGAGCTTGAAGCCCCGGCCCTCGGCCCGGTGGGCTCCCCGGGCCAGATCCAGGATTTCCCCGCCCGCCAGAACAATCCGGAGGCGCCTGACGAAAGAGCGGGTGGGGCCGTACTTGAAGGACCTGGAGCCGGAGGCGTTCGTGGCCACCGTCCCGCCCAGGAAGGCGGAGCTTTCCCCTGGATTGGGGGGGTAGAAGAGCCCTTCTCTATCGAGGGCTTCCTCGAGGACCTTGAGACTCACCCCCGGCTGGAGGATGCAGCGCCCCCTCTTTCGGGCATCGTCCCGATCGATCCGGAGGATCCGGTTGAGCTTGTCGGTGGCGAGAATCCATCCCGAAAGGGGGACGCGGGCGCCGGTTAAGCCGGTGCCCGCACCCGAGAGGGTGAGGGATCGGCCTTCCCGTCCGGCCCGGCGGAGGAGATCGGAGATTTCACTTTCGCTGGTAGGGAGGAAAACCTTTTCTGCCTTGCCGCTGAAATGGGAGGCGTCCTTGAGGTAATCCTGGAGATTACCTTCGGCCACGTTTCTTGGTGGTGATGACCGAAGATTTCATCAAGGCGTCCGCCGAGGGAGGGGAGAAGCCCGCGTAGCCGCGGTGCCGCTCGATCAATTCCACCACGGTGAAGGGATGCCCCCGTTTGACGTCGGCCGCCGTGAAAATCTGGCGGAGCTCCGAACCTTTCTTTCCGACGATCGAGCCGGCGAAGGAGATCCGGCGCTTCCTCAAGGTCCGGACGGCCGACTCGATCTCCTCCACGCGGACGGCGATGTGGTGGAGGGCCCGGTCGGAGAACCTCCGGACCCAAGGAGGGATCACACTCGTTTTGCCCCGCGGTCCCTCAAAGGCCTGGTCGATGAAGACGGTCGGTAGGCCCGGCTTCCGGTAGACCTTCGCCCACCAGTCGTCGTACTCCAGGACGCCCTCTTTGCCAACGGCCTTGTCCCACCGGAAGCCCAGGCGCTGGAACTCCTTGGAGCGGCGGTCGACGTCGAGGGTTCTCACGGTGATATGGTCCACGACCGGAAAAAGCCCCACCCCGGCCTTCTCGAGCTCCTCCTGCAGCAGCCGCGCCGCCTTGCAGCCTTTGACGAAGGTCTGGACGTAGCGGCGGACGGTCTCTTCGGCCCTGTCTTTTTTCACGGCCACTATTTTACCCCCCCGAGGCGGAGGTTGGAGAGGATCTCTTTCGTGGAGCGGGCCCGGTTGAGGGCGTAGAAGTGCAGGCCCGGGACGCCGGCCTTGAGGAGCTCCTCGCACTGCCTCGTGGCCAGGTCGATGCCGTATTTCACGGCCCCCTCCTCGGAACCCTCCACCTTGACCAACTCACGCTCGACGGATACCGGGAGGGTGGAGCCGCAGAGGGCGGCGAATTTCCGCACCTGGGGCACCGAGAGGATCGGGAGGATTCCCGGAACGACCGGCACCGCGATCCCCGCCTTCCGGACGAGCCCGATGAATTCAAAAAAGTAGCTGTTGTCCAGGAAAAGCTGGGTGATGACGACGCACCCCCCCGCCTCGATCTTTCTTTTCAAGTAAGCGATGTCAGAGGCCCGGTCTTGGGCCTCGGGGTGGACTTCCGGGAAGCCGGTGACCGCGATCGAAAACCAGGGGTCCCGATGCGCCTCTTCGATCAGCTCCACCGAGGAACGGAAGCCCTCCGGGTGGGGCTTGAAGTTGGGCTGGTCTTTCGGAGGATCTCCCCGCAGGGCCAGCAGATTGTAGATCCCCGCCTCCTTGAGCCGCTTTAAATTCCGAAGGGTCTCTTCCCTCGATTGGCCGATGATGTTGAGGTGGCACATTGTCTCCACCTTCGATCGGTTCTTTAACCGGTCGCACAGATCCAGCGTCAGGTCCCGCGTGGAGCCGGCGGCCCCGAAGGTCATCGAGAAAAAAACGGGGCGAAGGGATTTGAGCTGTTCAACCGTCTCGAAAAGCTTCTCGACGGCCTCCGGCGTCTTGGGGGGGAAAAGCTCGATCGAGACGTCTGGTTTTCCCGATCGGTAAAGCTCAGTCAAACGCATCGGGCTACTTTCTGGCCCGGCGGGCCGACCGGACGATGAGGAAGGTCACCCCCGCGAAGACAAGGTAGGGGGCGCTCATCATAAGATAGATCGACCTGGCGAACCCCTGGGTGAGTTGTTTCGAGGCGGGGTCGCCCTGAGAGCCGACCGCCTCAGAGCAGGCCGGGCAGGCCCAGAGATTCGGGGCCCAGTACAGCATCCAGTAGACGATCACCCCGGTCACCGAGACGTAGAGCCACAGGGGCAGGGTCCAGCGGGCGATCCGCCGGTGATCGGGGATCCTTCCTCCGACGGCGAGCCACAGGGTTCGGATGGAAAGAGGGACGATGACGACCGCCAGGACCGTGTGGGAGATGAGGATCGCCAGGTAGAGCCCCCGGATCCAGCCGGTTCCGGTGAAGCGGGTGGATCCGTGAAAGGCGTGGTAGGTCAGGTAGGAGGCGAGGAAGAGGACCGAAGTCAGAAACGCCATCCCCATCAGGGCTCCGTGCGATTTGACGTTCTGCTTCCGGATGGAGGCGTAGCCGGCCAAGAGGAGGAGGGCGCAGGTGCCGTTCAGGGTCGCGTTGAGGGCGGGAAGCAGGGAAAGGGTCATCAGCTGTTCCGCAGAAGCGCCCTGGCGTCGGCGATCAGCCGTTCCAGGGCGGGAGGATCCGAGGCGTCGTAGAGCCCCCTCAAAGCCCCTTTTCGGTCCACCAGGGCAAACCGGACGCTGTGGATGATCGGTTCCTCCCGGGTCTCTCCTTCAGAGATCCCCAGATGGAATCCCTCCCGGGCCAGGCGCTGGATCGCCTCGCCCGGGCCGGTCAAGAAGTGCCACCGGGCCGAATCGGCCTGGTGGGCCTTCGCGTACCGGGCCAGGGCCTCCGGGGTGTCGCGGCGCGGATCGACGCTGATGGAGACAAGCTTGATCTCCCCGGGAAGTCGGCCTTGAAGAAGGCGCATTCTCTCGGTCATCCCCGGGCAGGTTCCCGCGCAGGAGGTGAAGATGAAGTCGGCAATCCAAACCTTCCCTCTCAGGTTCTCCGAGCCGAAGGGCCCTCCGGTCTGGTCGGTGAGGAGGAAGCCCGCGACCGGCTCATGGAAGACCGCGACCCCCGGGAGGGGCCTCTGGGCGGGGGAAAGCCCGCTCACGGCCCCGGCCGCGACGCTCGCCAGGACGATGACGAGGAATCCCCACCAAAACCGCTCGCGGGAAGAGACGTCAGCCAAAGAAGTTCCCCACACAGACCAGACCCACGGCCAGTCCGATGAGGAAGAAAGGAAAGATCACGACCCCCCACAAGGGGGCGGACCTTTCAAACTTCAGGTGCATGTAGAAAAGGGCGACCAGAAGGGCCTTGACGAGCGAGATGGCGAGAATGAAGAGGATCACCTCCGTT
>JACPXR010000120.1 GCA_016196465.1 Candidatus Omnitrophota bacterium | reverse complement strand
TCCCAGGTCCGACTGGTGCGGCACCCGGATCTTCCCGTCGAACAGCCCCAGCACCTCGGTCGGCAGGTGGGTGGAGGCGTAGAACTGTTCGTGGGGATAGATCAACACGGTGAGGGGCCGCTCAGGCCGGTACTTGAAATATGGCTCGAGCTTCTCCATCGCCTGAGAAAGGTTCTGCAGGATCTCCGCCCGTTCCTCGGGGGTGAGGTTCGCCGGCAGCCGAAGGGTCAGGGCCCCGAGGCCGGCCGGCTTCAATTGGTTCTCCAGACCCAGCTCCAGCTCCGCCTGGGCGATCCGGCCCTGGAGGAGGTTGAGCTGCGAGTTCAGGCCCATCGCCTTCTGCCAGGATCCCTTCGCTTCGGCGAGGTCATGCCGCAGGTAGGCCAGGTTTCCGAGCAGGGCATGGGCGTGGGCGTTCTCCGGGTCCGCCCGGACCGCTCGCTCGGCCCATCGCTTGGCCTCGTCGTAGCTCTGGGTGGCGTACGCGGCCCAGGCCTTCCGGTAGGCCTCCATCCCCTCCGCGTACTCCGCCTGGAGGGGCAGAGGCCGCAGGAAAAGGGAAAGCCCCAGGAGGGCTGTCCCCAGCCGGATCCCCTTTGCGCATCGGATGTTACCCATCGTCTACGAGTATACCCGATGCCCGAGGGATGCGAGGGGGTGAAGGGGGGATATTAGAGGAGACTAAATCTACCTACACTATTGACAAAGGGAAGGATCTAAGCCATACTTAGGGCAGAGCTCGATCAATCCGCTGCAGGATGAGCGGGTCCGTTTACCGGAAGAAGAAGGTGAACGGAGGCACGGCCCCGGAAAGAAGATGGGGTCACGCAAAGCTACGGGCCGCCGGACAAGTTGGGTGGATCGCCGGGCTACCGAGAGAAAACACAGACAAAAGGGGAACGATGAATAAAACTCTCGTTGGCCGGGCGATTTTTTATTTGCCCCGTTTTTCAACCGATTCTAAACCAAAAACAAAAGGGGTCATCCAACCCATGAAGAAATCCGTTGTCTCTTTCCTGGTGCTTCAGATGGTCTTTCTGGGTGTTCCTGCGGTCGGCCGAGCCGGCGAATCCAGCTCGGGCTCAGGCGGCGAGAGGATGGTTAAGGGAGAGATGGTGGAAACCTCTGCCTTGAGCGTCCCGCAGCTCGCTGAGATCAAGGCCGCGGACCAAACGATGGTGAGCTCCTCGGCGATCGTCCAGAGAAGTCTCGGAGCCGCCGCGTCGCCCGCCGGCAACAATCCGCCTAGCCCAAAAGATGCGAACGGCAGCGGCAAGCCCCCGCAGAATAATCTCGTCAATAATGCGGCTCCGGTGGCTCTTCCCCAACTGGTCCCGCCGGTCGTCGCGCGCTACGGTCCCCTTGAGGCGATCTGGCAGTCCCTGATGGGTTTCATGGCCGGAGGCGGAAACGGAGCGGGGTTGGTCCAGTCGCTTCAGCAGTGGAGGGTCCAGATCGACGCCGATAAGGACCACTACGCCCGGGCGCAGGACCTGATGAATATTGATCGGCTGATTGCCGGCATAACGCTCGTCGGCAATGCGGGTTGGCCGACCTATATGATCACTGTGACCAACATCACCACCGGGCAGCAGCAGCAGCGTGACATGATCGCGGAGACACGCGCCGACTTCGCACGCATCCTCCAGATCTACGCGATGCCCACCCCTGTGGCGCAGGATCTTATCGAGGAAGCGCAGACACGCTGGGGGACAATCCAGACCCGTTGCTACAACTTGCTGATGGGAGGCAACCCCAACTGGCCCGCCCTGAGCAACAACCAGAAAACAGTGCTGGAGATGTTCTTGGCGATGACCGCCTTCGATGGTCCGGTTTCGATGGTCCGCACGGTCCAAGCGATGATACAGCAGCAACTCAACCAGATCCTGAACGGCCTCTTGGGAGGGAACGGCAATTCTCAGAAGCAGCAGCCACAGCAGAAGCAACAGCAGCAATATCAGAAAGAAACGGCAAAGGGGCATCACCACTTCCATCGAGGAGTCGGCCACCCTATCGGCCATCACAAAGGAAACGTCCTGCGCGGTGGAGGAAAGGGCGCCTCCATTGAGAGGAGGCGCCTGCACCCCTTCGCGTACCGCGAGTAGACACCCGTTTTGCTTGCAAGACCTCGCCGATCCGGTACAATAGGCAGTAGTGAGGCGGATCTACATTGATGTCGGCGGTCTGACCTGTCCCAAGAAAGGGTCCTCGGCCTTCGTCGAGGCCCTCCGCAAGAAGATCCGGAAGGCCGGGCTGGAAGGGCAGGTGGAGGTCATCCCGCGGGGCTGCTTCGGCCTGTGCAACCTGGCCCCCAATCTGTACATCGAGCCGGATGGGATCTGGTACTCCCGGTTTACCCTCCGGGATGCCTCGGTCATCGTCCGGCAGCACCTGATCCAGGGCAAGCCGGTGACGCGGCTGATCCATTACCCCAAACGCGGCCTCGTTCGCCGCAAACAGGGAGGTTCTCAAATGCCGGAAGCGTTGGTTGCGAGGGAGGTGTCGGTCGGGGAGGTCGCCCCGGATTTCACGCTGAAGAACGAGGATGGGCAGGAGGTGGCCCTCTCCGGCTTTCGAGGGAAGAAGAACGTGGTCCTGGCCTTCTATCCGTTTGATTGGAGCCCGGTCTGCACCACCGAGAACTGCGCGCTGACCGAGGACCTGGCGAAGTTCGAGGGGAAGGAGACGGCGATCTTCGGGGTGAGCTGCGACTCCCATTTCTCCCACAAGGCCTGGAGGGAGAAGCTGGGGCTGAAGCATTCCCTGCTGAGCGATTTGAAGCGGGAGGTCTCCAGGAAGTACGGGCTGTACCTGGAGGAGCTCAACTGCTCGAAGCGGGCGACCGTGGTGGTGGACAAGTCGGGGAAGATCGCCTTCAAGAAGGTGCAGGAGATCAAGGTGCCGAGGAACAACGAAGAGATTCTTGGGGCGATCCGGTGACGAGGCATCCTCGCGTAAGCGAGGATCGATTCCCGCTTTCGCGGGAATGACGGGATGACCCCACCGAAAATCCTCTTCCGTCCCACGGAGGAGCAGGTCCTCGAGCAGGAGGTCCGGCGGCACGTCGCCGTCCTCCCCTGGGACAAGCTCATCACGCTGATCGACCCGATCTACAACTGGGGCCGGAGGAACTCGATCTGGCCGTTGCAGTTCGGGCTTGCCTGCTGCGCCATCGAGATGATCTGCACCGCGGCCAGCCGGTTCGACATCGCCCGGTTCGGGGCGGAGCTGTTCCGGGCCTCTCCGCGGCAGGCGGACCTGATGATCGTCTCCGGGACCGTCACGAAGAAGATGGTCCCGATGATCGTCCGCCTCTACAACCAGATGCCGGAGCCCAAGTACGTGATCTCGATGGGGGCCTGCGCCACCGCGGGCGGCCCATTCAAGGAAGGATACAACGTCGTCTCCGGGATCGACAAGTTCCTGCCGGTGGATGTCTACATCCCCGGCTGCCCCCCCACGCCCCAGGCCCTGCTCCACGCCCTGATCACCCTGCAGAAGAAGATCGACCAGCAGTCGGTCCGGCAGGTCCGCTGGTACCGGAAGGAGGTCGAGGCGGAGATCCCGGTCCCGCTGTTGGGGCCGGACCTGGTGGATCTCCGGCGGGCGCAGGAGATCAAGGCGATCTGCGCTGCGGAGGCGCCGCCCAAGCCGGCCGCTGCGCCGACCTTCATCCCCGCTCCAACGAGGGCGCCGGCGGAGGCGCGGGTGATCGAGCCCGGCGATCTCCAGAGGGTGGCGCGCGAGCTGAAGCTTCAGCCGGATCTGGCGCTCGATTACCTCTCCAACCTCACCTGCGTCGATTACCAGGATTGCTACGAGGTGGTGTACCACCTCTATTCGACGAAGCGCCCCTTACCGGCGGCTTCGGCTAAAGGAAGCCTCACCACGGCCCCCGGGCCGGCGGTGACCCTGAAGGTTCGGGCCGATAAAGGGAATCCGCATGTGCCGTCGGTGAGCTCGATCTGGCCGGGGGCCGACTTCCAGGAGCGGGAGGTCTGGGACCTGTACGGCGTCCGGTTCGACGGCCATCCCAACCTGAAGCGGATCCTGATGTGGGAAGGGTTCGAGGGCCACCCGATGCGCAGGGACTACCTTGAACCGTACTACGAGGCCCCCGGCAAGCTCTTCCCGAGCCGATGGAAGGAGGGGCGTCATCAGCGGGCGGAGGAGCGGGTCCGTTTCGCGGACAATGTGAGCTACCCGGCCGGCTTCGATCCGACGCAGGGACAGTCCCCGCCACAGGACCGGCGGGCAGCCCCGCAGGGGACAGTCCCTGCAGAGGAGATGACTCCCGTCACCTC
>JACPXR010000121.1 GCA_016196465.1 Candidatus Omnitrophota bacterium | reverse complement strand
TCTTCGCATCGTATCATCTCCTTCAGAAGCTCTTTGTATGAGTCTTAATGCAAAAAATTATTTATATATGCAAATACAGGATCAAAAAAATTGAGGGGATCTTCCATTTTTTATATCCTCACTTTCGAAAGATACACTATTTTTGCAAATTTGTCAATATTTATTTTTATTTCCCCTTTTCGAGGAGATTCTCTAAGAGGCCTCCAATCAACTTCTCTGCTTTGGCCGGCATGAGCCGGGAGGCGACGTACGAAAGGTCGGGCAGGACGAGCACCTTGGGCAGAGTCCCCTGAAGGATCACGGGCAGGGTCAGGCGCCCCTCTTCGTCGGAAAGGGCCTTCAGCTCCTCCACGGAGCCAAAGAGGGCGAAGGAGAGCTTCGGCTCCACCCGCAGGGTCATGCGGGAGGAGAGGGACCCCTCCAGCGTGACCTTCCCTCCCCCGGCAAGTTCGAAGGAATCGGTGGCCAGGCGAAGGTCGTTGAAGGAGAGGGCCCCTTGGCCGATGGTCACTGAAAGGTTGACCGGCTCCAGGGAGGTGTCCCTCTCGGTGAGCTTGGCCCGGTACTCTTCCGGAAGGCGGCTCTCCAGGGATTCGGCAAGGCCGGGCAGCATGGAAAGGCGCGAGAAAACCTCCCGGAGGATGTTCAGATTCTTGATCGCCGCGTCGGTCAACCGGATGTCGGCCGTTGCCTTGACCGTTTGGGGGATCTTCTCCGGCTCTTTGAGCTCCAAGGTTCCCTCGGAGGAGAAGGAGATTTTCCCGGTCAGGTGAGGCTCGCCGGAGCCCTCCGCCGGCAGGAGAACCCCCTCCGCCTTCGCCTTGAAAGAAGTCGGCTGGGAAAAAGAAACATCCTTCAGCCAGAGGTCGAGGGGCTGGAGAGACAGGCGCAGAGGCGGCCTGGAGGAGCTGTCTTTAAAATCAACCGTCCCTTCCTTCACTTGGACGGAGGAGATCGCCAAGGCGAGGGCCGCTCCTGCCGGCGGAGCGCTGGAAGATGCCTTGGGCGCGGGCCGCCTGGGCGTAAGATCGATCCCCTCCAGCCCGATGGAACCGTCCGGCTTTCTTACCAGAGAGACCTTCGGCCGCAGAACGACCACGTGGCCGATCTGGATGTTTCCTTTAAGAAGCGGGAGGAGCTTCACCCCAGCGCTCGCTTCCTCCACCTGCAAGGAGGGCTCCACTGAAAGTCCCTTCAGCGAGATGGCAAAACCCCCTCTCAACGTGAGGGAAAGACGTGAAAGCCGGATCGGCTGGATGCCGGTCGCCTCCTCCAGTTTCTTAAGGAGGGCCGGCCGGAGGCGGTCGGCGTCGAAGCTCACCAGGAGAATCCCCGTCCCCACGGCGAGGAGCAGGAAAACGGCGCCCAGAATCAAAAAGATCTTCTTCATCTGGAGAAGTAGTCCGGTTCGCTGCCCGGCTTCCACTTGATGTTGCACCCCATGCTCGGCATCTGATGGGGGCTCACGGGGCTTCCCGCGAGGACCGCCTCGAGCGCCGCGCGCAGCTCCTTCCCCGTGACCGGCTTCCCGTTGCCCGGCCGGGAGTCATCCAGCTGTCCCCGGTAGACAAGCTTCCGCTCCCCGTCGAAGAGGAAGAAGTCTGGGGTGCAGGCGGCGGTGAACGCCTTGGCGACCTCTTGCGTTTCGTCGTGGCAGAAGGGGAAGCTGAACTTCAGCTCGCCGGCCATCTCCTTAAGCTTTTCCGGGGCATCGTCGGGGGTGCCCTTGGCGTCGTTGGCGCTGATGGCAACGATCCCCGCCTCCTTCGGGGCGTAATCCCGGCCCAGCCGGGCGAGTTCTTCCTTCACATGCACCACGTAGGGGCAGTGGCGGCAGATGAACATGACGAGGAGCGCTTTTTTCCCGGAAAAGGTGGAAAGCGAGATTGTTTTTCCGGAGACCGCGTCCTTGAGTTCGAAATCGGGCGCTTTCGCGCCCAGCGGCAGAATCATCGTGGAAGGGGTCAGGGCCATCTCATTTCTCCTTTCTCAAACGCTGAAACGAAAATGCATCAAGTCCCCGTCCTGGACGATGTACTCTTTCCCTTCCAGGCGGAGCTTTCCTTTTTCCTTGGCGGCCGCTTCCGAACCGGAGGCCACAAAATCCTCAAACCCAATCACCTCGGCCCGAATGAAGCCCCGGGCCATGTCGGAATGGATCTTCCCGGCCGCCTCCTGGGCGGTCGCCCCCCGACGGATCGTCCAGGCCCGGTCCTCCTTGGGGCCCACGGTGAAAAAGGTGATGAGCGAAAGAAGCTCGTAGCCGGCCCGGATGAGGCGATTCAGGCCCGGCTCCTTGAGATTCATCGCCTGCATGTACTCGGAGCGCTCCTCCTCGCTTTCCAGGGCGGCGATTTGCGCTTCCATGGAGGCGCAAATCAGGACCACCTGGGCCCCCTCCTTGGCGGCGATCTCCCGGATCGCCTTCGAAGGGGCCGACTCCTCCGCCATCTCCTTCTCGCCGACGTTGGCCACGTAGAGGACCGGTTTCGCCGTCAGCAGGTTCAGGGGTCTCACGATCTCCTGCGCCGCGGGAGGGAGCCCTTGGACGGTGGTCCGGGCCGGAATCCCCGCGTCCAGGGGCCTGGTGAGCTCTTTCAAAACCTCCAGCGCCGCGGCCGCCTTCTTGTCGCCGGACTTCGCCGTCTTCTCCAGCCGGCTGATGCTGGAGGCGACCACCTCCAGGTCCCGGATCGCCAGCTCCGTTTCAATCACCTCAATGTCCCGCTTGGGGTCGACGGGGCCGCTTAAGTGCACCACCTGCGGGTCCTCGAAACAGCGCACCACGTGGGCGATCGCCTCCACCTCGGCGATGTGGCCGAGGAACTGGTTCCCCAGGCCCTCCCCCTGGCTCGCCCCCTTGACCAAGCCCGCGATGTCCACGAACTGCATCACCGTGGGGACCACCTTTTCGGTGGGGACAAGCTGGGCCAGCTTGGCCAGCCGCTCATCCGGCATCGGCACCACCCCCACATTGGGGTCGATCGTGCAGAAGGGGTAGTTCGAAGCCGGAACCGCCGAGCGGGTCAGCGCGTTAAACAAGGTCGATTTGCCCACGTTGGGCAGGCCGACGATCCCGCAGGTGAATCCCATCAGAGCGGCTCAAGGCCCCGGAGCTTGAGCTCTATGGAAAGGGAATCTTCCCTCATGCGCCGGACGGGAGAGTAAGCCAGCCGGACCGCTCCCTCTGGGAGGCGCTTCAAATCCCACCCGTACCATCCCTCCACCCTCGGGTGCGTCGCCTCAAAGGAGTCTCCGTGAGCGCTCTCGACGAGGAAGCGCACCCCCCGGTAGCCGAGGTTGGTCGGCTTGGCCGTTAGCCGCGAATCCTCCGCCAGAAAGACCGGCCAGGGATTCCCCGGCCCGAAAGGAGCCAGCAGCTCCAGGTCCCGCATGAGGGGATGACTCAGATGCGAGAGGGGCAGTTCCGCGTCCAGCTCCAGCCGTGGAGTGAGGGACTTGGGGTCGATCTTTTGATGGGCGACCCGGTTCAGCGCCTCCCGGAAACCGGAAATCTTCTCCCGGGCCACCTTGAGCCCCGCCGCCCCGGGATGGCCTCCAAATTCCATGAGATGTCCCTTGACCTTCTCGAGGGCCTCCACCAGAGAGAAATCCCCGATCGAACGGGCGGACCCCCGGCCCAGCTCCCCGTCCAGCGCGATCACCACCGCCGGCCGGTGAAACTGCAGGGCGAGCCGGGTGGCGATGATCCCGACCACCCCCGGATGCCAGCGCTCATCCTCCAGCACGATCACCCGGTCGTGGCGGAAGTTCACCTCCCTCTCCACCCTGGCGAGGGCCTGCCGGAAGGCCTCCCGCTCAGCGGCGGCCCGGGCCCGGTTCTGCTCATCCATCGACTTGGCCAATCGCTTCGCCTCGGCGGCATCCTCCGTGATCAAGAGCTGCAGGCTCGCCTCGGGGGACCCCATCCGCCCCATCGCGTTGAGGCGCGGGGCGAGCATGAAGCTCACATCCTCGCTCGTCAGGATCTCCCCCTCCAGCTTCGTTTGCGAAAGGAGGGCCTTCAAGCCGGCCTTCCGGGTCCCCCCGAGGACATGGAGCCCCCTTTTGACAAGGACCCGGTTCTCGCCGGTCACCGAGGCGAGGTCCGCCACCGTCCCCAGGGCGACCAGGTCCAGATCATCCCAGATGGAAATCTTCGGGAAGACCTTCGCCAGCCCCCGCAAGAGGGTAAAGGCCACCCCGACCGACGCCAGGTCTTTGTTGGGATAGGTGCAGCCGGGCTGAAGCGGGTTTAAGAAAGCGGATGCCGGCGGAGGGCGGCCCCCCATGAGCTCGTGGTGATCCGCCACGACCGTTGGAATCTTCAACCGCTTCGCCAGGCTCAACTCTTCGAAGCTCGTCGTCCCGCAGTCCACCGCGATGAGGAGCTTGGTGTGATTGGAAGAGGCCTTCCGGACCACCTCCGGCTTCAGGCCGTAGCCATCGTTCACCCGGTGGGGGATGTGCCAGGAGACGTGGGCCCCCAATCCCTTCAGGACCCGGATCAAGAGGGCGGTGCTGGTCAGCCCGTCAACGTCGTAATCCCCGACGACGAGGATCTTCCCCTTCGAGCGGATGGTCTGCCGGATGAGGGAGACCGCCCTTTCCAGATCCCGCATCGCCTGCGGCGGGGGAAGGTGATCGAAGCCGGCGCAGAGGAAGTCGACGGCCTGGGCGGCCGAGGGGTAGCCCCGGTGGATGAGGAGCCGCGCCACGAGCGGCGAAACGGAAAGGTCCCCCGCCAGGCGGAGGAGATCCCTATCGTTAACAGCTTTAAGCTGCCAGACTTTTCGCAACTATCTTTTCTTCTGCCAGGCTAAGAGAAGGGGACTGGCGATGTAGACCGTGGAATAAACGCCGGAGACGAAGCCAACGAGGAGAGCGAAGGCGAAATCGTTCAACACCTCCCCGCCGAAGAAGAACAGGGCCAAAACGGTCAAGAGGGTCACCCCCGAGGTGAGGATCGTGCGCGAGAGGGTCTGATTGAGGGCCAGGTTGATCAGCTCCGGGAAGGAGATCTTCCGCATCGTCCTCTTCAGCTCCCGAATCCGGTCGTAGATGACGATCGTGTCGTTGATCGAGTAGCCGGCGATCGTCAGGAGGGCCGCCACCAGGGTCAGGGAGAGGGGCCGGCCGGTCACCGCCAGGGCCCCCACGGTGATCAGCACGTCGTGAAGCAGGGCCACAATGCCGGCCACCCCAAAGCTCCAGGAGCGGAACCGGAAGCCCACATAGAGGCTGATCGAAACGAGGGCCCAGAAGATCGCCTGGACCGCCCGGCGCCTGAGGTCCTTGCCCACAGAGGGCCCCACCTGCTCCACCCGGACAAGCTCGGCCTTGTTGTCGGCGAAATCGGCCTCCAGTTTCTTCCTCACGGCCCCGACGGTGTCGCCCCCCGTCCGAAGGAGGAGATCGTTCGGATTTCCAAACTGCTGGAGGGAGAGATCCTGGAGATGGAGCTCCGCCAAAGCCCCCCGGACCCGATCCAGGGAGACCGGCTTCTCGAAGCGGTACTGCTGGACCTGCCCGCCGGCGAAGTCGATCCCGTAGGCCTTCGACCCGAGCCCCGCGAAATAAAACATCCCCCCCGCCACAAGAACGAGGGAGAGGAGGTAACAGAGCTTTCTGGGCTTTAAGAAATCCAGGCGGGTCTCGCCGATCAATCTCAGCATCCTCACCTGGGTGAGCCACCCAGCCCGGTAAAGCCACTCGAAGATGATCCTTGTGACGATGATCGAGGTGAACATGCTCGCCGCGAGGCCGATCGAGGTGGTCACGGCAAACCCCCGGATCGGGCCGGTCCCGAACTGGAACAAAAGAAACGCCGCCAACAGGGTGGTGAGGTTGGAGTCGAGGATCGCCGAAAAAGCTCGGGTATAGCCGTTGGCGATCACCTGGCGAAGCGTCCGGCCCAGCCGCAGCTCCTCCCGCATCCTCTCATAGATGAGGACGTTGGCGTCCACCGCCATGCCGAGGGTCAGCACGATGCCGGCGATGCCCGGCAGGGTCAGGGTCGCCTGGAACATCCCCAGCCCCCCCAGAATGATGAGGAAGTTCAGCCCCAGGGCGATGTCGGCGATCAGGCCCGGGAGGAGGTAATACCCCGCCATGAAGAGGAAGACGAACCCGAGCCCGAAGAGGGTCGCCCGGACGCCGGCCCGGACCGAGTCGGATCCCAACAGGGCCCCCACCGTCCGCTCCTCCTCCACGTAAACCGGCGCGGGAAGAGCCCCCACCCGGAGCACCAGGGCCAGGTCGGCCGCCTCCTGCGGGGTGAAGCGTCCGGTGATCACCGCCTCTCCCCCCGGAATCGCCTCCTGGATCCTGGGGGCCGACTGGACCTTGCCGTCCAGCACGATCGCCAGGCGCCGTCCCACGTTCTCCGCGGTCACCTTGCCGAAGAGCTTCGCCCCCTCGGGATTGAACTTCAATCCCACGACCGGCGTGTTGAAGCGGCTCTGGTCGAACTGGACGTCGGCGGTGGCGAGGGCCTCGCCGGTCAAGAGCGTTTCCGCCCGGATGAGAAGCTTCTCCCCCTCCGCCTCCTGGAGCTCGAAGCCGGCCGGCGCCGGGCCCGCAATCGCCTGCTTCATCAGCTCCGGATCGTCGGAAACAATCTTGAACTCCAGGTGGGCGGTCCTTCCGATGATCTCCAGGGCCCTCTCGCGGTCGGTGACGCCCGGAAGCTGGACGACGATCTCGTCTTCTCCCTGCCGGTGGATCGAGGGCTCTTTGACCCCGAACTCATCGATCCGGTTCCGGATCACCTCCAGGGCCCGCTCCGGGGCGTCCTTCCGGGCCTCCGGGGAGAGCTTCGCCGTGTCCACCTTGAGGATGAGGTGCATGCCCCCCTGGAGGTCCAGGCCCAGGGCGATCCGCTCGCTTAAGGGGAAGGTGTTCCAGGCGGCCAGCAGAACGACCGCGAGAATGGCGACCGCCCAGGGGGTGAGTTTTCGGTACATGCTGGAAATTCTATCCTTCTTTCACCAGGCGCGCAATGGCGGTCTTGTCCACCTCGATCCGCGCGTTGTCATCCACCCGCAGGGTGAGGGTCTCCTCCTTCACGTTGAGGATCGTGCCGTGGATGCCCCCTGTGGTGACCACCTCATCGTGCTTTTTGAGGTTCGACTGCATCTTCTCGACGGCCTTCTGTTGTTTCGCCTGCGGACGGATGATCAGGAAGTACATGATGAAGAAAATGAGCACAATCGGAATCAGGTTCACAACCGGACTCGGGGTCATCGGACAACATCCTCCAGGGTGAGTGGATAGGAGGCCTCCAATCGGCGACGAACTTCCGCCAGCGCGCCGCGTTGAATGGCCTCCCGAATGGTTGATAGGAGTGTACTGTAAAACCAGACGTTGTGGTACGACAAAAGCCGCAGGCCCAGGAGCTCCTGCGTCTGAAAAAGGTGCCGGATGTACATCCTGGAGTAGGTCGAGCAGGCCTCACAGCCGCACTGGGGGTCCACCGGCTTGGGGTCGGTGGCGAAGGCGGCGTTGCGAAGGTTCAGCCGCCCTTCCCAGGTATAGGCGAGGCCGTTTCTTCCGTGCCGGGTGGGAACGACACAGTCAAAGAGGTCCACCCCGATCGCCACCGCCTCCACCAGATCGATCGGCTCCCCCATCCCCATGAGGTACCGGGGAGAGTCCGCCGGCAGCGCCCCGGCGGCCCCGGGAAGAAGCTCGAACAGGAGCCCCCTGGGCTCTCCCACGCTGAAGCCCCCCAGGGCGTAGCCGTCGAAACCGATCGAGAGAATCTCCTGCGCCGCCTCCCTCCGGAGATCCGGGTAAGTGGCCCCCTGAATGATGCCGAACAGCAAAGGCCGATGGGGACTGTCCCCGCAGGGGACTGTCCCCGGTTTTCGAAACGCCTCTTTACTGCATTGCGCCCACTGGTTCGTCCGCCGCAGCGCCACCCGCGCCTCCTCCCGCCCGCAGGGATACCGGACGCATTCATCCAGCGGAATCACGATGTCGCTTCCGATGGCGAGCTGGAAATCGATCACCGACTCCGGCGTCAAGGCATGCCTCGCCCCGTCGACGTGGGAGGAGAAGGTGACCCCTTCATCGGTCACTTTCCGCAAAGAGGCCAGACTGAAGACCTGGTAGCCGCCCGAATCGGTGAGGATCGGCCCCTCCCACGCCATGAACCGGTGAAGCCCACCCGCTTCCTCAAGAATCTTCCGGCCCGGGCGCAGGGAGAGGTGGTAGACGTTGCTCAAGAGGATCTGGACCCCGCAGGCCTTCAGGTCCTGCACGGTGAGGATTTTGACCGTCCCCTGGGTCCCCACCGGCATGAAAGCGGGGGTTTCCACCGCGCCATGAGGGGTCTGGAGGAGGCCCACGCGGGCTTTGGTATGAGAATCTTGGGCCTTCACCTGAAAGGTGGGGCTCATTTCCGGTAGGCGGCCGTCAACTCCACGTAGATCTTCGCCCCTTCGCGAACGCGGACGCGCTCGGCCTCATTCACCGGGCGAATCACTTTGGCCGGAATCCCGACAGCCAGCTGTCCCGGCGGAATCTTCGCCCCCTCGGGAAGAAGGGCCCCGGCCGCGAGGATGGAACCCTCCCCGAGGACCGACCCATCCAGCAAAATCGCCCCCATCCCCACGAGAGCATCGTCCCCAATGGTTGTCCCATGAAGAACCGACCGGTGGCCCACCACCACCCGCCGCCCGATCAGGACAGGCGAGGAGTCATGGCTCGTGTGGGCCACGCAGAGGTCCTGAACGTTGCTCTCTTCCCCCACCTCAATCGGCAGGATGTCCCCCCGGAGGACCGCCCCCGGCCAGATCGAAACTTTGGCTTTCAGCGTCACCCGGCCGATCACCAGCGCCTGCGGATGGACCCAGGCGCTTGGATCAATCGTGGGTGAGATTTCCCGAAAGGATTCGATCATTCGATGAACATGGCATCGCCATAGGAATAGAAACGGTAGCCGCACTCCATCGCCTCCTGGTAGGCTTCCAAAACCTGTTCTTGACCGGCAAAAGCGGCCACCAGATGGAGGAGACTTGTTCCCGGCAGATGAAAATTGGTGAT
>JACPXR010000024.1 GCA_016196465.1 Candidatus Omnitrophota bacterium | reverse complement strand
GTCACCCCGGTCACCAGCGTCAGCCACGCCAGCCACAGGTAGTACCAGCTTCGGACGCTCAGCCGCCGCGCCGCCGGGAAGAAAGAGAGGGTGATGTCCGTGTTGATCCGGGCCACGGCATCCGCTGTGGCGAGCCAGGTGTCCGAAAGAAAAGCGGCCGCCACCGCCAAGAAGAGGGCCCGACCGGTCCATCCCCACTGCAGCTCGAAGAAGCGGCTCTGGACCACGCTCAGCTCATAATCTTTCGGAAGGAGCCCCGCAGGGGACAGAAGCGCGTAGCTCAAGAGACAGGTCATCAGGGTGGTGAGGATGTTCCCCCAGATTCCGACCGAGCTGTCCACAAGGAGAAAGCGCCTCCAGCTCCTCCACCGGCCCTGGAGGGCCGGCTCCGCCTGAGGAACCGCTCCGCTCAAACGGCTCTCTTCAACATGCCCCGAAAGAAGCCCGGCCATGTGAGGAACCTTGGCGGCCATCCCGGCTCCTTTTTCCTTCAGCCAATAGGAGTAAAAGAGGGTCCAGAACCCTCCCAGGCCCGCGAAGGTGATCGCGGTCAACAGCTTCGTCGAGTCGGACGGATCCCAGGAAGCCGGCAGCGAGCGGCGAAAACTCACGAGCCCCTTCAAAAAATCGGGGACCACCTCAACGACGCTGGGGTGAACGCAGGCGAAAACCAACCCCGCGAAGGTGATCACCGCCACGCCCCACATGAAACGCTCCACGACCCGATAGACCACCCTCCCCACCAGCAGGGCCCCCAAAAACAGAGCCATCGTCGCGTAGGCCCAGAAAAGGGTCTGACCCCTCGTGGACCAGCCCGCGGGAAATCCAGTCAGAGCGGCCAGGGCGGTCCCCCCGGCGGAGGCGTAGGCGCCGAACCAGGCGAAGGAGACCGACATCAAAATCCAGAGCCCGAAGGCGAAAACCCGGTTCAAGCGGATGAACCCCTGGAAGATGCTTTCGCCGGTGGCCAGCGTGTAGTTGCCGATGTGAAAGTTCAGGGGGAGCTGGAGAAGACAGGCCGGGATGAGAAGGAAAAGAAAGTAAAGGCCGTACTTCGACACCAGGTACGGCCACCAGATGAGCTCCCCGCTGCCCTGGGCGAGCGCGAGCCAGACCACCCCGGGCCCGAGGGCCGCCCACCAGCCGGGAAACGAAATGAGAGATTCAGATTTTGGAGAAGGAAGCCCCCCCTTCAAGCGCGGCGCTGCCCGGTGGCCAGGAGCGCCCGCCTCTTCAGCTCCCGGGCAAGGGGCTGTGCCCCGGTAAAGCGGTGGACCTGGAAACCGAGCGGCCTTGCCGCTTCAATCAGGTCGGACCGGTCATCGATGTAGAGGACCTCTTCGGGAGGCGCCCCGCAGAGCTCCAAGCCCCTCCGGTAGATGGCCGGGTGCGGCTTCAAGACCCCCACCTCGTACGAAAGAATCCGGTTCCGGAACTCACCGAGGAACGGATAATACTGGAGGCAGTGCTCGAAGTGCGGACGGTTGGTGTTGGAAATGAGGAAGCAGGGATGCCTCGGCAGAAGCTCCTTGGCCAGCGCCGTCACCTCTTCGTTCTCGGAGAAGATGCCGTTCCAGATCTCAAGAAATCGCTCGTAGGAGAGATCCATCTGCAGAATCTTCCGGACCTCTTCATAAAAGACCTCGGTGGAGATCTTCCCCTCATCGTGGGCGACCACGAGCGGGGAGTCGAAAAAGAGGCGGAAGAGTTCTTCCGGGGAGGCCTTCGCGCGGGAGGCGATCGCCTGGGCGGCGATCCGGTGGTCGAACTTCACGAGGACGTTCCCCAGATCGAAGAAGAGGGCGCGGATCATTTTGCGCTCTCTGTCACCAGGGGGGCCAGATGCTCCTCGATGATCCGGTCGACATCCGCCAGGGCCACGTTGCTGTACCAGAGGTGATCCGGGTAGACCATGACGTTCGGCCCCCGCGCGCAGAGGTCCATGCAGCCGGATGAGCTCACCCGGACCTTGCCTTTCAAGCCGTTTTCCTTCACGTAGCTCTTCAGTTTCTCCCGGACCCCCTCGGATCCTCCGGGAGCGCAGGAGGCCTCCGGTGGATCGCGACGGTTCACGCAGACGTAGAGGTGCTTGAGGTAGGGAGAACGCTTCGCTTCCATGTCAGCCGTCCGCTGTCACTTCACCTTGCCGCGAAGGATCGCCTGCTTCACCTCCGCGATCGCCCGCGTCACGTTGATCCCGCGGGGGCAGGCCTCCACGCAGTTGAAGATCGTCCGGCAGCGCCAGACCCCTTCCTGTGCATTAAGCGTCTTGAGCCTTTCCTCCTTCCCTTCATCCCGGCTGTCAAAGAGGAACCGGTGCGCCTGCACGATCGCCGCGGGCCCCACGTAATCGGGGTTCGACCAGAAAGAGGGACAGCTCGTCGTGCAGGCGCCGCAGAGAATGCATTTCGTCGTGTCGTCAAACCGCTCCCGTTCCTTGGGCGACTGAAGCCGCTCTTTCTCAGGGGCAGCACTCTTCTCCACGAGGTAGGGCTGGATCGATCGGACCTTAGCGAAGAACCCCTCCATGTCGACGATGAAATCCTTGAGAACCTTGAAGCCCCGCATCGGCTCGATGGTGACCGGCTGCTTCACATTCTTCACCAGCACCTTACAGGCGAGACGGTTCCGCCCGTTGATCACCATGGCGTCCGAACCGCAGATCCCGTGGGCGCAGGACCTTCGCAGGCCGAGCGTGCCGTCCACTTTCCCCTTGATCGCCTCGAGGCCGTCCAGGACCCGGTCGGTCGGCTCCAGCTCCACCTCGTAACTCTCCCAGTGGGCAGCGGCATCCCGCTGAGGATCAAACCGGAGCAACCGGAAAGAAACGTTCATCAGTATTTCCTCTCCTGCGGCTGGAACCGGGTGATGGCAACCGGCTTGTATCGAAGCTCAACCCGTCCCTCCCTGAGGAAGCCCAAGGAATGCCTCAGCCATTTCGCATCGTCCCGCTTGGGAAAATCCTCCCGGTAATGGGCCCCGCGGGATTCTTCGCGGGCCAAGGCCCCCGTGACGGTGGCCAGGGCCAGGTCGAGCAGGTTCTCCAGCTCGAAGGCCTCCAGGAGTTCCTGGAGTCTTCCGATCCGGGCCGCCGTGGCGGCCTCGGGCTTCTCCGGAAGGGGGACAAACGGCGCCCGCTTGACAAACTCCCCCAGCGCCTTCCCTCCCCGGCGGCCGAAAACGATGATGTCGACCAGCGAATTCGTCCCGAGGCGGTTGGCGCCGTGCACCGAAACGCAGGCGCATTCTCCGGCCGCGTAAAGCCCGGCCAGAACGGTGTTCTTCTCATCCGCCACCACCTCCCCCTGGACGTTCGTGGGGATCCCTCCCATCGCGTAATGGGCAGTCGGCTGGATCGGAATCGGCCGCTTCGTCGGGTCGATCCCCAGATAGGTCTCGACAAAATCGGTGATGTCGGGAAGCTTTTCGTGGATCACCTTCGGGTCCAGATGAGTGAGGTCCAGATGGACGTAATCCTTCCCGTCGATCCCCCGCCCTTCCCGGACCTCCTTGTAGATGGCCCGTGAGACCATGTCGCGCGGGGCCAGATCTTTCAGCGTGGGGGTGTACCGCTCCATGAACCGCTCGCCGCTCTTGTTCCGGAGGATCCCCCCCTCCCCCCTGGCCGCTTCCGTGATCAGGATTCCCATCTTGTAGATGCCGGTCGGATGGAACTGGAAGAATTCCATGTCCTCCAGAGGGATTCCCCGGCGGAAGGCCACCCCCATCCCGTCCCCGGTCAGGGTCAGGGCGTTGGAGGTGATCTTGTAAATCCGTCCGTAGCCGCCGGTGGCGAACAGGACCGCCTTGGCGTGAAAGGTGTGGAGTTCTCCGGTCGCGATCTGGAGGGCCACCACCCCGCAGGCGGCTCCCTGATTCACCAGAAGATCCACCACGTGGTACTCGTCGAAGAAGGTCACCCCCTGGCGGATGCACTGCTGGTACAGCGTCTGAAGGATCATGTGCCCGGTCCGGTCGGCGGCGTAGCAGGACCTTTTCACCGGGGCCTTGCCGAACTCCTTGGTGTGGCCGCCGAAGGGGCGCTGGGCGATCTTTCCCTCTGGGGTGCGGCTGAAGGGAAGCCCCATGTGCTCCAGCTCGTAGACCGTCTCCACCGCCTCCCGGCACATGATCTCCGCCGCGTCCTGGTCCACGAGGTAGTCGCCCCCCTTCACGGTGTCGAACATGTGCCACTCCCAGCGGTCCTCCTCCAGATTCCCGAGGGCGGCGCCGATTCCCCCCTGCGCGGTCCCCGTGTGCGAGCGGGTCGGGTACAGCTTTGAGAGGACGGCGATCCTGGCGGAGCCGGAGGCCTGGAGGGCCGCCATGAGGCCCGCCCCGCCGGCTCCTACAATGATCCCGTCAAACTGATGGACTGGCACGGAAGGTAAGGATCACCCAGGTTCCCAGAAGGAGAAATCCGGCACCCAGGACATACAGGCCCTGGACCGCCCGCCGGCGGAGCGGCGGTGGAAGGAAATCGTCGGCGAGGGTCCGAAGCCCGTTCATCCCATGGACCATGGCCAGCCAGAGCATGAGGAGGTCGTACCCGCGCCAGAAGGGCCCGAGATACCGCTGGACGACGAAATCGTAGTCGATCACGTGGATGCTGTTGAAGACATGCATGAGAAATAAGTGCCCCAGCGCCAGACCCAGGAGAAGCACTCCGGAAATCCGCATGAAGAGCCAGGCGTAAAGTTCCGCCCCTCCGCTTGGGCGCGGGTGCGCTCCATAGGAGGAGCTCATCGAAAGATGTGGCCCAGCATGATCCAGGCCACCGGAATGAAAACGAGCGCGAAGATCGTCATCTCAACCCAGAAGATCTGCTTGTGCCAGGAGACCGCTTCCATCCAGAAGTCCACGAGGATGATCCGAACCCCGTTCAAGGCGTGGTAGAGCACGGCGGCGAACAGCCCGATCTCCATCACCCCGAAGACCGGGTTCCGGTAGAGGAGGATGATCCGGTTGTACCAGGCGGGACCCAGCATGATCAGGGACGTGTCGAGAATGTGAATGAAGAGGAAGAGGAGAACCCCCACCCCGGTGACCCGGTGAAAGATCCAGGCCCACTGGCCGATTCCGCCCCGGTAAAAAGACATTTCTCGGCCTATCTCGCGGTGGGGGTCCGGTCCCGGACCCCAGCGAACCGGAAACCGTTCTTCCGTTCGGCGCATTTCTGACACCGGCCGCAGTGGCGCCGCCCCCGCGGCCGCAGGCAGGAGAAGGTCTTCTCCCAGGGCAGAGTGGAATACCGCCCGATCACCTGCGCCTTGGTGAGCTCCCGGAAAGGGGTGGCGATCCTCAAGGGAAAGCCCAGCGTCTCCTGAAGGAGGGATTCCATTTCATGGATGAAGCCGGTCCGGGCGTCGTGGAAGGGATTCCCCTTGAGGACCCCGAGCCAGAGGGAGGGGATCCTCCGGACGACACAGAAGAGCCCCGCCAGGGACAGGAGGAGGAGATTGCGCCCCGGGAGATAGACCGCTGAATCGGGATCTTGGGCTCCGGGGGTGCCGAACTTGCCCAGACTCCAATGCCGCCCATAGAGGTTGCCCACTGAAACGTTCAGGACCGTGAGCTTGGCCAGGCCGTCCGAACGGAAAGAGGAGAGAAGCGTTTTAAGAGAGCTCAGCTCCGCCTTCTCCCACTTCAGGCCTTTCTGGACGTAAATGGGATAGACCCGCTCATACCGCTTCAGGGCCTCAGCGAGCATCGCGGCCGACTCCACACCGCCGCTCACCAGGACGGCCACAGCCCTGTCTTGATCTTTTCCCCGCTTCATCCTATGATCATCCTGTTCACCCTGCAAGAACCATGTACAAAGTCACCAAAGAGATCCACTTCTGCTACGGCCATCGGCTCCTTCATTATGAAGGAAAATGCCGTTTCCTGCACGGCCACAACGCCCGGGTCGAGATCGAGCTCGCCTCCAACGTCCTGGACCGCCGGGGAATGGTGATGGATTTTAACGAGGTGAAGGCCCGGCTCCAGGACTGGATCGATTCGACCCTCGATCACAAGATGCTCCTCAACCGGGACGACCCGGCCCTGCCGATCCTCTCTTCGCTCAAAGAGCCCCTCCTCTGCCTTGACCGGAACCCGACCGCCGAGGTGATCGCCGAAATGATCTGCGACTACGCCAAAGAGCAGGGCTTCCCGGTCACCGAGGTCCGCTTCTGGGAAACCCCCACGTCGTTCGCGACGTTCAGGCCTTCCTCCCCCTGATCATCTCCACCCCGACGCTCCGGGCCCCCGGCACCGAGAATTTCCTGATTCGGACCCGGACCCGCTTGACCTTGAACCGGCGGAGGATCCCTTCTGAGACCGATCCAGCCATCGCCTCGACCAGGCGGAACGACCTCGTTTCCACAAGGCGCTTCACCTGGGCAGCGGCCGCGGCGTAGTCGAGGGTATCCTCCACCTCGTCCCGCCGGATTGCTTTCTTCAGATCCAGCCCCAACTCCAGATCAATGAGGACCTTCTGCCGCTTCTGCCGCTCCCGCCTGGGGACCCCCACATGGGCGAAACACTCAAGCCCCTCAATGAGGATGGAATCCATTCCAACCAAAGGCCTATCCCTTCCTGCGGACCGCGCCCACCAGACTTAAGAAACCGTCAAGATCCTTCGCGGTGAGGAAGGGGTTGTGCGACTTCTCCTCTTCGAGGGTGGAGGTGGCCACCGGCGCGTAATTGTGACCCGGATAGAGAGAGAGCCGCCCGTCCATGCGGCTTAAGCGGGTCAAGCTCTGGTACATCAATTCGGCGTCCCCGCCGGGCAGGTCGCAGCGGCCGCAGCCCCCGATGAAGAGGGTGTCCCCGGCGATGAGGCAATCCCCCACGGCAATGCACTGGGAGCCGGGGGTGTGTCCCGGGGTGTGAAGAAAGGAGACGGAGAGCTTCCCCAGGGAGATTTCGTGGCCTCCCTCCACCACCTTGAGGTTGGACTTCTCAACCGGCAGATCGGCCGCTTCCTTTTTATGAATCACCACCTGGGCATCGGTCCGCCGGAGGAGTTCCTCCACCCCGTTCGTGTGGTCGAAGTGGGTGTGGGTGACGATGGCCGTGGTGATCCGCATCTCGTCCTCCTGGGCGGTCTTCAAAATCCGCGGAACGTCCCAGGCCGGATCCACGACGGCCGCCTCGCGGGTCTCGAGGGATCCGATGAGGTAGACGAAATTCTGGAGGGGCCCCAGCTCCAGCTGCTTGAGGTAGAGTCTCATGGTTCGACTTCGCTCACTTTCGCTTCACGACGCGCCGGGCGGCGGAAGCGATGTGCGAAGCGGTGAGCCCATACTTGGAGAAGAGCTCCTCCGGCTTGCCCGATTCGGCGTAGGTGTCCTGAATAGCGACGCACTCAACGGGGACGGGGTGCGCCGCGCTCAAGGTCCTGGCCACCGCCGATCCGAGACCACCCCAGATTTGGTGTTCCTCGGCGGTCACGACGGCGCCGGTGGTCTTCGCCTGGGAAAG
>JACPXR010000119.1 GCA_016196465.1 Candidatus Omnitrophota bacterium | reverse complement strand
TCGACCCGGAAGCGTTCCGGGCCCTCATGGAACGCCACGGCCAGGCGGTGATCAACCTTGCTTTCCGCTTCCTGGGGACGGTCGCCGATTCGGAAGACGCCGCCCAGGAAGTCTTTCTCCGGCTTTACCAGCATCCCCCTCATCTGAATCCCTCCGGGAAACTCTCCACCTGGCTCTACCGGGTCACGGCGAACCTCTGCGTGGACTTTCTCCGCAAGCCCTCCCGCCGGGCCCGGACGATCTCCCTGGAGGCCCCTCTCTCCGGCGAAGGGGAAGAGGAAGCCCCCACGCTGGGCCAGACCTTGCCGGACCCCTCGGCGGTTCCAGCCCGGCAGAAGTTGATCCAGCGGGAGAGGGCCCAGGGCACCCGCGAGGCGATCCGGCGCCTCCCCACCGAGCTGCGGGTCCCCCTGATCCTCTCCACCTTCGAAGAGCTTTCCCACGGTCAGATCGGGGAGATCCTGGGCTTGAGCGGGAAGGCGGTCGAGCGCCGCCTCGCCCGCGCCCGCGAGCTCCTCAAGGTCTCCCTCCAGCCCTACCTCTAACCAATCCGGTACCGTTTCCGCAAGTGCCAGGTTCGGCCGCTGAACCCGGCACTTTTGGAAATGGTACCTGGTTTATAATCCTTTCTGCTGATTTTCATGGGGGATCGGGGATTCTTTTACGTTTCATAGAGTGATAGGAAAAGGAGGCGGAGAATGGCAAATTCTGAGGATGAAAAGCTGAACCAGCTTCTCAAGGAGGCGTATCCGGCGGTCGAGGTGTCGCCGGACTTCACCCTGCGGCTCTGGAGGCGGCTGATGAAGAGCCCCTCGCGGCCTTCCTGGATGCCGCCGGTGCCGGTGATGGAAGTGGCGGCGGCGCTCGGGATCCTGGCCGGCCTCTTCGTCTGGACGCGGGGGTTTCTTCCCGGGTCGACCGCTCCGATTTCTGATCTGAGGCAGACAGCCCGCCTGGACCTTTTCGGCAACGCCCCCCTGGACACGGTGGCGGGGAGCTTCCTGGAGCTCATGAAGGGAGAGAGATCATGAAGCGGATCTTGATCGGTTTGGCCCTGGTGGCGGGGATTGCGGGGGTGGGATATCTTGCCACCCTGGGCTGCTGCCAGTTGATTTCCAGAAAGTCAGCCCCCGCTTCTTTGGGGGATCAGCTTCAGTTGACCCCCTCGCAGCGGCAGGGCTTCGCGGCTCTCGAGCGGGATTTTCTTGCCCGCAAGCAGGCCAGTTGCGGCATGCTGTGCGCCAAGCGGGCTCATCTGATCCAGCTTTTGAAACAGGATCAGCCGGACTTGGCTTCTCTGGGGATCCTCGCTGAGGAGATCGGCCAGGAGCAGATCGCTCTGGAGCGAGCGACCCTGGAGCACCTGGTGAAGTTGCAGGAGGGGCTCGAACCCTCTCAGCGGGAGAGATTGGTCGCCCTCGTCACCGAGAAGCTTCGGGCTGCCTGCGAGATGACCGCCTGCGGGGCAAGCCCCGGCTGTTTCGTGAAAGAGGGCGACAAGAAACAGTGAAGATTCTTTCTGCCCTTTTGGCGTTCTGCCTCCTGGTCTCCGGCATGGCTCCTTTTGCATCGGCCCAGGAGGCGGCCGAGGTCCTCTCTCTGCCGCAGCTTCTTCAGGAGCTTCGGAGCGCCAATCCCGATCTGTTGGCGGCCCGGAAGCGCCTGGAGGCGGCCCAGGCGAAGATCCCACAGGCCAAGGGGCTGCCCCCTCCCAGGATCGGGGTGGAGTTTGAAGAGCTTCCCCGTGGGACCTTCAAGGTGAACCAGGCCACCGTTCTGTATTCGCTCCTCCAGTCTCTCCCTTTTCCAGGGAAGCTTTCTCTGCGCCAAAAAGTGGCGGTGAAGGAGGCGCAGATGGCCGGGATGATGTTCAAGCGGACCGAATGGGAGCTCACCAGCATGTTGAAGGAGGTCTATTACAACCTGTTCCTTGTGGACCGGGAGCTGGAAATTCAACAGGAACAGGTTGCCTGGCTTAATCAGGCGGCGGCTGCCGCTTCGGCCCGGTACGCCACCGGGGCTGCATCCCAGACCGAGCTTCTGCGGGCCCAGACGGAGGCTCTGGAAGCTTCAAACATGGCCACCGTGTTGACCCATCGCCGTCAGGCCATGGCTGCGCATCTGAATCATCTTCTCAATCAGCCTGGCCACGCTCCGGTAGGCCATCCCGGGCCGGTCTCATTGCTGGAAGTGCCGTTTTCCCCGGAAGCACTGTTCGCCCAGGCTATGGAAGAACAGCCGGAGCTTCTGGTCTTCAGGTTCTCCGCCGAGCGGGCGGAGGCGGCCTGGAAGCTTTCCAAGAGGGAGCTCCTGCCGGATTTGGAGACTATTGTGGAACTGCGGGATCCGGCAATGGGGCCGTTTGGGCCGTGGGATCTGACGCTGGCCCTGGTGCTTCCCTTCTGGTTCTGGACGAAGCAGAAGTATGGGGTGAAGGCCGCCCTGTACGACAAGGATTCCGCTTTAGCCGCCTACCAGGGCATGCAGAACGAGATCCAGAGGCGGCTCCATGAGCACTGGCATGAGGCCAAGGCGGCCTACGCGACCGCTTTAGTTTGCCAGGAAGGTCTCATTCCGCGGGCAAAGCAGGCAGTCACCTCGGCGTTGGCCTCGTACACCGGTGGACGGGGATCTTTTATGGAGCTGATGGATACGTTGGTGGCGCTCAAGGAGAGGCAGCGGACCTATGTCCAGCATCTGGTTGCTCTGGAACAGCATATCGTGATGCTCGAGCAATCCGTGGGCGTGCCGCTGAGGGCAGCCCACCAGGCAGAGGCCGGTGGTGCGGCATCCTTTAGCCGCAGCCACAAAGAATCACCCAAGGAAGGAGGGGCTTCATGAGACTCCATTTCAGGTTTCCAAAGCTGACTCGCCGCCGGATGGTGATCGGTGCCCTAGGGGTTGCGGTACTGTTCATCGGGTTTATCGGTGTACGCCTGATCTGGCCTCACAATCAGACGGCCCGCCAGGGAAAGGAGAAGGCGGTCTACTATTGCCCGATGCACCCGACGATGACGTCGGAGCGCCCGGCGGATTGCCCGATCTGCAGCATGAAGATGGTGAAAAGGGAGAAGAAGATCCTTTACTGGACCGACCCGATGATCCCGGGCTACAAATCGGACAAGCCGGGCAAGTCCCCCATGGGGATGGACCTGATCCCGGTCTACGAGGAGGGCGGGCCGCCGACCGGTGGAGAGATGGCGCCAGAGGGTTATGCGGCCGTAGAGATCACTCCCCAGAAGCAACAACTGATCGGAGTCAAAACCACCCCGGCTGCCAGGCGCAGGATCCACAAGACGGTCCGGACGGTGGGGCAGATCGCCTACGATCCTGAGCTCTACCAGGCTGAAGCAGAGTACCTCAAGGGGCTTCGGGCCTGGGAGGATGCCAAGGGGGTCAACACCCCAGGTGTCGCCGAGCGATCGCAGGAGTTGGTGGAAGCGGCTCGGATCCGGCTTCGGATTTTGGGCTTAAGCGAGTCGTTCATCGGGGAGATCGCCGCCTGGGAGGGGCCGGACAAGAGTCTTCTTTTGAGCGATGAGAAAGGGCGCGTCTGGCTCTATGCGCCCATCTATGAGTTCGAGCTGCCTTTCGTCAGGGCTGGCCAGACGATCCGGATGGAGGCCGGGATCCTCCCCGGCAAAACCCTCGAGGGAACGATCCGATCGATCGATCCGGTGCTGGATCCGATGACCCGCACGGCGCGGGTCCGTGCGCTCCTGACCGATCCTAAAAAGATCCTTCGGCCCCAGATGTACGTGAACGCCTCCATCGAGGTGGATCTTGGGGAGGTCATCGCAGTCCCCCAGGAGGCCATCTTTGATACCGGAACCCGGCGGATTCTCTTCGTTGCCAGGGAAGAGGGAATGTTTGAACCCCGGGAGGTTGTGGTTGGTGCGAGAGCGGATGGATTCACGGAAGTCAAACAGGGTGTCGCTGAAGGGGAGCGGGTGGTGGTGAGCGGGAATTTCCTGATCGATTCGGAAAGCCGCCTGAAAAGCGCCTTGGGGGCGATGGCCCCGTCCACTTTCGCTATGGAAGGCGCAGCAGGCGGGCAGAGTAAACCCGCTGAATCGAAGACCGGTGACGAGGCAACTATGAAAGAGCATCCAGGGGGACACCCCCATGGTCGCTGATCCTGAAGGTCATCAGGGCTCATCCTCTGAACAGGGACAGCAGCCGGTCCTCCGGGAAGGTGGCTTCGTCGAGAGGATCATCGAATTCTCCGCTCACAACAAATTCCTTGTTCTGACCTTCGTGGGTGTCGCCATGCTGGCGGCAGTCTGGTCGATGAAGAACATCTCCCTGGATGCCATTCCGGACCTCTCCGATACCCAGGTGATCATCTTCTCCCGCTGGGACCGAAGCCCCGACATCATCGAGGACCAGGTGACCTATCCGATTGTGACGGCCATGCTGGGGGCGCCCAAAGTCAAGGCGATCCGCGGTTTTTCCGACTTCGGCTTCTCCTACGTCTACGTGATCTTCAAGGACGGCACCGACATCTACTGGGCTCGCTCCCGGACCTTGGAATACTTGAGCAAGATCATCCCCCGCTTGCCTGAGGGGGTCCGCACGGAGCTCGGGCCTGACGCCACTGGGGTGGGGTGGGTTTTTCAGTATGCCCTGGTGGATACCACCGGCCAGCACGATCTTCAGGAGTTGCGCAGCTATCAGGATTGGTATCTTCGCTATCACCTCCAGTCGGTTCCCGGCGTGGCGGAGGTGGCCTCCCTGGGGGGCTTTGTCAAGCAGTACCAGATCACGATCGACCCCAACCGCCTGTTGGCTTACAACATCCCCCTCACCACCGTCGTCGAAGGAATCCGAAAAGGGAATCAGGAAACCGGAGGGCGGCTGCTGGAGTTTTCCGGGGCGGAGTACATGGTCCGCGGGCGGGGTTACGCCAAGTCGGTGGAAGACCTGGAAAGAATCGTGGTGGGGGTGGATAAAAAAGGAACCCCCATCCAGGTCAAGCAGATCGGCACGGTGCAGCTCGGACCGGAGATCCGCAGGGGGCTGGTGGACTTGGACGGACAAGGGGACGTGGTCACGGGCACGGTCGTCATGCGTTTCGGGGAAAATGCCTTGAATGTCATCAACCGGGTCAAGGCGAAACTCAAGGAGAGTGAATCCTCTCTTCCCTCGGGTGTCAAGGTGGTGGTGACCTATGATCGTTCGGAGCTGATCCTCAAGGCCATTGAAACCCTAAGGCATCAGCTCATCGAGGAGATGATCATCGTGAGTCTCGTGATCCTCATCTTCCTCTGGCATTTTCCTTCAGCGGTCATCCCGAT
>JACPXR010000118.1 GCA_016196465.1 Candidatus Omnitrophota bacterium | reverse complement strand
CAGGGCCGGGGCCTCCTGATCCTTGAGGTGGCGGAGGGGTTTCAGCTCGTGACCGATCCGGATCTTTCCCCTTTCGTCCTCCGGCTGACCCGCCGGGTCCGGGCGGTCCGCCTCTCGAAGCCCTCCCTGGAGACGCTCGCGATCGTCGCCTACCGCCAGCCGGTCACCCGGATCGAGATCGAACAGGTGCGGGGGGTGGACTGCGCCGGCGTCCTGGAGACCCTCTTGAAGCTCAACCTGGTCAGGGTGGTGGGCCGCAAGGAGACGGTGGGGCGGCCCCTTCTTTACGGGACCACGCGGGAATTTATGGACCACTTCGGACTGAAAAGTTTATCGGACCTCCCGAGTCTGGAAGAGCTCAAAGGACTTTCCGGAGAACCTCAAGGTGACTCTGAACCAGCTGCGCAAGCGGATCGACAGGATTGACCTGCGGCTTCTGGCGCTCCTTTCCCGGCGCGCAGGGCTCGTCCTCCAGGTGGGTCGCCTCAAGCAGGGCCAGGGCCGTCCCGTCTTCGACGGCTGGCGGGAGAAGATGGTCCTCCGCCGCCTGGTTCGGGCCAATGGGGGCCCCTTTCCTTCCCGGTCGGTCGAGCGGATTTTCCGCGACATCCTGGCCTTCAGTCGGAAGCTGGAGAGATCGGCCAAAAAGAAGTAACCCTTTCTGCCATGAGCACGATCGCCTATCTGGGCCCTGAAAACACCAACACCCACTTCGCCGCGCGAAAGAAATTCGGCCGGGGGCACAGGACCCATCACGCCCCGACCGTGGAGGAGGTCTTTCAGATGGTGGAGCGGGAACGGGCGAAGTTCGGCGTCGTCCCCATTGAAAATTCTCTCGAGGGGGCGGTGACCCACACCCTGGACCGTTTCATCGACTTCAAGAAGTCTCCGGTGAGGATCCACGGAGAAATCATCCTGCCGATCCAGCACCATTTGATCCTGCGCCCCCAGGCGAAGCGGGAGGAGATCCGGGTCGTTTACTCCCATCCGCAGGCGTTGGGCCAGTGCGGCCGGTGGCTTGCCAAACACTGTCCGGATGCCAAGCAGGTGGAGATGAGTTCCACGGCGGAGGCGGTGGAGGTTCTCATCCGGAAAGGTCCATCCCCCTGGGGGCCCCATCGGCGCGCCGCGGTGGGGAGGCGGGAGCTGGCTCTTCGGCACGGCTTGAAGGCGGTCCCCATCCCCCTCGACCAGGAGAACCGCACCCGTTTCCTCATCTTGGGGCTTGGAAATCCACGCCGTGGAAAGCGAAACAAGACGTCGATCCTCTTCTCCTTGAAGGACAGGCCCGGGGCCCTGCACGATGCCCTGGTCCCCTTCAAGCGCTTCGGGATCAACCTGACGAAGATCGAGTCCCGACCTTCCAAGCGGAAGGCCTGGGAGTACCTCTTCTTCATCGACTTCGAGGGCCATGCCTCCGAGCCGCGCGTGAAGCGGGCCCTTTCAGCCCTGAAAGAAAACACGTCCGAATTTCAGGTGCTCGGCTCCTATCCGAGGTCTTCATGAAGCCGTTGGCGCGAAAGGTCCTGCAGGATCTGTCCGTTTACTCTCCCGGCAAACCGGTCGAGGAGGTTGAGCGGGAGCTCGGGATCCCCCGGGCGATCAAGCTCGCCTCCAACGAGAACCCGCTGGGCCCCAGCCCCAAGGCGCTGGAGGCGATCCGGAACGCCCTGCCCCATCTCAACCGGTATCCTGACAGCCACTGCTTTTACCTGAAGGAGCGGCTCTCCCGCCACATGGGGGTGGGGACGGATCAGCTGATCGTGGGCAACGGATCCGATGAGTTGATCACCTTCGCCGCCCGGGCTTTCCTGGAGCCGGGAGACGAGGTGGTGATCGCGGAGCCCACCTTCCTCATTTACCGGATCGCCGCCCAGATCGCCGGGGCGAAGGTCCGGGTCGTTCGCTCCAAAGAGTTTCGCTACGATCTGGAGGGGATGCGCCGCGCCCTCACCCCTAGAACTAAGCTGGTTTTCATCGCCAATCCGGACAATCCGACCGGGACGTACGTCACCCGGGCGGAGGTGGAAGAGTTCATGAAGGGTCTGCCGGAGGGGGTGATCGTCTTTTTCGACGAGGCGTACGCTGAGCTCGTCGAGGCCCCGGATTATCCGGACGGCAGGGAGTACATTCCTCATCACGCGGTGATCGTGACAAGGACATTCTCCAAGGCGTACGGCCTCAGCGGCATCCGGGTCGGCTACGGGATGAGCCGCCCGGATCTCATCGGCTCGATGCAGAAGGTCCGGGAGCCGTTCAACGTGAACTCCCTCGCCCAGGCGGCGGCCCTCGCCGCTTTGGACGACGCCGGGCACCTGGAGGCGACCCGGCGCCTTTTAAGGGAGCAGAAGCCCCTCTTGTACCGGGCGCTGGAGGAGATGGGATTCAGGGCCGTGCCCAGCGCCGCGAATTTCATTCTCTTTCACGCCGGGCCCCGGGCGGTGGAGATCGCGCGCGCTCTCTTGAAGCGCGGCGTCATCGTGCGGGAGATGCTGGCCTGGAATTTGCCGGAGCACATCCGGGTGACGGTGGGTCTTCCCGAGGAGAACCAGGCGTTCATCACCGCGCTGAAGGAAACCACACCCAACGGGAGGTTTTCATGATCATCGTTCTTAAACCGGAAGCGACCGAGTCGCAGATCAAGCACATTGTCTCCAAAGTGAAATCCTTAGGACTCAAGCCCATGATCTCCCGGGGGGTCGAGCGGACGATCATCGGGGTGATCGGAGAGGAGGACGTCCTTCGGGTCCAGCCGATGGAAGTGTTTCCGGGGGTGGAGAAGGTCATGCCGATTCTCGCCCCCTACAAGCTGGTTTCGCGGGAGTTCAAGCCGACCGACACGGTGGTCACGGTCGACGGCGTGAGGATCGGCGGAAAGCGCCTCGTCGTCATGGCCGGTCCCTGCGCGGTGGAGAATTACGAAACCCTCCTTTCCGTGGCCAGGAGCACCAAGAAGGCGGGGGCGGCGATCCTGCGAGGAGGGGCCTTCAAGCCCAGGACCTCCCCCTACAGTTTCCAGGGACTCGGGGAAGAGGGTCTGAAGTTCCTGGCCGAGGTGAAGAAGCGGACCGGCCAACCGGTAATCACGGAGCTCATGGACCTCCGGGACCTGGAGCTCATGGAGCGGCACGCCGACATCATTCAGATCGGGGCCAGGAACATGCAGAATTTCGATCTCTTGAAAGAGGTGGGCCGCTCGAAGAAGCCGGTCTTGCTGAAGCGCGGGATGGCGGCCACCATCAAGGAATGGCTCCTTTCGGCGGAGTACATCCTCCAGAACGGCAACTTCAACGTGATCCTCTGCGAGCGGGGAATCCGGACCTTTGAGACGGAGACCCGCTTCACCCTGGACATGAACGCGGTTCCCCTGATCAAGTCTTTGAGCCACCTGCCGATCGTGGTGGATCCCAGCCACGGCACGGGCCGGTGGGGCCTGGTGCCCTCCTTGGCCAAGGCCGCCGTGGCGGCTGGCGCGGACGGGCTCATCATCGAGGTCCATCCCAAGCCGGAGGAGGCCCTTTCGGACGGGCCGCAGTCGATGCTCCCCGAGAAGTTCGCCCGGCTCATGGTCGACTTGAAGCGGGTCGCCAAGGCCGTCGGTCGCGAATTATAAAATGGGTGACGAAGACATTGAGCTTTTAAGAGGATCTAACTGACGGAAGTGCCCGACATCTCCGGATGGGCTCGAGAGCATTCTTTAAGGTTCTGGGATGCCGAGGTCGCGGCAGATTTTCTTGGCGAGGAAATCGTTGATTTCGGAATGACGCGGGACAGATGAAGTTTTTCTTGAGGCCGGATTCCAGTAGATCGAATGGCGGCTACCTTCGCGGAGGAGCTTGCAGCCATGCTGCCCGAGATGGCGCAGCAGATCCCTCCGTTTCATCCAACAGCGATGGAGATGGGTTCTTCGATGGCGTGTTTACCGTGGGAGCGGTGGGCGATAGATCGGTTGGCTTCCAAAACCAGTTCCAACGCTTCCTTCAGGTTCCGCTTGGTAGCAGCCAACGTTCTGCCTTGGGTGTTTACGCCGGGGATTTCTTCGACGTATCCAATGTACCACTTGCCATGCTTCATATAAACGGCGGTGAATTGACCGACCATGAAATTTGGTCTCTCCTTTGAAATAAGTATATCATGACGCAGCGGCCATTATTTCATCAAGTCAGCATCGTGGGGTTGGGACTGATCGGCGGGTCGCTGGGGATGGCCCTCAGGCGCCGCCGGCTCGCCCGCCGGGTGATCGGATTTTCCCGCAAAGAAGCGACCCTCCGCCGGGCGAAGGCCCGGGGGGCCATCCATGACGGCTGCACCGAGCTCTGCCCCGAATGGCTTGGGTCCTCCGATCTCGTCGTGATCGCGACTCCGCCCCTTTCCGTGCCGAAGATCGCCCGCGAGATCGCCAAGCTGACCCGCCACCGGTTTGTCCTCACCGACGTGGCCAGCACCAAGGGGGGAATCGTCTCCGCCCTGGAGAGGGGGCTTCCCGGCAGGATCTCGTACGTCGGCTCCCATCCGATGGCCGGCTCGGAGCGATCCGGAATCGAAGCGGCCGGCGCGAAGTTTTTTGAAGGGGCCCCCTGCATTGTGACAAGAACCCGGAGGAGCTCACCCCAAGCCGTCTCCAGGGTCAGCGCCCTCTGGCGGGCTGTCGGAGGGCGGCCGGTCGTCCTGACCGCCAAGGAGCACGACCGCTTGGTCTCGCAGATCAGCCATCTGCCCCATCTGTCCGCCGCGGCCCTCACGCTGGTTCCGGAGAGCCGCGCCGCCCGCCTGGCCGCGGGGGGCTTTACCGATTCCACCCGGGTGGCTCTCGGCGACCCTCAGATGTGGACGGAGATTTGCCTCACCAACTCCCGGGAGATCGCCAGATCCCTCGATCGATTCATCGATCAGCTCCAGCTCCTTCGAAAGTGGGTGGCCGGCAAAGACCGGACAAGACTGCGCCGGACCCTCGGCGAAGCCCGCCGAAAGAGGAAATCCCTGGGCCGGTGATCGTCACGATCGACGGCCCCTCCGGCACCGGAAAGTCAACGGCCGCCCAGAACCTGGCCCGGCACCTCGGGTTTCTCTACCTGGACACCGGCGCCATGTACCGGGCCGTCGCCCTGAAGGCGATGAGAGAAGGAATCTGCCTGGAGGACAAGAAGGGGCTGACCCGTCTGGCCAAAAGGACCCGGATCGGTTTGAAGGGGACGAGGGCTCGTGGCGTGAGGGTCTTCTTGGACGGCTCCGATGTCACGCGGGCGATCCGGGCCCCCCGGGTTTCGCAGGCCGCTTCCCTGGTGGCGACCCTCCGGGGGGTCCGCCGGGCGCTGGTCGCCAAACAGCGGGCCATCGCCGCCGGGGCGAGCGTCGTCGCCGAGGGGCGGGACACCGGCACCGTCGTCTTCCGAAAGGCGGATCTCAAGGTCTTTCTCACGGCGAGTCTTGCCGAGCGCTCCAGGCGCCGGTTTGAGGAGCTGAAAAGGGCCGGCCACCGGGTGACCCTGGCCGAGGTGGTCCGTCAGACCCGGGCGCGGGACAGGAGAGACCGCCGCCGCGCCGCTTCCCCCTTGAAGCCGGCGCCCGGAGCGCTCCGGATCGACAATACGCGGTTGAAATCGTCCCAAGTTTTTGATAAACTGTCCGATTATGTCAAGCAGGTCCAAAAGAAAGCCCTCTTAAGGTGACCGTTTTGACCGAAGACCTATCCAAGCTGTACGAAGAGAGTTTCCGGGAGATCGGGGAAGGCTCGATCGTCAAGGGGCGGATTCTGTCCATCTCGGAGAAGGGGATCCTCATCGATGTCGGGTACAAGTCCGAGGGGGTGGTCCCGCTCGAGGAGTTTGACGATCGCGCCAATCTCAAGGTCGGCGAAGAGGTGGAGGTTCTCCTCGAGTCGGTGGAGGACGATGAGGGCCTCATCGTCCTTTCCAAGCGCAAGGCCGAGCGGGCCAAGGGCTGGGAAAAACTCCTCTCCATCTCCAGCGAAGGAGACCTCCTCCAGGGCAAGGTCACCCGGAAGGTGAAGGGGGGCCTCATGGTGGACGTGGGCGGTGTCGAGGCGTTCCTGCCGGCTTCCCAGGTTTTCCTGCGGGGCTTCGGGAACCTCGATTCCCTCGTGGGCCAGACGATGAACGTCATCATCATCAAGGTTCACAAGGCCCGGAAGAACCTCGTCGTTTCCCGCCGGGAGGCGCTCTTGAAGGAACGAGACCTCCTCCGCAGCAAGCTCATCGATGAGCTGGAGGTGGGCCAGGTTCGCCAGGGGGCGGTGAAGAACATCACCGACTTCGGCGCCTTCATCAACTTAGGGGGGGTCGACGGCCTCCTTCACATCACCGACTTAAGCTGGGGACGGGTAGGACACCCCAGCGAGGTCCTCTCCGTGGGACAGAAGCTCGATGTCATGGTGCTCGGTTTTGACCGGGAGACGATGAAGATTTCCCTGGGGTTGAAGCAGCTTCAGCCCAACCCCTGGGACCAGCTGGAAGGCCGCTACCCCGTGGGCAGCCGGATCAAGGGGAAGGTGGTCTCTCTGATGCCCTATGGCGCCTTCGTGGAGCTGGAGAAGGGGCTGGAGGGGCTGGTCCATATTTCTGAGTTTTCATGGACGAAACGCCCTTCCCATCCGAGCGAGCTCGTCCAGGTGGGCAGCGAAGTGGAGTGCGTCGTCTTGAGCGTCGACCGGGAGAATCAGAAGATCGCCCTGGGGATCAAGCAGACCGAGGCCAACCCCTGGGAGGCGTACCTCAAGGAGCATCCCGTCGGCAGCGTCGTCAAAGGCCGCGTCCAGCACCTGACCGAGTACGGCGCCTTCGTCGAGCTGTACGAAGGGATCGAGGGGCTTCTCCACGTGCAGGACCTTTCCTGGACCCGCCGGTACAACCATCCCTTCGAGGCGTTGAAGAAGGGCCAGGAAACGGACGTGATGATCACCGCGGCCGATCCGGAGAACCGGAAGATCTCCCTCAGCATCAAGGCCCTCGCGCCGGATCCCTGGCCCGCGATGATCGAGAAATACCCCTCCGGGACTTTGGTCGAGGGGAAGATCACCAAGGTCGCCCCCTTCGGCGTCTTCATCGAGATCGAAAAGGACCTGGACGGCCTGGTTCACCTGTCGGAGCTTCCGGTGCGGCTTCCGCCCCACTTGAAGGGGCGCGGGAAAAAGGGGAAGTCCCCGGCCGGCGTCCCCGCCCAACCGTCCGCGCAGCCCTCCGAGGGGGCGGATGTTCAGCCGGAGGCGGTCACCGCTTTTCTTGAGATCCAGTTCAAGGTGGGCGATACCGTGCAGGCCCGCGTCCTGCGGGTCGACGAGGAACAGCGGCGGATCGCCCTCACCCTCAAACGGCCCTGACCCCCACGAAGCCACCTCCTGTCTCCGAGCAGCTTTCCCTCCTCAAGCGGGGGATCTCGGAGCTCATCACCGAAGAAGATCTGAGGAAGAAGCTCTCCAAGGGGAAACCTCTCACCGTCAAGGCCGGCTTCGACCCGACCGCCCCCGACCTTCACCTCGGCCACACGGTCCTTTTCCGGAAGATGGCCCAGTTCCAGAAGCTGGGCCACAAGGTGATCTTCATGATCGGCGACTACACGGGGATGATCGGCGACCCCTCCGGCCGGACCGAGGAGCGCCCGGTCTTGGCTCCTCAGCAGGTTCTTGCCAACGCCAGGACCTACAAGGAGCAGGTGAGGAAGATCCTCGAGGTCAAAGATCTGCAGGTCCGCTTCAACAGCGAGTGGCTGGGCCCCCTGCGCCTGGCCGATTTCCTCGCCGTGGCCAACAAGCTCACCGTCCCCCGCCTTCTGGAACGGGACGATTTCACGAGGCGCCTTAAAGAAGGGGCCTCCCTCACCGTCACCGAATCGATGTATCCTCTCCTCCAGGCGTACGACTCCGTGGCGCTGAAGGCCGACGTCGAGCTGGGCGGCAGCGACCAGAAGTTCAATCTCTTGCTGGGCCGGGCCCTGCAGGAGCGCTTCAAGCAGGAGCCGCAGGTGGTCCTCATGGTGCCGCTTCTTTTGGGGACCGACGGGGCTCAGAAGATGTCCAAGTCGCTCGGCAACGCGATCGGCATCACCGAGCCCCCCAAGGAGATGTACGGCAAGGTGATGTCGATCCCCGACTCCCTTCTTCCTTCCTACTTTGAGCTCCTCACGGACGAGGATCTGGGCAGGGCCGAATCCCTTCATCCCATGGAGGCGAAACAGCGCCTGGCTCGCCTCATCGTTTCTCAGTTTCACGGCGAAAGGCAAGCCCAAGCGGCGCAGGAGCATTTCAACCAGGTTTTCCGGAAGAAGGAGCTTCCCTCGGAGCTTGCCGAGTTTAAGATCCCCCATTCCCTCCTCAAGGAGGGGAAGGTTTGGATCGTCGCCCTGCTCACCGAATCGGGCTTGGCTTCCTCCAAAGCGCAGGCCAGGCGCCTCATCCAACAGGGAGGGGTGGAGTTGGACGGCAAGCGCCTCACCGACCCCGAATCTTCCTACGCCATCGCCCCCGGGATCATCCTCAAAGTCGGCAAGCGCCACTTCCTCAAGCTGATTTTGTAAGCTTCCACCGACTTGACAATCAGCATAATAATCAATATACTTGTGTTGATAGGAGGAATGATGATATGAAAGCCCAGGTTGTTCTCCCAGAATCTCTCTTTGCGGAGCTTAAACAGGCCGTTCCCATCCGAAAGCGCAGTCAATTTATTGCTGAAGCGGTGGAGACACGACTCAAGGCGCTCCGGTTTCAGCAGGCGGTGAAATCGGCCCGAGGGTCGTGGACGGACCGGAATCACCCCTCTCTCAGGACACAGGCAGACATCAACCGGTTTTTAGCCCGCTTTAGAGGGCGCCTGAGTCGGCGTGGCTAAATACCTGGTCGATTCCGACGTCCTCATCTGGGTTCTGCGGGACCGCGAGGAGTCGGTAAAACTTCTCCATCGGTTTTCAGAGGAAACAGGGGAGACACTGGCCTGTTCCAGCTTAAGTCTCCTTGAGATTTGGAGCGGCGTTAAGCCCATCGAAATACACAAAACCTCCGTGTTTTTGGATGCCCTGGAATCGATTCCTCTCGATGCGGCGATTGCGCGCCATGCCGCAGAGCTTATTCGCGCTTCCCGGCGCCGAAGGGATCCCCGGGAATGGGTGGATGCCTGTATCGCGGCGACGGCGCTGCGGTGTCATATGGTTCTGGTGACGTACAATCAAAAGGATTATCCCTATCCAGGTCTTCTCCTTTATCCGCTGGCCAATATGTAAATAGAATTAAATCTAGTTATAGTCCTCTGTAAAGGGCAACTACGGATTATGGTATGCTCATAGGAGGGAGATCCAAGAAGAGATGAAGCATCGGCGTAAGCGAATTTTTTACGGTTGGACACACGAGAGACTCGAAGCCAAGATCCGTCGGATGCTCTCTCTGCCGTTAACTGAGCGATACGACGCAGGTCTCGCCACGGGTGAGCTGGCCAGGCGGTTAGAGCAGAATCAGCGGCGCCTTTATGGAATCAGGTCATCTCGCCGTCTACAAATCCTTCAACGCCCATCGCGTTAGGTATGTCCTGATCGGGGGGCTGGCTGCCGTTCTTTATGGTTCCCCCCGCCTGACCAAAGACGTCGACCTTTTCATTGAACCGACCCTCGAGAATGCCAAGAAGGCCCTCGCTGCCTTGAAAGCAATTCGCTTTGGAACCGCTTCCTTAACGACTCCCCAGAAGCTTCTTTCCCATGAGGTCACCATCTTTGAGGATTACATCCGAGTGGATCTTCTGACGGCTGTCAAAGGGCTGTCTTTCTCGCAGGCGCGTCGCCATCGGGTCATCAAGCGGATCGAAGGAGTTCAAGTCCCCATGGTGAGCCTCACCGACCTGATTGTTTCCAAAAAAGCCGCTGCCAGGTCTGTCGATCTGGAGGATGTCAAGATTCTGCGGCGCATCCAGGCAAAGGACCGCAGCACTCGACGTTAGCTGTAAGAGTAAACGTAGAATAAATCTAGATATATCCCCTTGATTTTAACCCTCTCTCTCAGGTAAACTTATATCATCGATGGATATGCTCAAGAAGCGTTTTCGCCACTTTCTGCGTGCTTTGCTGATCGCTGCCCTCGGCCTGACTCACCCTGCCTATGCCCTCAGGCCGAAAGTGGACCGCGCCGGCCTGGAGGAGAAGCTCGCTCCCGCCGCCGGGTTAGAAGAAATAGAAGCTGTGCCAGGAACCGCCAAGGTGTCGGTGGAAAGCTTGACCATTCCTCGGTCCATCACCGGAATGAGAATTCCCGATATGAATCTTGTTCGCGACATCCTCGAGGTCTATCCGGATCAGATGGTGGTAGGAGTATGGGGTTCGTCGGTCATCGATCCGAAGACCATCCGAGATGTGGATCTTGTTCTTTATTTCGATGAGACCCAATTTCCTGAAGGAACGCGAACGGCTGAAAGCCTTATTTTCTCCCATTTGAGGGAATACCTGTTGAAGCGCTATAAGGGGTTTCGATCCACAGTGGCAGACGAGTTTTTTTTCCGAGGTTCCAAAGGTTCTCTAGAAATCGCGATCACAGTGAGACCAATCTCAGACCTCCCTAGTCTCCCAATTGTCTTTGAACAGGAAGGAATGATTGCGTGGGGATTTAATCCTCTCTTGCCACATTTTTCGAGGAAGGGAAGCCGGTCCGCAAGGCGCTTCCAGAAAGTAACCAAGGCCATTCCCGACGACCGGCTCCATCGATGGGTCATGAGTTGGTACCGCTCTTTGCTTAAAGATTACAGATTGAAAGCCGTTGATTCTCGGAGGATTCCTGTTAAGGCGTATTCCCGCTTGGCCATGGCAGCTTACGCTGTAGGCAATCCGGCGCTTGCCCGGAGAATAAAGCGCGGGGAAATCACCCCCGGCGTTCTTGCTTCCTTAGAAAAGGTGACCGATTTGCATGATCGTCTCCGCGCAGTTCGCGCCCAGGTCAAGCCCGCGCCGCCGGACCGCGCCGGTTTGGAGGCGGCGGCGTCGGAGGTGATGGATTGGGTACTGGAGAAGATCCTGGAGCGGTTCAACAAGTCTCCTGAAGCGATGCAGCACCTTCTTTCGGTGGAGGTGGGCGGTCCGGTTGCCACCATTGGGCTCGGCGCGCCGGAGGATCAGGTCCTGGTAAACCTCAAAGACTCGGACGGATCGTTCCAAGTTTCGGTGACTCGTCATGCGGAAATCCCATTCGCCTCCTTGAGCCAGGTGCTGGAGGATTCCGTAGTGAACGACGTCCTGGAGAAGGCGATCGGGCAGTGGGGCGGCCGGTGGGAACCTCCTTTGCAGGAGTCGGTTCCCTCAGAAGAATCCTCCTCTACCCGGACCTATCGTTGGATCCCACCTTCCTCCCAGTCTGCCCGCGCCGGTTTGGAGGAAGAGCTTCAAGGCGCAGGTTTGGAGGAAATAGACGCATTCGTCAATGAACTGGCAAAGAAAAAACAGCTTAGACAAGATGATGTTGATCGTCTGAATCTTAAAATCCGACTCACGACAGGCCATGCGGATCTATCTTCTTTGAACACCCCACGGGGGCAGGAGAAATTAGAGGAACTCATTGGGTGGATCAATGCAGCTCCCCAGCAACGTGCTGACCCTGCGCCCTACCAGCATCTAGATTCTTTTATCTACGATTTCAATGATTGGAACCTGGATTTAGCGAATCCGGTCACGATTGCTGCGCTTTCCCATTGGCTCCTTACTTCTCAAGCGATTCCATATACCAGCCATAACACTCGGACAGGATGGGCGTTGATGAACATCATCCTTTTACAGGGTGGCGTTATCACGGAACCCCTTCAGTGGGAGCTCAGCTGGGAGAACGACTATTATGCCGCACTAGACAAACACGGCACGCTGGATCCGCGTCCATTCATCCGATTTGTAGAGGGACGAGTTAAAACTGCCGATTTGGAGGCGAAGCGTACAACTCGCCCCGCCGCCGGAGAGCAGCCCGCTCCGCCGGACCGCGCTGGGCTGGAGGAGGTGGCAAAGGATCAAGCCAAAGGCGAAGAACCGGCGCCAAAGAGGCGACTGATGGATTTACCTCCACTGAGCCGGGAGCTTTTGGACAGGCGCAGAGAGCTGATGAACCTGTTTGCTCAGCCCCTCCCTCCTCGGAGGGTGGAACGAGAAAAACAGCGCATTCAGGCATTCAATGAGTTGATGGAAGAGATTCATCAAAACCGAGAGCGCTTTGAACTATTGGAAACCGCCAAAGGTCCCTGGACGGTTCTGTCCTATGAATCGGTGAGAGATTTTGCTCGGTGGATCAGACAAAACGATCAGGCTTTCCAAGAGCTCAAGAACACAGCGCAAAGATTAACCCAGGGTCCCGCTCCACTCGAGGATTCTCATCCTGACCAGAGACTCGTGCAGATTCAGCAGGATTTGGAGTGGCTGATGCAGATGGCGTCTCGCTCTCGCCATTGGCAGCCGGTAGCGGAGAGGTTCCGGTTGTTGTGCATTGCTGCGGGAGGTGTCCCTTCTCCCCAACGGTCCACTCGTTTGTCGCGCGGGGTGCGCGACCTTTCTCGGCGCCGGCCGCCCATCGTTCGAGGAAGGGAAAGGCAAGCGGGCAATCCTCCGCTGATTCCGCAGGAGGAAATTCCTCTCTCCCCAGAGGAATCTGTTTTTCGCGAGTATCTTCCGCTGATGGAAATGCTCTCGGCGCGGTATGCCCGCAGATACGGCCATGGGTCGGACCCGCTGACTTTCCTGAGCTCTGCTGCACAAGGGTTTCAGGAGACATTAGAGAAATATCCCCCCTCGCATCCGGACTTTTGGCGGTTTGTCACAACTCGGATGCGCCAGCGTATCCTCGATCAGATACGAGAAGAAGCCCTTCTTCCGAGGAAGATTGCCGAGGATTTGAAGAGACTGAGGCAGGCTGAGGAAAGGCTTTTTGCAGAAGGAAACGCCCATCCTACCACCGAAGAACTTGCCCAGGCCAGCGGCTTTTCGCTGGCAAGGATAATTGAGCTTCGCAGAGCGGAAAGTTACACAGGGGCACTTCGCCTTTCCGAACTTTCCATGGAATCTCAGCGAGAAGTTAAGTCCGTTCCAGATGAAGGACAGAGCCAGCGAGAGGAAAGAAAGCAGAATCGGACTTATGCTCGGAAGTTGTTGGAATTTTATGGAAGCGATTTGGAACCATGGGAGCGCTTCATATTAGAGAAACGTTACCTCGACCCAACGGAGCCGACCGTCCAAGAGATCGCAGCGTCTCTCGGTATTCCGGTGAACTTGGTATACCAGCTGGACCAATCGGCCCTTGGCAAGCTGAAGAGAAGGATCGCGGATCAACAGCGGTACGGAGGCAGAGCCCAACCTTTTTCCGCCGGGCTGGAGAGCAACGCCGGGGAACAGGATCGCTGGAAACAGGTTTTCTTCTCCGAGATTGAGCAGCTCCTAGGGGATTCGGATTTGACGCTTCCTCTGCCACTGCGGCGGGCTTTCGAAACAGTGGACCGAGGACAGTTTTTCCCCGGCAGGTCCTGGATTGGCCATACGGCGCCGGTCATGGGGGATCCACCCAACATGCCGCAGGGAACCGAACCGAGGTTGATCGCCTGGATGATCCTGCAGGCTCTTTCCCCGGACCGGCTGGAGCGGCTTTTGGCCGACCATCCGGCTGATCCGGTGAAGGTTCTGGTGGAGGGAGCCGGCTCCGGCTACTCGACCGCCGTGCTGGATGAATACCTAAACAATGTCTTAGGCCCGGGACGTTATCGGATTGTCGCCGTGGAGGTGAATCCGCTCTATTACCGCTGGGCGGCCGAGCGGCTCGGAGACAATTTGAACGTCCAGTTGATCCAAAAT
>JACPXR010000136.1 GCA_016196465.1 Candidatus Omnitrophota bacterium | reverse complement strand
TCCGGGTCGCGCTGGCGCAGTCCGGCTAGGAGCTCGGCGTCATTCAATCACGTCGCCGACCACCGGCTGAACGTTGATCCCTTGGCGGATGAGATACCGGATCCCCTTCTCCAGATCCTCCTTCGTCCCGTCGAGCTCCAGGACAACCTCTCCCACCGTCTCGGTGACCTTGGCCCGCCGGAGGTTCGGCACCACATGGTGTTTGAGCGCCATCGTGTAGATGACCGGCCTCTTGATCAGTTTCTGCGGGAAGATGAGCTGAACCATTTTTTTAGCCATGTTAATCCTTTCCGCCAGCGATGGCCGGTGCGCAGAAGCGCCTGGCATCGCTTCCGCCAGCGATGGCCGGGATAATCGACACCTCATCCCCGTCTTTCAGGGGGGTGGACTCCGCCTTGAGGAACCGGATGTCCTCCTCGTTGACATAGATGTTCACAAACCGGCGGAGCCGGCCCTCAGGATCGCAGAGGCGGTCTTTGAAGCCGGGATACTGCCGCTCCAGATCCTGAAGGAGATCCTGAACGGTCTTGCCGGAGGCGGAGATCTCCGCCTTGTCGCCGGTCAGCTTCTGAAGAGGGGTCGGAATTCGAACGGTAACGGCCATCAGATCCTCCTTTGATTTATGAGAGCTTACCGCTGACAGCTTCCTCGAAAGAGCTCAACGTCGGTTTGATTTTAATCGGCTTTCCAATGTGATCGACCACCGCCTCCTGCGTCTTCAGGCCGTGGCCCGTGATGGAGACGACGATCGACTCATCCCGGGGAATCCGTTTTTCCTGGATGAGCCGCCTCGCTGCCGCCAGCGTCACGCCGCCGGCGGTCTCGGTGAAGATCCCCTCCGTGGCCCCCAGGAGCTTCATCGCCTCGACAATCTCCTCGTCGCTGACCGCGGCGCCCCATCCCTTGGTCTCCCGGATGGCGTCGGCCGCGTAATAGCCGTCGGCGGGGTTGCCGATGGCCAGGGACTTGGCGATCGTCTTCGGCTTGACCGGCTTGATGATCTCGGAGCCCTCTTCGATCGCCGTGACGATCGGGCTGCACCCTTTCGCCTGGGCGGCGTAGAGCTTCGTTTCCGGCTTGGGGATCAGGCCCAGCTTGTGAAACTCCTTCAAGCCCTTCCAGATCTTGACGAGCAGGGAGCCGCTCGCGGCCGGCACGACGATGTGCCGCGGGGCCTTCCATCCCATCTGCTCCGCGATCTCGAAGCCGTAGGTCTTGGAGCCCTCGGCATAGTAGGGCCGGATGTTGATGTTCACGAAAGCCCAGCGGTACTTGGCGGCGATCTCCGCGCAGAGGCGGTTCACCTCGTCGTAGTTCCCCTCCACGGCGACGAGCCGCGGAGAAAAGATCAAAGAGCCCACCACCTTGCCCATCTCCAGATCCGCCGGAATGAAAATCACCCGCTTGAAGCCCGACTGGGCCGACAAGGCGGAGACGGCGTTGGCCAGGTTCCCGGTGGAGGCGCAGGCGGCCGTGTCGAAGCCGAGCTCCCTCGCCCGGGAGAGGGCCACGGAAACCACCCGGTCCTTGAAGGAGAGGGTCGGGTGGCAGACGGAGTCGTCCTTGATGTACAGCTCCTTCACCCCCAGCGCCTCGGCCAGGGCCCGAGCCCGGAAGAAGGGGGTCATCCCGGTGTGGAAGCCGACGGTCGGTTCCCCATCGATGGGAAGAAGCTCCCGGTACCGCCAGATGCTCTTGGCCCTGGATTCGATCAGGGAACGGGTCAGCCGGGCGCGGATCCCTTCGTAGTCGTAATCCACCTCGAGGGACCCGAAGCAGTACTCGCAGACAAAGAGCGCCTTCGCGGGATAATCCCTCCCGCATTCACGACAGCGAAGGCCTTTGACGAAGGACATCAGGGGCCGGGCTTGACCTTCTTCAGGACGGCAGGAAGGATGACGATCTCGACGCGGCGGTTCTGCCGCTTGGCCTCGGGAGTGTCGTTGGGGGCCACCGGATGAAACTCCCCGTATCCCACCGCCCGCAGGCGCTTCGGATCCAATCCCTGCTGATCCACCAGGAAGTGGACCACGGCGAGGGCCCGGCCCGTGGAAAGCTCCCAATTGGACCTCCATCCGGAAACCTTGATCGGCTCATTGTCGGTGTGCCCCTCCACGGCCACGGGTGAATCCGGGACGTTTTCCTTGAGGGCCGGAGCCACCTTGGCGAGGGTCTCGGCTCCCTCCGGCTTGATCATCGCCTTGCCGGAATCGAAGAAGATCTCATCGAGAAAAGTGATCACGAGCCCCCGTTCCGTCAGGTTGAGCTTCGCCCGGGCATCCCCGAGCTCTTTCTTCAGCTCCTCGGCCAGCCGTTTCTGGGCCTCGAGGAGTTCGTTGGCCTCCTCCTCCTTTTCCCGGGCCGCCCGCTGGGCGGCGAGGGCCTTCTCCTCGGTCAAGCGCTTGATCTCTCTCGCCCGCTCGTCCTGAAGGCGGCCGATCTCGGCCCGAAGCTTGTCCAGCTGGCCGAGGAGACTCTGCTTGGCGTTCTCCCCCTCGGCAAGACGCCCTTTGAGCTGTTCGAGCTCCGCCTCCATCTCCCGTTCCCGGACCGATTTCCATTTCATCGAACAGCCGGAGAATGAAAAAATAGATAAAACAACGGCCACCGCGAGAAACCGTTTCACAGGATCACTCCTCCTTCCAGTTCTGGGACCTCTTGGCGGGGCTCCTTCGGCCCCTCAACGACCGTCACCTCAATAGGCTGGGTCTCAACCGTGCGGCCTTGATACTCCACCTTGACCGGGCCAAGCGTGTGGGTGCCCGGCGCCGTCGGAGCCAGGGTGTAGTTCAGGGTCAACGACTGCCGGACCTGCCCCGCCCCGGCCTCAATCTGCTGGGACTGACCCGACGAGACCACCCGGAATCCCCGGAAGCCGGTCAGATGGACTTTGGGCGGCTGGCGGAGGGGGCCGGCGATGGTGACCGAAAAAGTGAGCTTCTCCCCTATGTGAAGCTCAGATTTGTCCACCTGAGCCCCGACGGTGAGCTCTTCGGCAAAAGCCGGAGACGAGAAGAGTGACAGGAGAAGACAGAGGGAAAGACCCATGAAGAAGAGTCTACCAAAGCCACCCAGAGATGACAAGCCGACGTCGGAGATCTAGTCGCGGTTTTCTGCCCGGTCAGAATCGAGGAAAAGAAGGGCTTCAGGGACTTCGCTCGCCTGGAGCCCCTCGGGCAGAGGGCCTGAGCGAAGAAGCTCCTCGAGGGCATTTCGCTGGTGAATCAGGGTCTGGACCTGGGCTTGGGCGGCGGCATTTTGACCGCCGGCAAGAAGGCGTTCCAGCTCCGACACCCGCCTGCGCGCGGAATCGAGCTCCCCGGCCAGATTGTTCCTCCGATCCTGCAGCCGGGCCGCCTCGGCCCGGGCCACCCTCAACCGGGCCTGGGCCTCCCGCTGGCGTGCGAGGATCTGCAGGAACTTATCCCGCTCCACCTGCATCACCGACTGGAGACGGACCGTCTCGGGAGCGGAGGCCCCGATCCGGTACAAGGAGCGGATCCATGACAGCCAGCTGTCGATGGTCTTGCGCCACTGGCTGTCCAGCTCCGGCTGAATCCGGGCAAGATCTGCCTCCGCAGCCGTCTGGCGCCCCAGCGTTTCGTCCAATGCCCGCTGGGTGGACTCCAGATCCGCCTGCAGCCGGGCCGCCTGCTGCCTGGCGAGATCCAGTTGGGCCTGGAGGGCTGCCTCATCCGACACCGGCGGCTCCACCGGTTGAGGTGGAGTGATGGGAAGGGCCTGGGCGACTGCCTGGGCCACCTCATCGTTGATCAATCCGGCTCCCAACAGCCCCCGGTAGAGGGGGTTGAGGACATTGATATCCTGAGCGAACGATCTTAACTGGCTGATCAGATGAGAGACGGTCAAACCCGGCTGCGCCGCCAGGATTCTCGCCGCCACCCCGGCCAGAAACGGCGCGGAAAAGGAGGTGCCGCTCACCACCGCGGATCCGCCGCCCCAGGTCGTCGTGACAACCTGGTCGCCTGTCGCGGTGAAATCCACCGTGGAACCATAATTGGAGAAGGAGGCCTTCCTGCCGGAAGCCTCCGAAGCGGCCACAGAGACCACGTTCGAGAAAGCGGCGGGGTAGCTCGGATAATTCCATCCATTGTTGCCGGCCGCCGCGATGAGGAGAACCCCCCTCTCGGTCGCGGCCTTCACCGCGTCGGCCAGCGCCCTCGATGGGAAGGAGCTTCCGAAGCTCATGTTGATGATCTCGGCCCCCATGTCGGCGGCGTAATGGATCGCCTCGACGATCGCCGAGAGGGCCAGGAACGGACCCGGCCCCACCCGCAGCGGCATCAGGGCAATCGGCGCATCGAGCCCTCCGGAGAGGACCCGTCCGGCCACCTGAGTGCCGTGGGCCCCCGCCCCGGCGTTTCCGGAAGGGTTTCCATCCTGGCTGTAGAAATCGTACCCTTCGAAATCGTCGATGGTTCCGTTGCGGTCGTTGTCGATGCCGTCGCCGGGGATCTCGCCGCTGTTCCTGAAGATCTTTCCGCTGAAAGCGGTGTGGGCGAAATCGATCCCGGTGTCGAGGATCGCCACCACCACCCTCTCTCCGACCGGGGCGGCGGTGCTGGAATCGATGCCGCTGCCGGAGATGTCGTTGACTTCAAAAAGGAGGTTCGGCTCCGCGTAGGAGACCGCCGGATGGCGCTCCAGCTGATCAACCACCTCGGAGACCGGGATCCCTTCATCAAAGCGAAAGAGGTAAAGTCCTTCCGGCCCCAGGGGGCGTTCGACCGCGGCATCCACAGAGGCGGCGATCTGCTGAACTTCTGTCAGGGGAAGGTTCTGGTTGAGCTTGACGAGCACCTCTCCCAGGACAAACTGGGGAGAGTTTTGGGCAGCTTGAGCGGCCAGGAGAAATGAGGGCAGAAAGAAAAGAAGGGAAACAACAAAAAATAGGCCACCCACCCGCTGTTGGTTTTTGGTCATGTCGGAAAGCTCCTAAGGTAAGTATGGCTTATAAAATGACAAATTTCAACTTTTTTTAAAGTGTAAAATTACACAAACTAGGCCTGGGTGGCCAACGCGCGGGAAACCTTCTCCTTCCAGCTCCGGCGGGAAATGTCGTCGATGCCAAGGAACTTTCCGAGTCCGTCAAGGTCGTCCAGCGTTTCAACGACAAACGGTTCCCACTGAGGAGTTTTGCGCCAGGCAACCGCCTGAAGGTCAACAATCGCCTGTCCCAAAGGAATGGTGATCCCCTTGTCGAACAGTTTGACGATCGGGGCGGCCAGCTCGACATGGGCGGCTTCAAGAAGGGGCTCAATC
>JACPXR010000135.1 GCA_016196465.1 Candidatus Omnitrophota bacterium | reverse complement strand
GCTCACCCTCGAGAACCTGAGGATCCCCACCCAGCACGGCTCCATCAAGGAAACCTACGCGGCGAGGGAGCCGCTCATCATCCACATCCAGGACGCCCACGCCAATTACGAGGCCCAGAAGCATCTCGCCGGGATCCTCGAGTATCTGATCCTGAACCATCGGATTTCCCTCGTCCTCGTGGAGGGGGGGTCCCGCAACGACTCCCTTTCCTATATGAGGACCTACGCCCCCTTGGAGAAACGCAAGCAGGTGGCGGAGGAGTTCCTGAAGTCCGGCAAGATCTCCGGGGAGAATTACCTGGACCTGACCACCGACTACCCCTTCACCGTTTACGGCATCGAGAAGCCGGAGCTGTACGACCAGAACATGGAGGCCTTCCTCACCGTCGAGAAGGTGCAGCCGGAGGCCCTGAGCGCCGTTCAGGGATTCCGGCAGGCGGTGGAGCTGCTCAAGGCGGAGCTGTACCCACAGCCGGTCAAGGACCTTGAGTTGAGGGAGCTGGAGGTTCAGGCGGGCCGGGTCCCGCTGGCCAAGCATTACCAGGCCCTGGCGGAGGAGGCGAAGAAGCAGAAGATCCCGGTCGGCGAGCCCGATGTTCCCAACCTGTTCAAGTTCCTGGGAGCCAGCCGCCTGGAAGGGGAGCTGGACTTCAAGGCGGTGGAGGCGGAGCGGACCCGGTTCCTCGAGGACTTGACCCGGATGCTGCCCAAGCCGGAGATGGACCTCCTCCTGAAGCAGAGCCTGGAGCTGAAGTCCGGCCTCGTCACCCCGGCCACCTTCTACGGCCACCTCAAGGACCATGTCCGCCCGGAGCAGGCGGCCGAGTTCCCAACCCTCGTCAGGTACATCCGGTACCTCGACCTGTTCGAGGGGATCGACCACGCCGCCCTCTTCACCGAGGTGGAGGGCCTGAGCGGCCGGATCAAGGACAGCTACTTCAAGAACAAGGATCAGCGGGCCCTCGCCCAGACGGCCAAGGATGTGGGGGTCCTGGGGGATCTCCTGGAGCTGAAGCTCACCCCGGACAGCTACGAGTATTATTCCGCCCATCGGAAAGAGTTCAGGCCGGACAAATGGGCCGACTCCCTGCGGGATCTCTCGGGCCGGCTCAAGGCCCCGGCCGCCTTCAGCCTGGCGCCGGGCCCGTTGAACGCCGCCATGCCGTCGATGACCAGCTTCTATGAGGTGGCCCGGCAGCGGGACGTGGCGATGGTGGAGAACGCCCTGAAGAGGATCGAGGAGTACAAGGTGCCGGTGGCGGTGCTGATCGCCGGCGGGTTCCACACGCCGGCCTTCGAGCGGCTCTTCAAGGAGTCGAAGGTCTCCTACGCCGTGGTGGCCCCGAAGGTGGGGAAGGTCGGGCCCGAGGACACCGCCAAGTACCACCGGGTCCTCAAGGAGACCTACGTCCCGATGTCGGAGCCGTACCGGCGCAAGCTCGGCGTCCCCGGCACGCCGGACCTGCGCGCCACGGGGAAGACCAGCAGGAACGAGGGGGAGAAGGAAAGCTCCTCCGGCGCCGGCGAGGTCCGGCCGGTCGCCGTCGCCGAGGCCGTCACGGAGTAGCTATGCCTCGCCCAAAGGGTTCCTCTGGTCCAGGCAAGAAGGAACGCTACGAGATCCTCTTTGAGGAGGTGAGCTCTAAGATCGACCTCGTCCTGGATGGCCTGAAGGGGTTGACGGAGCAAACGGAACGGCTCGAGCAGCGTGTGGGAGCCCTCGAGCAGCGAATGGAACGGATCGAGCTGCGTGTGGGAGCCCTCGAGCAGCGAATGGAACGTTTGGAAGTAGCCATCTCAACACACACGAAGGAGATTCAACAGCTTCAGGCGGATGTGCACGTTCTCACGGAGCGTTTCGAGGAGCATTTGAAGGCCCACGCCGCGTGACGAAAAGGAGATTCTCAATGGGTTTGAAATCCCGTTTTTATTTTCGCCGCTTCTTCTCGGCACTGACAATCCTTTCCCATAGCTTGTCACAGGCTTTTCTTGGCAGGGCAACCAGGGGGGTGTGTGACGCGGTGAGCAGGGGGCCAGCGAGAAGGGATTACGGGTGCTTTGCCTTCGGATGGTCCTGCCGCCAGACGATGAAGGCCATGACGCCCATCAAAAGAGTGACCATGGCAAGGGGGAGCAACGCCACAAGATCATTCATCAGCCTACTCCTTTCTTTACAGAGTCACCGTCAGGTGTTAACCAGACTCCAAGCAGAATGAGGCCCACGGCTATGAATCCAGCACCGAAGATCATCCGTACACTCAGGCGGCCGGTGACGAGCTGGCCAATGAGCAAGATCGAGATGACGAACTCAACTATCTTTGCGCAAATCTCAGCCAGATACCGCCGCTTGGAATCGCTCAACTTCACGCTCCAAGTATACCACGCCTCGACGGGGAGGACAACGACATGGCGCTAAAACGGGATCCAATGCTTCGCCGCTTCTTCTCGATACTCACAATCCTTTCCTTTAGCTTCTCCCAAGCCTGTCCCGCTTGGGCGCTGCGCCCCGGCATCGAGGGCCGCTCCCAATCCGGCCTCGAGGAGGTTCTCGCTCCAGGGGTTACCCGGCCTGGAATCAAAGGTCTGTCCCAATGGCCGAGCGGGTCGTCCGTTGGCGTACTGCCGCAGTACCTCCCTGTGGCTAACTTCCAAGTAACGAGACAGGCTGTACCCTCTTCGGTAAGCACTCTTGTCGAATCGGAGAGATTAGATACCGGTGCGCTGGTGTCTCGCGCGGAGGAGAGTGCTTGGTTGTGGATTGGAGGGCTGACCATACCCAATGAAGGGATCATTCGCTTCGATGAACCGGTGCGAGTTCACTGGCCTACAGTCGAGGCGTTTGTCCGTCAGCCGAATCATCCGCAGGTTCGCCATTGGATGAAAGCTTCTCTGGCCGATTTGGCAGATGGGATCCGGGATGGAGGCCTTGCCGCTGTGGCGGCGGCGGTCCTCAAAAGGTGTCTCTTTTGTGCGACCCGAGGCGAGGCTCCAAGTCTCCAGCCCAATTATGATCCCAAGGAGCCGCCACTGGATCTCTCCCGCTTTGCAGGTGTTGTCGAGACTCTGGAGAATACAGGGATCTCAAGCATCTTAGATGCCAGAAAGCCGGTTTATCTGTTGGTAGACGAGGAGGAATCCATTCGCTTGGAAGGTCCTGAAGGAACACCTGTGGGCGGAAGGGTTGTCTTTAGAAAGGTAGAGAGGGGATTGGCAGACGAAGTTCCTGTTTTGTTGACATCGTCAGCCGCCCAGGGAGTCGCTCAGTATCTCGCAAAGGCCCGTCGCCTTAGACAAGAGCGGCAGCGTTTATTGCAGGGGCGTCCATCCAGACCAAGGGGTAAAGAGGGGGAGAGCGAGTATAAGAAATCGATTGGGAAATGGGAGATGGGCTTCCGGGAGCTGCAGAAAGAGGAACGCCAACTGCAGGATCGGCGACGCGAAGCATTCGGCTCACTCATCGGCAATCTATCCAAACAGGCAACTTTCCGAAACGACCTGCTTGAGGTGTATGCGGGTGGGCAGCAAGGTGTCGAGGCCTACCTCTCGCGCTCTTGGGAGTTGAAGCGCTTTTCTCAATTCGCCCATGTCTTTCGAAGTGCAGAACGGCGGATGTATCTGAAGGAGCTTACGGACCGGCTGGAGGCTCTTATCCGTCGAGAAGAAAAGGCAATGGGAGATCGCTCCGACGAGATCCACTCTTTGAGGGATCAGGAGATTGTGCGTTCCACGCTGATCAAACTCAAGGATACCGCGTGGAATGTGAGAAATGATGTGTTGGGAAATGTCAGAAAGGTGGAGGAGCTGGGGGGGCTGGGAGATCTCTCCCCCCTGGAGAAGTCCTCCGTGCCAGCCACCACCCTGCGGTATCTCTGGGCGCTGACGATGGCGTTCAACGGGATGGACTACCGGATGGAGACCCGAGGCCGTGACTCTTTAGGGGTCTCTGTGATGGCAACGTTCCACAGCTACTCGGCCTATGAATCTTATCTCGCCGCATTAGACCTTTCGGTGCAGCGGGAGTTGCTGGAGAGGACTGAGAGGCCCGATCTGAGAGATGGGAGTGTCGTCATTCGGATCGTACGTGACTCGGATGGGAGGCCCGACCTCCAGAAGCCTGTGACAGTGACCTTCGTGTACAAGATCGCAGAGGTCGTTGGGCGTCTCGGGGAAAACGTAGGGGCCATCCGGGGGAGGATGATAGGAAACGAAGCCTTCCAGGAAGTCCTGCGACAACCCCTGGAGGCATTCGACGTAATTCTCCATAGCCGATGGGCTTCAGCGGGAATCATTTCCATTGAGAATGCCCATCCGGTGGACAACCGGGGACTCTATCAGGATCTACCCTCAGGCGAAGTAACGGCGGAGTACGGTCTGATCGAGAGGGATGATCGTACCGTTGAGATCGTGGCTCAGTTGCGGGGGATCGCTCCCAGGTATGGGAAGATGGGCTCCATTCTGGCGGTTTTGAATGGAGACATTGACAACTACAACCGGGAGATCCTCACCCAGCATTCCTTCTATCCCAATCTGGTCGAGGAGTACCAGAACTGGTCTGGTCCTTGGAGCAGGCGGTCCATCAGCAGCAAGATCGGCACCGATACAAAACTCATTCCCCTTCGCATTGAACATTATCTGGGGTTGGGATACAGCCTGCTTGAGGCCATCCAGCGGGCGGGGAGAGACTTTGCCGGTTCTTTCGCCATCCAGGTTCAGTCTGACCTGGAACCGGGGAAGATTTATCTGGCGGTGAATGGGAAAGGACAGAGCTTGTATGTGGGCATCTCCCCGGATGGCTTTCACCCGGCCTCCGAAGACTATGGATTTGTAGATCTCACTCAGCAGTATATCCAGATTCAGCCAGGGCAAGTCGTTGCGATTGACCAGGGCCTGCCTCCGACTTTGGAGAGCCTGAAGGTATATCAATTCAATGGCACAGAAGTTCCGCTGGGGCCTGCGGATCTCAAATCCACGACGAAGACCACTCGGGATGTCTACTTGCCGCCCGGCTACGAGCATTATTTCGCCAAGGAGATCGGCGAAGCGGCCAATATGTTCGAGTCCACTCTCTTCGGGAAGATTTCCACCCTTCCCATTCCAACTGCAGATCCCGCTTTGCCGCCACAAGAAGCCGTTGAGATCAATCTCAATGAAGAAGAGTTTCCTCTCAAGGTTGCGGAGGAACTGCGGGCCGGACGATATCGGCGGGTGATCTTCATTGGAATGGGCACTGCCCATGTTGCTGCTGAGGTGATTGTTAATGTCTTGCGCGACTATCTCTCCAAGGGAAAGTTGGCCCACCCCATCGAGGTAAAAGCAGCGCTGGCGAACGAATTTCAAGCCTTCGATCTGGCCCCTTCGATGGAAGATGCGTTGGTGATCGTTATCTCCCAGTCCGGGAAGACTGCAGATACAAACCAGGCCCTAGCCGCTGCGACAGAGCGCGGGGCGCGTCCCATGGGGGTCATCAACGCCCGGGAGTCTGATGCGGCGTTTGATATCGCGAAATACGGTGGGGGAGTGCTCTTCACAGGGACCGGGCGCGATATCGAGATCGCCGTCGCCTCTACGAAGGCGTACTACGCTCAGATCGCGGCAGGCGTTATTTACGCCATGAAGATTGCCGAGGAGCTCGGAGTGCCGAACGGAGTGTTTCTGGAAGACGTCAAAGAGCTCCAGCAGATGTCTGAAAAGATGCGGGGCTTTGAGCAATCGGTCACCCGCTCAGAGGGGAACCATCCTCTCATTCGCGCAGCCCAGTTCTTTCCTCTTGTCAAGCCGGATTGGGCTGTTGTGGGGAGCGGACCCGCGGAGATAGCGGCCCACGAGGCCCTCATTAAACTGTCGGAGCTTTGCTATCGCTGCTTCTTTGACACATCCATTTCCAATCTGAAACATGTCGTCTTTTCCGCTTTGCCATGGGCACTGGTGCTGGCCGCCAATGTTCACGGAGAGGGCGATTTTGTTCAGCGCAACCTCCCTGGCGAACTGGATTCCATGTTGGCCCATACCCTTGCGCTGACGGTTGTGACCACCCAGGATGATCATCGTTTTGATCATAAGCAAACCAAGCTGATCGATGCTCAGGGCAGGGAGCAATTCCGACAGGTGGATGTCATCCGGGTTCCGGATACCAATGAGCATTTCGCCCCTGTCTTCTTGACGATGGCAAGCCACCTTCTTGCCTACTACATCGCTTTGGAGATGAACAAGCGGGGACGAAAACTCAACGAGGCGCTGGCCCATGTCGTTGAAAGGCGAAGGGAGCTGGAAAGACAGCAAAAGACAGCGGCGGAGATCTTTCAGGATCGGGATTTCCGCCGCCGCGTAAGGGGGGGATTTTCCCCCATCCTTCAAAGTACCCGCAGCGGCATCTTCAACACCGCGGTCCGGACAGATCAGATGGTCGAATTGG
>JACPXR010000127.1 GCA_016196465.1 Candidatus Omnitrophota bacterium | reverse complement strand
TCAACAACAAGATCCGGGTAATTCAACGCAGGGCCTATGGGATCCGAGACCCCGAGTACTTGAAGCTCAAAGTGCTCACCTCTTTCATCCCAGATCCTTGAAAAACCGTGAAAATCACCCACACGAAACGGTGAAGAGCCAGTTTTTATAAGGCCATCGAAGCATCGAGCATTCACATATTTAGCGCGCTTCTTCTGAAAGATTTCTTGAGCTCGCTCTGAAGAGGGAGGTCCGATGCCCAAGGCGTTTGTGATGATTGATGTCCATCCGGGTCAGGAGGCGCAGGCCCAGGAAGCGGCCCGCGGGTAGACTAATGTCTCCATGGAGACCAAAGACCTCACCCATCGACAGAGTCAGGTGCTTCATCTGATCCGTCGGCACCTGGATCGGAAGGGGGCTCCCCCCACCATTCGAGAGCTCAGGGAGGGCTTAAAGTTGAGATCACTTCGCGGAGTCACCGTCCATCTGGATGCCCTGGTCCGCAAGGGAGCCATCGAGCGCAGCCGCCAGGCCCGGGGGATCCGGATATTGGGGGAGGGTCCCTCCCCCGCGCCGGTCTTCATCCCGGTGGTGGGGCGGATCGCGGCCGGCCAGCCGATCCTGGCGGAGCAGCACGTGGAGGAACGGCTGGGGGTGGATCCCCGGTGGGTGCCGGGCCCGGGCTGCTTCGCGGTCCGGGTGCATGGGGAGAGCATGATCGGGGCGGGGATCATGGATGGGGATGTCGTGATCGTCCGGCCCCAGCAGACCGCGGACAACGGGGAGATCGTGGCGGTCCTCATTGAGGGGGAGGCCACCGTCAAGCGGTTTTACCGGGGCAGGGGTGGCCGGATCCGGCTGCAGCCGGAGAACCCGGCCATCGAGCCGATGTTCGTTCATCCCCGCAACGAGTCGGTCCGGATCATGGGGAAGGTGGTCGGCCTCTTCCGGAAACTCTGATTGCCCAAGAGGGTTTCTCTTCATGATTAACTTTGATACAATTCCTCCGAAGTACTGGTGAGGGCAGATGTCTCAGGACAATGGCGTTTGTAAACAATTCAATATTGCCGAAGATTTCAAACTCTCCGCAGAAGCGGTTCTTTTTCAGGGCGACTGCCTAGACCTTTTAAAACAGATTCCTCCCAGAGCGATTCAGCTCGTTATTACTTCGCCGCCATATAACCTTGGGAAGCCTTATGAAAAGCGAGTTCCATTGAAAGATTACTTAGAGGGCCAGAGGGAAATCATCAAAGAGTGTGTAAGGGTACTCCACGATGAAGGTAGTATCTGCTGGCAAGTTGGAAATTATGTGGATGGCAGCGAGATTATTCCATTGGATATGGTTCTTTTCCCCCTGTTTCAAGCGCAAGGTCTTAAACTTCGAAACAGAATTGTTTGGCACTTTGAACATGGGTTGCACTGCTCGAAGCGGTTTTCAGGCCGATACGAAACTGTTTTGTGGTTTACAAAAAGCAATCATTATACGTTCAACTTGGATGCTATAAGGATTCCCCAAAAGTACCCTCACAAGAAATACTTTAAAGGACCCAAGGCCGGCCAACCTTCTTGCAACCCACTCGGCAAGAACCCTGGCGATGTATGGATTATCCCGAACGTTAAGCACAACCACCCAGAGAAGACGATTCATCCGTGCCAATTTCCAATCGAATTGATTCAGCGCTTTGTTCTTGCGCTGACCCGTGAACATGATTGGGTGTTGGATCCTTTTCTTGGAGTTGGGACGACGGCAATAGCAGCGTTGCTCCATCAGCGAAAAGCTGTTGGCGCGGAAATTGACCGTCGGTATATGAGGATTGCTCGTGAGCGTATCAATCTTGCCAATAAAGGTTCTCTGCGTATTCGACCCATGGAGCGTCCGATATACGATCCTTCCAAGAAATACGAAGGCGGAGTTAAGTTCATACGCATTGGGAGGGAAGAACCCACCTTGTTCGAACTGAATAATTTTTTGTCGGGGAATCGGCCGGTCAATTGCGAGCACTCCAGAATGCCCTTCAAAGTTCAGGGATGATGCAGTCATGCGGATTGTTGCCAGATACTCTCATTTAAACGGAGAAGAGTTTTTGTTGGTTCATCATAAGACCGTATACCGAGAAATCTTAGATGTGATAAAACAGGTAGAGGCTAAGAGATTTAGGACTAAGGTCAGTGAAGAGAAGACAATGAAAGGGAAATTGTTGTATAACCCGGATGAATTGAACAGGGAGTTCAGAACGCTTCTCAGAAAGAAAAAATGGGAAGAAAAGCGGTATTCTTATTACGTGACAACCGACCATACGATAATGCGCGAGTTGATAGACCTTTCTCTTGAGAAGCAGAGGGAATTTTTAATTGAACGAGGCGTGTCCGAACCCATTCGTTCATATAAGCAGACAGACTTCGTTAAGGATAATATCGCCATTGAAGTCCAGTTCGGGAAATATGCGTTCGTCGCTTACGATCTGTTTGTTAAACACCTGCTTTTTTACAGTGGAAATATCATTAACGTTGGAATAGAAGTGCTGCCCATGAAGTCTATGCAATCTGAGATGTCGACAGGAATAGCCTACTATGAAGGTGAAGTTTACAACGTATTGCGTCATGGTAGAAATAACCCTCCGGTACCTTTAGTAGTAATGGGGGTTGCTCCCCAGTAGAAGAATCGAGGGTCCGATGCCCAAGGCGTTTGTGATGATTGATGTCCATCCGGGTCAGGAGGCGCAGGCCCAGGAAGCGGTCCGGCGGATGGCCGGCGTCCAGTTCGTCCATCAGGTGACCGGCGCCCACGACATGGTCGCCTTTGTGGATGCCGAGCCGTACGAGGAGCTGGCGGTGATCGTCTCCAAGATCCGGAAGCTGGACGGGGTCCGGGCCACCGATACCGAGCTGGTCCTGCGTTAGATCGAGGCCGGCCGGTGGGATGGGGGGATGCGGGACTCCGACATTGACGCCGTCATCCGGCTGCTGAAGCTCGCCTCCAAGCAGTGGGCCCTCCCGGCCGTCAGCCAGCTCGGCGAAGAAACCAAGGATCCCTTCCGGATCCTGATCTCCTGCCTCCTCTCCCTGAGGACGAAGGATCAGGTCACGGCCCAGGCCTCGGCCCGGCTCTTCGCGCGGGCCCGGACCCCGCAGCAGCTGTTGGCCCTTCCCCTAAGCAGGATCCGCCGGCTGATCTACCCGGTCGGCTTCTATCGAACCAAGGCGAAACGGATCCATCAGATCTGCCAGCACCTGATCGGGCGGTTCCGCGGAAAGGTTCCCGGTTCCCTCGATGAGCTCCTGACCCTTCCGGGGGTCGGCCGGAAGACCGCCAACCTGGTGGTCACCGTCGGGTTCGGGAAGCTGGGGATCTGCGTGGACACCCACGTCCATCGGATCTCGAACCGGCTGGGGTACGTGAAGACGAAGACCCCGGGAGAGACCGAGCAGGCGCTGCGGGCGAAGCTGCCGAAGCGGCACTGGATCCGGTACAACGATCTCCTGGTCAGCTTCGGGCAGACGATCTGCCATCCGGTGTCCCCCTGGTGCAGCCGGTGCCCGGTGGAGCGCTACTGTCCCCGGATCGGCGTGGTCCACTCCCGGTAGACTAACCGGCTGCTGAAAAACCCCGCCAAGGCAGTCTGCTCAAAAAGGTGGCAGATGCCCCTTTTTCAGCAGACTGCTAAACGAACGGCAGCGGGGTCACGATGGCGGGGAAGGATCCCTTCGGGGTCCTCACCAGAAGGCCGGTTGCGGGGAGACCGAACTTGAGGAATCCCAGAGCGATCACCCGGTTCAGGGTGGGGGAGAAACAGCCGGAGGTGATCACCCCGACCTCGTGCGAGTCCAGTTCGATGACGCTTCGCGGAGGAGGCGGCGCGTCGGCCTGGATGAGGAAGCCGGTCAGCAGCCGCGGCGGATGAGCCCGGTACTTGATCCGGGCCACGATCTCCTGCCCCACGAAGCATCCCTTGGTGAAGCTGACCCAGTCCTCCTGCCCCAGCTCATTGAGGATCACCGTCTCGTCGATCTCCCGCCCGGGCCAGGGGATCCCCGCCTCTATCCGAAGGATCTCCAGCGCCTCCGGAGAGATGCCGGCGAGGCCCATCGGTCGGCCCGTCGCCATGAGGCGGCTTCGAAGCGGCGGCTCGGCTTCGGGATCGACCCAGAGCTGAATCGCGGGGATCCGAAAATCGTTCCAGCGGCCTCGGCTAAAGAGGGTCCCCGAGGGAATCTCCGCGAGGATCGCCTCGGATCGAGGGCCGATCAGGAGGAGGTTCCGGTACCGGTCGGTCAGATCCTCGAACTCAACCGCCTCCGTGATCCGGTACTGTTCCAGGAGCGGGCGGATGACCGATCGGTAGGCCGGGTCCATCTCCAGGATCAGCTCCTCCGGCCTCGCCTGGACGAGGAAGGCGGCCCGGATCTTCCCCTGCCGGTCGAGCAGGCAGGCGGGCCGGTCTTGTCCGGGTTGGAGTCCTTTGATATCATGGGAAACAAGATTGTGGAGGAAGCGGACCCGGTCGGCCCCTCGGATTGCCAGCAGGGCCCGGGGGAACCGCTGGGCCAAGCCCGCCCGCTGGCGGGCCGCTTGAACCTCGGCTGCGATGTCGCTCATGGGTGGGATTATATCAGAGATGAAAGCCAGCCACGATCCGCAGCGGATCGAGCGGGTCGGTGAAACCGGTTTAAAGGTCCTCTGGAGCGACGGCCACGAGAGCCTGTACACCTGGAGGTTGCTTCGGTCCTCCTGCCCCTGCGCCGCCTGCCGGGAGGGGGGCGAGGCGGCTCCGCCGGCGGCTTCGGCTGGAGGAAGCCTCACCACGGCCCTCGGGCCGGCCTCCGAGGTGAAGCCGCTTGAGCTCCAGCCGGTGGGGCGTTACGCCCTCTCGATCCGGTGGAGTGACGGGCACGCGACCGGAATCTTTTCTCACGAGTACCTGCGTTCCATCTGCCCCTGCGAGGCCTGCCGGCCCGGGCAGTTCACGGAGGGTTAGGAATGGTCTCGGACGCCGTTTTGGAAACCTGCTTGGATCAGATCCCGTTGTTCAAACGGGGCAAGGTCCGGGATGTCTACGATCTGGGGGAGCACCTGTTGATCGTGGCGACCGACCGGATCTCGGCCTTCGACGTGATCCTCCCCACCGGCATCCCCCGCAAGGGAGCGGTGCTGACGGCCCTCTCCGCCTTCTGGTTCGCCCGGATGAAGGACCAGGTTCCTTCTCACTTCGTCGCCTGGGAGTTCGACCAGATCCTCCGGCGCTACGATTCCCTCACGCCCCATCGGGCCCTCCTGGCCGGCCGCTCGATGCTGGTCAAGAAGGCGAAGGTGGTTCCGATCGAATGCGTGGTCCGGGGCTATCTCTCCGGTTCCGGGTGGAAGGAGTATCACAAGAGCGGCTCGGTCTGCGGGGTGAAGCTGCCGCCCGGCCTGGTCGAGTCCCAGGCGCTCCCGGAGCCGATCTTCACGCCGGCCACCAAGGAGGAGTCGGGCCATGACCTCAACATCAGCGAGGAGGAGATGGCCCGCCGGATCGGCGGCCCCTTGACGCAGGAGCTGAAGAGGGCGAGCCTCTCGGTTTACGCCGCGGCCAGGGACCATGCCAGGTCGCGCGGCATCATCATCGCGGACACAAAGTTCGAGTTCGGCCTGCTGGGCGGAAAGCCGATCCTGGCGGACGAGCTGTTGACCCCGGACTCTTCCCGGTTCTGGCCGATGGATCGGTACGCCCCGGGCGGGCC
>JACPXR010000116.1 GCA_016196465.1 Candidatus Omnitrophota bacterium | reverse complement strand
GATGAGACGCTGGCCCGCGTCCGCGGTGTGGTCGACTTGAGCGGCCGCCCGTATCTTGGGTGGGGGTGGGCGGGCAAGAGGGGAGTCGGCCCTTCCTCTTATGGAGTCTCGGACGCCAGGCATTTTCTGGAAAGCTTCGTGAGCCGGGCCGGGCTGACGGTTCATGTGGACGTCCTCAAATCCGGCGAGGACACCCACCATCTTTTGGAGGCGGTCTTCAAGGCGCTGGGAAGGGCCCTTCGTCAGGCGGTGGAGCGGGACCCGAGGGTCAAAGGGGTTCCTTCCACCAAAGGAAAACTATAATTCCATGATTGCCATCGTCGACTACGGAATGGGGAACCTCGCCTCGGTGGCCAAGGCCTTTGAGTTTCTCGGGGGCAGGGTGAAGGTGACCTCGGATCCGGGGGCGGTCTGCCGCTCCAAGGGGCTGATCCTCCCCGGCGTGGGGGCTTTTGGGGAGGCGATGGCGGAGCTGAAGAAGAGGAATCTGATGGAGCCGATCAAAGGATCGATTCGAGGAAGCAAGCCCTTTCTCGGGCTCTGCCTGGGGCTCCAGCTTCTCTTCTCCTCGAGCGAGGAGTCGCCCGGCGTGAAGGGCCTTTCCATCCTGGCCGGCCGCGTCCGGCGGCTTCCGCGGCGCGCGGCCCTCAAGGTCCCGCACATCGGATGGAATCAGATCCAAAGGGTGAAGCAGGGGGCGTTGTTCAGAGGGGTCCCCGAGGGGGCTTTCATGTATTTCGTCCACAGCTTTTACGCCGACCCCAAGGAGAAGGGAGTGGTCGCCGCCACGACCCAGTACGGGCTCGAATTTCCATCGGCGATTGAGAGAGGCCCGAACCTCTGGGCCACGCAGTTTCATCCGGAGAAGAGTCAACGCTTTGGCCTAACGGTCTTAAAAAATTTCCTGGAGATGGTCAACCGATGCTGATTGTTCCTGCCATTGATCTTAAAAAGGGAAGGGTGGTGCGGCTGGTGCGGGGGGATTTCTCGCAGGAGATCGTCTTCTCGGAGGATCCCCTGGCGGTGGCCCGGCAATGGGTGGAGTCCGGCGCGCCGCGGCTTCACGTGGTGGATCTGGACGGGGCCCTGACCGGATCTCCCCGGCACCTGGAGACGATCGCCAAGATCGCCAAGAGCGTTCCCGTGCCGGTTCAGACCGGCGGAGGGATCCGGAGCGTTCCGGCCATCGCCAAGTATCTGGAGGCGGGGGTGGCCCAGGTGATCCTCGGGACGAAGGCGTGTCTCGACGAGAGCTTCGTCACCCGGGCCCTCAAGGCGCACGGCGCGAAGATCGCCGTGGCGGTGGACGTGAAGGACGGCCGGGTGGCGATTGAAGGGTGGGTCCGGAAAGAATGGATGAAGCCGGAAGCCCTGATCCGGCGGCTCATCCAGCAGGGGGTTTCGACGATCATCTACACCGACACCACCCGCGACGGCACGATGGGCGGACCGTCGGTGGATCTCTTGAAGCAGGTGTTGGGGATCATCGGCGGCCAGGCGGGCTTTTTTGCTTCCGGGGGGGTGAGCTCGCTGGAGGATCTCAAAATGCTCAAAGGTCTCGAGTCGGCCGGCTTGACCGGGGTGGTGGTGGGCCGGGCGCTGTACGAGGGGCGGCTCGATTTGAAGGAAGCGGTGAAGGCATGCTCGCTAAAAGGATCATCCCCTGCCTCGACGTCAAAGACGGCAGGGTTGTCAAAGGAATCCGCTTCCTCGCCTTAAAGGACGCCGGAAGCCCCGTCGAGGCGGCCCGCCGCTATGAGGCGCAGGGGGCCGACGAGCTTATTTTCCTCGACATCAGCGCTTCCGCCGAAGGACGGGCGACCCGCGTGCGGCTCGCCCGGGAGGTGGCGAAGGTCCTTTTCATCCCTTTCACCGTCGGCGGCGGGATCGGCTCTTTAAGGGAGATCCAGGGCCTCCTGGCGCAGGGATGCGACAAGGTTTCCCTGAACACGGCGGCGGTCCGGAACCCTCGGCTCATCACCGACGCGGCCAGGCGCTTTGGGAGCCAGTGTGTCGTGGTGGCGATCGACGCGAAGAGAGCAGTGTCCCGTTGGGAGGTGTACGTCCACGGAGGCCGCACGCCGACCGGGCGGGACGCGGTGAGCTGGGCCAGGGAGGCCTGCGCCCGGGGGGCCGGAGAGATTCTTCTGACCTCGATGGATCGCGATGGGACGAAAGCCGGCTACGACCTGGCCCTCACCCGGGCGGTCTCGCGGGCGGTGGGTGTGCCGGTGATCGCCTCCGGGGGGGCGGGGAATTTACAGCACCTCGCCCGCGCCCTGAAAGAGGGCCGCGCCGACGCGGTGCTGGCCGCTTCGATCTTTCACTTCGGCGCCTACACGATCCCTCAGGCGAAGCGGTACTTGAAGCGCCAAGGGATTCCGGTGAGGTCTTGATGCGATCTGTCCGGTGGATCAAGGAAATCCGGTTTGATGAAAAGGGGCTCGTTCCGGCCCTCATCCAGGACGCCCGGTCGAAGGAGCTTTTGATGGTGGCGTACATGAACGAGGAGGCGGTCCGGAAGACCCTCTCCACCGGCAAGACCCACTTTTACTCCCGATCCCGCAAGCGAATGTGGCTCAAAGGGGAAACCTCAGGCCACATCCAGCGGGTCAGGAAAATCTTTCTCGACTGCGACGGGGACGCCCTGTTGGTGCAGGTTTCCCAGGCGGGAGGGGCCTGCCACGAAGGGTACCGGAGCTGCTTCTTCCGCCGCCTCAATGCCCGGGCGGGAAGGTGGCGGACGGCGGGCAGAAAGGTGTTTGACCCGAAGAAAGTCTATGGTCCATCCGAGTCTCGCTGAGGTCCGGCGACTCGCCCGCCGGGCGAATTTCATTCCGGTGGTCCGGGAGGTCCTGGCGGATTTTGAGACCCCCCTCTCCGCCTACCTGAAGATCGAAGGAAAAGGGCCGGCCTTTCTCTTGGAGTCGGTGGAAGGAGGGGAACAGCTGGCCCGCTACTCCTTCCTGGGGAGCGCCCCGCGGCTTGTCTTCCGGAGCAAGGGGAGGAAGATCACCCTTCAGGAGGGGAACCGACTTCGACGCTTGGAGGTCCGGGGAGATCCTTTTCAAGAGCTGCGCCGGATCATCGCTCCTTACCGCAGCGCCTCCCTGGCCGGGCTTCCCCGTTTCGTGGGGGGGCTGGTGGGGTTCATCGGCTATGACCTGGTCCGGTTCTTTGAGCCGGTTCCGTCGCTGGCCAAGGACGACCTGAAAGCGCCGGACGCGATCTTTCTCCTGGCCGACACCGTGGTGATTTTCGATCATGTGGAGCACCGGTTGAAGATCGTCTCCCATGTCGACCTGACGAAGGGGACTTCCCCGGGAGGGATCTCGAAGGCCTATCGCGAGGCGGTCGGCCGGATCGACGAGTTGGCCGATCGGCTGAAGGGGCCCCTTCCCAGGGAAAAGAAGGTTCCGCGAAGGCGGGGCAGGGGGCTTAAAATCCGCTCCAACATCAACCGGGCGCGGTTCCTTCGGATGGTCGGTGAGGCGAAAAAGGGGATCTCCGGTGGTGAGATCATCCAGGGGGTCCTCTCCCAGCGTTTTTCGATGAGGGTGAAGGCACCCGCTTTTTCCATCTACCGGGCCCTCCGGTCTTTGAATCCCTCTCCCTACATGTTCTACCTGAATCTCCGGGAGCTGACGCTCATCGGCTCCTCGCCTGAGATCCTCGTGCAGTGCGAGGGGTCCACCATCCGGACCCGCCCGATCGCGGGAACGCGCCGGCGGGGCAGGACGCCCGATGAAGACCGGCAGCTGGAGAAGGAGCTTCAAGCGGATCCCAAGGAGCGGGCGGAGCATCTGATGCTGGTGGACCTGGGCCGCAACGACATCGGGAGGGTCTGCCGGTACGGAACCGTCAAGGTGAGATCCTTCATGGAGACGGAGCGGTACTCTCACGTGATGCACCTCGTCTCCGATGTGGTGGGGGAAAAAAGGGATTCCGTGGATGCCTTCGATGTCTTGAGGGCCGCCTTCCCGGCGGGGACGGTCACGGGGGCGCCGAAGGTGAGGGCGATGCAGATCATCGAACAGCTCGAGCCGACCCGACGGGGGCCCTACGCCGGGGCGGTGGGGTACGTCGGCTTCTCGGGGAACATGGATGCCTGCATTACCATCCGGACGATTCTCCTTCAGGGGGACCAGGCGACGGTGCAGGCGGGAGCGGGGATTGTGGCGGACTCCATCCCAAAGCGAGAGTATCAGGAGACGCGCAGCAAAGCGGCCGCCATGCTGGAGGCAATCCGGCTGGCCCAGCAGGGACTCGTCTAATCGATGCGCAAAGAACGGATCTTGATGATCGACAACTACGACTCCTTCACCTACAACCTCGTCCAGTACCTGGGGGAGCTGAAGGCGGAGCTCTTGGTCTACCGGAACGACAAGCTGACCCTGGAAGAGGTGAAGCAAATCCGGCCCGATCGGATCGTCATCTCCCCGGGCCCGGGGTCGCCGAAGGACGCCGGCGTCTCCAACGAGGTGATCCGCCAGCTCGGGCCCAAGGTCCCGATCCTGGGGGTCTGCCTGGGGCACCAGTGCATCGGGGCGGCCTTCGGGGGAGTGGTCGAGAGGAACGTCCGCCTCATGCACGGCAAGACAAGCCAGATCTACCACGACGGCAAAGGGGTTTTCCGGGGGCTCCCCAATCCGTTCGAGGCGACTCGCTACCACTCCCTCATCGTCAGAAAGGAGAATCTCCCCGACGTGCTTGAAGTCTCCGCCGAGACGAAAGAGCACGAGATCATGGGCTTAAGGCACAAGCACTTCCCCATCCACGGCGTCCAGTTTCATCCGGAGTCGATCCTCACCGAGGCCGGGAAGCAGCTCCTCAAGAATTTCCTCGTTATTCCCGCGAAAGCGGGAATCCGATCCTCGCTTTCGCGAGGATGACATTCGCCCAGCAG
>JACPXR010000122.1 GCA_016196465.1 Candidatus Omnitrophota bacterium | reverse complement strand
CGCCCAGGAGGATCCCGGTCCCCCACCGGCCAGCCAAGATCCAACTGAAGACTGGACTCCGGCGTTGGGCGCAGACGCAGACCGCACCCCACCCCGCTTAAACGCTCATCGGCATCCTCGCCGGACCTGGGAGACTTCAAGTACCCCTCCGCAAAGTCCCAGAAGCTGACCAAAAGCAAGGATCGGCGCAATCGGGAGCTAAAATCGGTGGCCCCCTCCGCTGCAGGCCAAAACCGGCTCAGCGGAGCGCGCAGTTCGATACTGGTCTGATAGCCGTAGTCCGCCAGGTAGTGCCCTTCGGGGTAGCCGCGGACCGTGTCGAAACCCCCCAACCGGAACTGCTCCGCGGGCACCAACCGCTCGCTGGAAAGCTGGGAAGAGCCCCGAAAAACCAGGGAGGTTCCCCAAAAGCTCTTTTGAATTCTTCCGACATTGACCAGCCATCGCACAAAGGAGCCCCCGGCACCGGCCCGGCTGGCCGCCGGGTCCTCCGAGTGAGAAGAACCGAGAAAACTGCCCAACCCATACCGAAGCTCATAAGAGAAGAGCCCCTGGCCGTAAGTGTCCTGCTCCAAGAGGTTCATTCCGCCGCGAAAGACCCGCAGATCATCTTTGGAATTCGTCACCTCATCCTGGTGGGTCCGAATCCGTTTGATGTCAAAACCGGCGATCCCCTCCAACTCCCAGTTGGAGCGGCGAAACAGGGGAAAGAGGAGACCTGGGCTCACGGTGATAGCGTCTCCTCGAGCCAGCAGGTTCTTGGAGTCGCCGCCCACCCGGCTCTTGACTCCGCTGGCATCCAAAGTGGCGGTGACCCCTCCTGGGGTCAGGGGGCGCAGGTAGCTGAAGACCCCGCCCTGGAGGCCGTTAAACTCGGTGATGATCCATCGCAGGAACGCCTGATCATCGTGGCCGGTCAGGTTCCCTTGGGAAAGGACGGCGCTGTGCCGGATCTCCCCAGTCGCTTTGGTTCCGAAGGTGTCCACGGTGTAACCGGCATGAAAAGCGCCGTGGTCTGTGACCTGCAGAAGCAGATCGGTCGTCTCCGGACGGCTGCCGCGGCTTAAGACCATCTTCACCTTCCGGTCCGGATGGGCATTGAGGGATCTTAGGGTCTCCTCAAGCTTTGGCAGGTAGAGGATTTCACCGGGGCGCATCTTGACGTGAGCGGCGATGAGCCCTGTCGAGAAAAAACGGTTCCCTTCCACTTTGAGCTCGCCCATCTTTCCTTCAATCACCCGGATCCAAACGAGTCCTCTGTCGATCGTTTGGGCCGGGACAAAGGCGCGGGAGGCGATGTAGCCACGGCCCCGGTACCACCGAGTGATCGCCTGGGCTACTCCTTGCAGATCTTCGAGGGTGGCCATCTTGCCGATCAGGGGTGCTGTGAGCCGCTTGATTTCTTGATCAGGCAGGAGGGTGGCCCCCTCCACTGCCACCCGCTCGACATGGAATTTCCCGCCAGGCAGCGGGGGAGGAGGAAGCTCCTCATCAGGGGGAAGCTCTACCGGAGCGATGGGTAAGGTGGGGACCTCTTCGGGCTTGGGACGGCGGATTCGCTCTTCTTCGGACCCGACTTGCCTTTCCTCAGCTGTCGTGGCGGCAAAGCTGGAACTTTGAAGAAGCAGCATCACCGAGACGGAAAACAGGAGAACTTTTTGATGAGATGGGACGAAAACAAAAATTCGGGAAGTCAATCCACACTCAGCGTCTGGGTGGAGACTCCATCGGAGAGGACCACCTTGTCTTTCTGGATCTCCACCACCTGCCAGCGCCCCACCGAGTCCCCCGCGCTGACCACCCGGTTGTCGACAATGGCCGAGGGAGATTTGGGGTCCCAGAGGATGCCGCTGGCCACATGGGAGGGCTCCTCGCCTCCCACCGGAGACACCGGAGGGGCCACCGTCCGGCGCTCCAGATCAAAGGGGTTTCCCCCCCACTCTCCTCCTTCCGGAAAAGAAGCGCTTTCTTGAGTTTTCTCCTCGACCGGAACCCCCGATGGGGCGGGAAGGGAAACCCCTCCCCCGGAGGAGGGTCTGGAGGTCAGGCCCCGGACCCAAACGACCACGGCCAAAAGGGAAAGGCCGGCCATGAGCCAGATTTTCTTCTTATGAGCTTCCATCGCCCGCTCCGCTCAAGAAGACCTCGATCGACACCTGGGCCCGCAGCCGCGGCATGAGCCGTTCCTCCCGGTTCATCGAAAGATGCTTCACAAAAACAGCTCCCAGAGAAGGGGTCTGAGTGAGCGCCCCCAAAAACTCCCCCAGAGAGCGGTACTCCCCCTCCACCTGAAGCTCCATGGGAACCACCGCAAGCCCCTCGACCTCGCTGGAGCGCTGGGGCCCCGGGGTCACTCCGAGAAGCTGGACCTGATGGGAGCGGGCCGTCGACCCCAATCGCTCCAGCACCCCCGGAAGCGAACGGGCGTCCGGCAGAGGGGAAAGATCTTTCTGCCCAACTTCATCCACCACCCGCCGGGCCTCGATCAACTGGGACCGGATCTGACTCCACTGGCGGCTGTGTCGCTGAATCCCAGAGAAGGCAGGCACGTACGCGACCCAGGCCGCCGCGAAGAGAGCGGCCAATCCCCCCGCCAGAAAAGCCTTCGGCTGGCGCCTGAGGAGTTCTTCGAGCTCCTGAAGGGTCTTCTTCAGAGGAAGCATCCGATTTCAAACTCCGATTCCTTGGAGGTCTCCCCCAACCGGCGCGTGGAATTGAGTCGCACCTGGCTGAGAGGCCCTTTCTCCAGCTCCTCCATGAATTCCGATAGAACCACATCCGGCGCTTTGCCCAGATCCCGGAGGCGTCCCCGCAAAACGATCTGAGCATCCTGCACACCGAGGGAGGTGAGATAAATCTCCCGGGGGACCGTACGGCTTAAATTTCTAAAAAGCTCCACCCAATCGGGCTGGCGGGCCCGTCGGTCGCGGATCGTCAACTCCACTTTCGCCCGAGAGACCTGAGGGGTGAGAAGAGCCATCTCGATCTGGGCGGAATGGATCTGTGTGGCGAGGGTCTGCCGGGTGATCCCCATCCCAACCTTGAGGAAAATCATCCCGGCCACGAGGGCCGTTAGGACCCCCACCATCGTCGCCCGCTGGACCTGGATCCTCAGGGCCTGGCGAATCTCACCGGGCAGAAGGTTGATCCCGCGGCCCCCCATCCAGGCCGCCCCGCTTGGGGATGCCAGCGCGAGCTCCGTATTCTCCGGCACCGCCACCCGGATCCCCAGGCGCCCTTCAAGCCACTGGGGAAGCCCTTTCAGGTTCGCCCCCCCTCCCACGAGGAGGAGCTCGGTGATGCTCTCTTCGCGTGTGGACTCTGCGTAAAAAGCGAGCGACCGCTCCAACTCCTGGGCGAGCCGCTCCAGAGACCCCCGGATGAGGGAAAGAAGCTGCGTCGCTGAAATCCCCCTGGAGAGGGGCTCGGCGAACCCCGCCGGCGGAATCCCCACCTTCCGCTTGATCTCCTCCGCCTCCTGCTCCGTGAGGCCCACCTGCCCCTGGGCAGTCATGAGGACCCCTGTCATTCCTTTTGTGAGGTCGCATCCGGCGACCGGAATCTTCCGGGCGAAGAGGAGCCGGCCCTTCTTCACGACGACAAATTCGGACCCTGTCCCCCCCAGGTCCAGCACCGCCACGGCCCCTTCCGGGCTCTTTTGAGTTTCCTGAAACCACCGGGCGAGGGCGAGGGCCTTGGGAACCAGTTGAACCGGCCTGATCCCGGACCCGGAAAGAAGCTCCAGATGATCCCGGATCGCCTGCGCCGGGATGGCGGCGGCCAGGAGCTTCAGCTTCTTGGCCCCCTGAACTTCCACCTCCTCAAGGAGCTCGTAATCCACCAGGGTCTCTTCAGCCGGAACCGCCAGGTACCTCTGAAGCTCCCACTGGATCGCCCCGGAGAGCTCCCCTGAGGGCATGGGAGGAGTGATCACCTCCCTCGTGCAGGCAAAGGGATCATCCATGACGCTGACCACGAGGGCGTTTTTCTCAATCGGAATCCCGGAAAGAAGCTGGGCGAGCGCCGCCTGCCGGGCGGCGGAATCGGCCTGGAGGGGCAGATCGACCACCTTGGAATGAACGAGGGCGTGACGGTTCCCTGAGGGCTCCACCACGACGAGCTTGAAGGAAGCGCCCCCCAGATCCAGGCCGATCGTTCTATTGCTCTTCATTGCTTTATTGCTCCACCCAATCCGGCTCAACGTAAGCCACCTGGCTTTGCGGAGAAGCGTCATCCGCCACCACCGTCTGCGAGACCGTCCGGCTGGTGGTATTCCCGGAAGCGGTGATCGACCCCGCCGAGGTGATCTTGCTACCGATCGCCTCCAACGTGGCGATCCTGACTCCAATGCTACCGCCGTTTATCTTGGTTACCCTAAGCTTCAGGTAATTCACGTCGGATTGCGCCGAGAAGGTATCTGTCCTATCCAGGATGCTGTTATGGGTCACTGTCACGGCGGTAGTGTAACTGGTGCCATCGGTCGAAACCTGCCACGCATAGTCCTTCGGCGCCTGCGGGGGCGATCCGGACGGCACCAAGAAACGAACCTTGTTGAGCGTCAAGGGATAGGGGAAGGTGACAATGATCTCTTGTGGTGGTTTGTCCGGTTCGTCTGGTGTGGGTTTCGTCGCGGATTGCCAGTAGGTCGAATCGTCCCCATCGATGGCGTTTGCCGGTTCTCGGCCACTGATGCTGGAAGAAGCGGAGACCGTGGCTCCGTTGGCCGCCAGAGCAAAATCCCACCGGGCCACCACCATCGTGTAGCTGCCCTCTCCCAGGGTTTCCGTCGTCCCGGCCGTCGTCCAGTCCTCCCCCTGGCCCCCGTTTCCCGAGGGGGTCTTCAAATTCCAGATCCCCTTTTGAAGCCCCGCCTCGGCCAGCCAGAGGGCCTTCGCGTCGGTCTCCTCCCATCCGCTGTTCAAAGTAAAGACCCCTACCGCGTAGAGGAACCCCCCCGTCAAGCTCACGAGGAGGATGACGACCGCCAGCGCCATGATCAAAACCGAGCCGCGAGAAGAAGATGGCGATCTCAACATCAGGGGTTGCGCCTCTTCACTCTCTCAAGGAGCCGAAAGGTTTCATCGGCCCTCGAAAGGGTGAGGTCCAAGGTCGCCACCGAGCCGCTCACCGACAAGTCGGATGTGGCGGGGGGCCTCACATCCCGCATGAGGAGGGTCCCTTCTCCGTAGGTGAAGGTGCCGTTGATGCCCCCGGCCAGGGAGGCCCTGCGGAGTTGATACGTCGCCTGATTGAAGGCCGGCGGCCAGCTGTCCCCGGCGTTGTAGAGGTACAGGATGTAGGAATTGCTCACCCCGCTTTCCCGGAGGGTGAAGCGGATCGCGTCGCTGGCATCGCCCTGAAGGGCCGTCGCCCCCCGCAGGTCCCGGAGGGAGCGCTCCAGCCCATGCTGGACCTGCCGCTGAAGCTCCATCCGGTCCTCGTGACTGGACCAGGCGATGAGGATCGGGTTCATCGAGAAAGCGGCCGCCGTCATCAGCACCGCGAAAAGGAGGAGGGAAATGATGAGTTCCACGAGAGTGACCCCGGGGACGTTGCGCGTCTCACTGGTTGACGACGTTGGCCACATGGCTGGTCAAGGAGGTGGAGAGCTCCCCTCCGGTCGTATTCCAAGTGACGGTCACCACCACCTGTTTGAAGTCGCTGTTCGTGCCGGCAGGCTCAGTGACAGCCACTTCTCGCGAGAAGTCGCTCCAGCCGGACACGGCGGCCTTCGACTCGCTGGCGACGGAAGCGAAGGCTGTCCCCCGGAGAGACTCCATCTTCTCCTGGGCCAGGGCGACCCCTTGTTCCACCATTTCCATGTCGTTCGTCGCGAAAAGGCCCCGGTTGAAGATGAAGGTGGAGGAGGCGATCCCCCCCACGAGGAGAAGGAGGGCGATGATGAGCTCCACCAGGGTGAAGCCGCGGGAATTCTTCATCAGGAGGCCAGCCGCTCCCGGAAAATCCGATCAAGCTTGATCGGCCCTTCCACTCCGAGCATCTGCCTCGCCCTCTCAATCAGCTCCGGGCCGCCCTTTCCATCGTCAGGAGCGGTGGAGTAGCCGTACCGGAACTCGAGATCCGGAAGGGATAAGCCCAAACGGAGGTGTTTCCTAAAAATCCCTTCCAGGCGGTCCCTGGCCCTTAAGACCCCATCCCGGTCGCAATGGGACAGGAGAACGGCGACACCGCCCCGGATCCGGACCGCGGCGTCTCCCTTCCGGCAGAGCCCCTCCCGGAGGACCCCCTCCAGCCGCACGAGGAGCTCTTCAAGCTTCGCCGGGGAGGGGACGGGCTTCGGAAAACTCAACTCCACGAGGAGGAGGGACATCTTCGTTCCGGTCGCCGCCGCGTGGCCCATCACCCCCTTGAGCCGCTCCTGAAATTCCGTCTCCACCTGATACCTCAACAAGGTGAAGACGAATCGGCTGCCGTGAAAGAGTTCGGACTCCAGGCGGATCGACCCCCCATGGAGATCAACGAGTTTCTTGGCGATGACAAGCCCCAGCCCCGTTCCCTTTTCCCCGGGACCCGGCGTCCGCTCAAACTGCTGAAACTTGTCAAACACCTTGGGGAGGTCCTCTGCGGAGATCCCCCTCCCCGTGTCGGCGACAACGCACTCGACGAACCCTTCCTTCTCCTTGGCCGAGATTTGAATCCCGCCCTTCTCCGTGAACTTGACGGCGTTGTCCATCAGGTTGAACAGAATCTGAACCACCTTGTCGCAATCGGCATAGACGGGGAGCCCCCCGGCGGGAAGCTGGATCCGAAGCTTGAGTCCCTTTCCCTTGATCTTGGGTTCAAATTGGGCGGCGACCTCCCGGATGACGCCGCTTAAGTCCATCTGGCGCTGATTCAGCTCCACCTTGCCGGCCTCGAGCTTTGAGATGTCGAGCAGGCTGTTGATGAGCCGGGCGAGCCGGTCGATGTTCTCCTTGGCGATGGTGAGGACCTTTCTCTGTTCTTCGCTCATCGCCCCTAAGATTCCCTCGAGCATCAAGTGGATTCCTTCCTTGGTGATCGAGAGGGGGGTCCTCAGTTCATGGGAGACTGCGGTGATGAATTCGTCTTTGATCTGCTCCAGCCGTTTTTGCTCGCTGAGGTCGATGGCGACACCCCCCAGAAACCGCTGTCCGGAAGGGTCCGGGATCGGGAACTTGAAGACCAGCCAGTGGCGGAGGGACCCCTCGGCGTCGGGGACCGTCTCCACGATCTGGGTCATCTGATTCGAATCGAGAACCGCCAGGTCGTGCTCCCGAATCTGTCTGGCCGTCTCCTCCGGCCAGAAATCCAGGTCTGTCTTCCCCAGCCCCATGGCCGCCTGAATGTTGAAGCGGCGCCCGAAGGGCTTGTTGAAGTAGATGTAGCGACCCTGTTCGTCCTTCATGAAGGCGACGGCCGGGGAGTTGTCCATGAAGGCCCTGAAGAGCTCCTCGCTGGCCCGCAGGGTCTTCTCCACCCGCTTGCGCTCGATCGCGTAGCGGAGAGCCCGACCGAGGAGCTCCCCGTCGAACTGCCCCTTCACCAGATAATCCTGGGCCCCCATCTGAATCATCTGGAGGGCCTCCTCTTCCTCCCGTGCCGCCTCGGTGAGGAGGACGACGGCCAGGCCCGGGGCCTGCGCCTGGATCTTCTGATACGCCTCCAGGCCGCCGGCATCCGGCAGACTCATGTCGAGGAGGACGGCGTCCATCTCCTCCTTCTGAAGGCGACTCAGTCCCTCGGAAAGTTCCACCGCATGATCCACGACGAAAGAGGGCCACTTGACCCCTAGAAGAAGCTGGCGGACCCGCTCGGCGCTGCCCGGATTGTCCTCGATCAAGAGGACCTTCAGCCGCATCAGAAACCCCCGGTGCCGCTGGTGCCGTTGGAAACGTAGATGTCGTCATCCGGCCCCCCGGTGACCGCCCCCGCGTCGCTCACGGAGGTGACGTCGGCGGTGTTGTCCACCCCGACCGACCAGATGACGTAATAGAGGCCGTTGGCGGACTTGTCGTACTGGTACTGGGTGCTCGAGGTGCTGAAGGGATCAGTCAGGGCCGATCCGATCAGCTTCGGCTTGGTCGTGGAGGCCGTCAAGGCCGACTGCCAGGTTGAACTTCCATCCGCCGGGTAGGTCTTGGAGTTGTGGATGTAGTACGACTCGACCGCCGCCTGGAGGGCTCTGAGTTCCGCCGCCGCCTTGGCGGTGTTCCCCTCATCAATCATTCCGCGCATCCTCGGCAGGGCGATCCCGAGGAGAATCGCGATCACCGCGATGACGATGATGAGCTCCACCAGGGTGAAACCTCTCTGACCTTTCATCGAACCCCTCCTGTCTGCAGGACTTTGACCATGTTGAACATCGGAAGAAGCAAGGAAGCCATGATGAACCCCACGACCCCTCCCATCACCACCAAGAGGGCCGGCTCCAGAAGTGTCGTCATCTGTTTCAAACTGAAGTTGACCCGCTTTTCGTAAAGATCGGCCACGCGCTCGAGCATCTGATCCAGAGCTCCCGACTCTTCCCCGACTCGGATCATCTGGATCGCGTCCGGATGAAAGACCTTCCCCACGGAGAGGACCGCGGCCAGCCGCTCCCCCCGCTCCACCGAGGACCGGAGCCGCCGGATCTCCTGAAGGAGGACGTCGTTCCCCACGACCCCCTCCACCGTCTCGAGCGCCGAGAGGATCGGCACTCCGCTTCCCACCAGGGTGGCAAAGGTCCTGGCGAATCGGGCCACGAGGGTCTGATGAATCACCTCTCCCAGGACGGGGAGCTTAAGGAGAATCCGGTCCCTCTGAGAACGGACCCGGGGGAGGCGCTCCAAGAACGTCCACCCTCCGACAACCGCCACGCCTCCTGCGATCAGCAGCCACCCCTGGGTCCGGATCGCCTCCCCCACCCCTTGGAGGATCCGGGTGGGCCACGGGAGCGGGATCCCGGTCTTCAGGTACAGAATGGAAAACTGCGGGACCACAAAAGAGACCACAAAGAGAACGAGGGCCGCCGCCGCCGCGAGGAGCACGGCGGGATAAAGCAGGGCCCCCTGGACTTCCCTTTTCAGGGCGATCTCTCTTTCAAGAAAACCGGCAAAGCGGTTCAAGACGGTGTCCAGCTTCCCCGTGGCCTCTCCCACCGTCGTGAGACTCACCAAGAGCTTCGGGAAAATTTCCGGCGAATGGCTCATCGCCTCCGAGAAAGTGGTTCCCCCTTCAATCTCCTTGCGGGCCTTCTCCAGCGCCTCTCGCAAGGAAGGGAGGGCGTTGTCGGCCGCCAAGGCCTCCAGACTGGAGATGAGGGGGACTCCCGCCTCAGCGAGATTGGCAAGCTGGATGACGCTCAAGAGAAGCTGCTCCTGGGAAACCTTCCGGAAGAAGGAAAAGCGGATCAGCCCTTCCCAGCCCTGTTGGGCCCTGTCAATCCGGGTGACGAGATAGCCCATCTTCCTCAAGCGGTCGGCCAGGGCGACGGTGGAATCGGCCTCCAGGACCCCTTTGACGAGGCGGCCGCGCTCATCCCGGGCCTGGTAGGTAAAAGTCGGCATCGGGTTCATCCCTCTTGGGTGACCCGAAGGATTTCCTCGAGGGCGGTCGTCCCGGCGGAGACTTTCTTCATCCCGTCCTCCCTCAGAGTCCGCATTCCCTGGGCCGCGGAAAAGGCCTTGAGGGCCCCCGCGGAGGCCTTCTGGAGGGTGAGGCGCCCCATCGCCTCATCCATCCGCATCAGCTCAAAGATTCCGATCCTTCCGGTAAAGCCCGATTGGCCGCACTTCCGGCAGCCCTTTCCTCTGAAGAAAGGGCCCTTGGCCGCCGCGGTCGGGACAGCCCTCGGATCCGGGGCCTTGCACTCCGGGCAGATCGTCCGGACCAGCCGCTGGGCCACGACCCCGATCAAGCTGGAGGAGACGAGAAACGGCTCCACCCCCATGTCGAGGAGCCGGGTGATCGCCGTGGCGGCGTCGTTGGTGTGGAGGGTGGAAAAAACGAGGTGCCCGGTCAGGGCCGCCTGGATGGCGATGTCCGCCGTCTCCCGGTCGCGGATCTCCCCGACCATGATCACATCGGGGTCCTGGCGGAGCATGGAGCGAAGCCCGTTGGCGAAGGTGAGGTTGACCGCCGGATTCACCGGAATCTGGCGCACGCCGGGGAGGCGGTATTCCACCGGGTCTTCAATGGTGACGATGTTTCTCTCCACGGCGTTGATCGAAGAGAGGGAGGCGTAGAGGGTGGTCGTTTTCCCGGAGCCGGTCGGGCCGGTGACGAGGAGGATCCCCCAGGGACGCTTGAGGAGCTCCTGATAATGAGGAAGGATCTCCTCATCCATGCCCAGCTGGTTCAAGCCCAGCTGAAGGCCGGTGGTGTCCAGAAGCCGAAGCACCACCGTCTCCCCGTCGATCGCCGGCATCACGGAGACGCGCACATCCGCCTCATGACCCTCCATTCCCACGTGGAAGCGTCCATCCTGGGGCTTGCGCCGCTCGGCGATGTCGAGGGAAGCGAGGATCTTGATCCGGGAGACCACCGCCGGCTCCAAGTGCTTCGGGAGGGTGGTGAACTCCCTCAAAAGACCGTCGACCCTGAAGCGGACCTTGAGAAGCTCCTGCTCAGGCTCCAGGTGAATGTCCGAGGCCCGGTTCCGGATGGCGTCGGTGAGGAGGAGGTTGACGAGACGCACCACCGGCGGATCGGAGACAACCCCCTTGAGCTGTCTGGGATCCGGTGGCTCTTTGCCCGACCAGCCCACCTTCTCCTGCGGAAGATCGGCCACGATCTCCTCCAGACGGCCCTTGGCGGAGTACTGCTCTTCCATGGCCTGCCGGATCTCTTCCTCCGTGGCCACGGCCGCCTCCACGTTCATGCCGGTCCGAAGCCGAACCTCATCCAGCGCCGTCAAATTCAGAGGATCCCCAATGACGACCGTCAAGGTCCCCCCCAGCTTGAAAAGAGGAAGGAGCCGGTGCTTTCTCGCCAGGGCCTCGGGTACAATCCCCAGGAGGCTTGCGTCAATGAGGTACGACTTCAACTCCACCCGGGGAATCCCCAGCTCATGAGAGAGCCACTGGGCCATCACCTCGGGCTCGATCATCTTCAGGCGCACCAGGGTCTGGCGGAGGGTCTCCTGGGCGCGGGAGGCTTCCTGTTGGGCCTGACGGAGCTGCTCGGCCGTGATCAAGCCCTGGTCGATGAGTTTCTCTTCAAGCTGCTTGGTCGTCTTCATGGGTTTGACTTGGCCACCGGTTCCTTCTCCAGAGAGCGCTGCCGGGCCAGCGCCAGGGCTGCGGCGAGCTCGGTCTCCTCCTGGGGGATCAGCGCCCACCCCCACCGGATCGACGCCGCTCTTTCCGACCCCAGGTGGATCCGAAGCGCCCCCTCGAGGCGCTGGCGCATCACGGGGAAGCTGTGGGGATCCATCACGGAAAGAAGAAGGAGCGCCCCCTCAGGATGAGCCAACACCTTGTCCCCCCTGGAAATCTGGCGCTGAAGAAATTCCTGGATCCTTTCCCGGGAGGAGAGATTCTCTTCAGGACAAACCAGAACCTGCAGGCCCAGGCAGGAACCTTCCCGGGCGGCGTGCTCCCGGAGGGCCCGGAACTCCTCCGTCAACGCGAAGGCCGGATGATAGAACGGGATGCTGACCGTGAAGGCGGCGCCCCGGCCCGTTTCCGAGGCCACCCGGATCGTCCCCCCGTGAAGCTGGATGATCTCCTTGGTGATGGCCAGCCCCAACCCGGTCCCCCGGACCCCCAGCTGATTGGGGATCTTGGTCTGGAAAAATTTCTCGAAGAGGCGCCTCTGCTCTCGCTTGGAGATCCCCACCCCCGTGTCGGCGACGGAGAGCTCCGCGGAGTGTCCCCTCGCTTTGAGGGTCAAAGTGATGGAACCGCTCGGAAGGGTGTACTTCACGGCGTTGGTGAGGAGGTTCTCCACCACCTGCCCCAGCCGGAGCCGGTCCCCGTAGACCGGGGGAAGGGGCTCCGGTTTCCAGGTGAAACGTCTGGGGGCCAAGAGAGGGGCGTACTGGGTCGACACCTCCCCAATGAGGCCGGCCAGATCCAGCGGTTTTCGCTGAAGATCCATCCGGCCTGCCTCAATCCGGGAAAGATCCAGAAGATTCGTGATCAATTTCAGCATCCGGTCCGCCTGGGACCTGACCATGGTGAGGATCTGCCTCTGACCGGGGGTGGGGGGGCCCCCGAAACCGTCCAAGACCTGCTGGACCCCCTCGAGAATCAGGGTGAGCGGGGTGCGGACCTCGTGGCTCACCTGGGCGACCGACTCCGAGGTGGATTTGTAGAGACGCCTCCACCGCTGGGAGGCCGCCTCCGCTTCCCGAAGAAGGGTCGCCTGGGAGATCACCTTGGCCAGCTGCTCCAGAAACTTCTTGGAGAACCTCTGTCGGACGCAATAGCGCAGCCGGTCTCCGCCCTTAAAGGAAGAAAGATTGATGACGCCGACCGTCCGCCCTTCCGAGACGAGCGGCACGCAGCAGATCGCCTTGACCTTCTGAAAACCGTGGTTCGCCGCCGGGTGCGGAACGAACCGGAGTTCCCTGGAAGCATCGAAGCTGAACATCGGTTTCTGGGACCTTGCCACCCACCCGCAGATTCCCTCGCCGACCCTGAACCTCGAGCGCCCGTACGGTTTGACGCGGGCCCCCTGGGCCCAGCGGACGACCAGTTCCTCCGAGTCGGTGTCCAGCACCATGATTGAGCAGCGGTCAGCTCCGCTCATTTCCAGGAGGGCCTGGCAGCAGCCCTCCATCAAGGGCTCCAGGTCCAGCTGGGCCTTGAGCCGGTCCATCCACCGGTCAAGGAGCTCGGGGCTGGCCGCTTTCTTCACGCGCCACCCGGCCTGGGGGGGCCGCCGCCCGGAAGGAGGGCCCGGATCACCTCCAAGAGCGCCTCCCGCTGGACTGGTTTCACCACGCAGCGCTCGGCCCCGCACTCCATGGCCAGGGTCAAATCCTGAATGTCGGCCCGGGCCGTGACGACGAGCACGGGAATTCCCCGGAAGCGCTCATCCGACTTGATCAGCTTCAGGAGATGGTAGCCGTCCAGCGTCGGCAGCATCAAATCGAGCAGAATGAGGTTCGGCGCTTCGCTTCGCACCGCCTCCAGGGCCGCCTTTCCATCCTGGGCGGTGAGGATCTGATAGCCGTTGCCCTCCAGATCCCTCTTCAGGGAATCCAGCACATCCGTTTCGTCGTCCACCAACAACAGCTTCGGATCGCCGTTTCTCATGCAAGGGCCCTCCCTGCGCTCAACAACTCAGCCACTTTATCGAGAAGCGCCTTCGCCTCAAAGGGCTTGGTGAGGTACGCGTCGGCCCCGCAATCCATGGCGAGCCGGATGTCCTGTTCCTGCGCCCGGGCCGTGAAAATGAGAACTGGAACCTTCTTGTACCGCTCGTCAAACTTCAACAGCCGGCAGACCTTGTAGCCGTCCAGCTTGGGGAGCATGAGGTCCAGGATGATTAAAGAAGGCTTTGACTGCCTGACCTTTTCCAGGGCCTGCTGGCCGTCGTAAGCGGCCTCCACCTCGTAGCCGGATTTCTCCAGCCGGAGGGAGACAAGCTGCACGAGATCCGGTTCGTCATCCACCAGAAGAATTTTCTGCCTCTCATTCATGGCTCTTCCTCCGCGTCAACTTTTCGTTCTCCGCCTCGAACTTGGCCACCTGGGCCCGGTCGGCCATCCAGGCCTCCAGGGCGTCTTGCCGGAAACGCCAGCGTCCGCCGACCTTGAACCCGGGGAGCTTCCCTTCTTTGGCCAGCCGGTAGACGGTCATCGGATGCAGATGAAGGAAATCTGCAACTTGGTCAATGGTTAATATTTCAGGGGCCATCTTTTTCTATTTCACTCTTCATTAGCGTTGTTCAATTCTTTTAACTTCTATTCACCGGAATTAAGTGTGCCTGATGGATCAAGGAAAAACAAGGGGGGTGTAAAATTTAGTAGAGATTAAGAGCCAGTTATATTATTCGGAGCGGAGCGCCCAGGTGGTGGTGAGAAGAGCGAGGAAAATGAAGAGGAGGGGTGTTGGGGTAAAGGAACCGACGGCGAGGGTCTTGCTGCTGGCAATGAGGGTTGCCAGCCAGACGAAGGTCTTGAAAAGGGCCCTGAGGTGCCGGGGCATCCAGGAGGTGACAAAGGTCCTTCCCCGCCGGATCTCAAGCCATCCCCAGAGGGCCAGAGACAGGAGGGCCAGGATCATCCCTCCCCGGATGATCTTCGCGAACTCCACCGGAACGAGGCCTCTCTCCAGAATCCAGTAATCGAGGTTGTTGGCCATGATCCAGCTGGGGAGAAACCACAACAGCCACAAGAAAGCCAAAAACCGCTCCAGGGGCCTGACCGCCAGCGGCATCGTCCAGGTGGGCTCCAAGGTCCGGATCGACAGACCCAAAGCGATGCCGCCGCAGAGTCCGATGAGGTGCTCTGAGATCTTCCACCAATCGATGGGGAGGCCGCTGGCGCTTCCGATCCCCTGGACCCAGGCCGCCAGGGGAAAACCCAACCCAAAGCCGACCGCCCCGGCGATTCCGAGCTTCAGGGAGGTCCGGTCCTGACGCCAGACTCCGCCGTAGGCGCAGAGGAAAGCCCAGGATCCGAAGAGGATCACCGCCATCAGCTTTCGGGTGTCCATCTCCTGGGGGCTGTTGATGCTGCCCCAGAGAAGCCGGTCGATGACAAACCAGACGAGGAAAAGGCCTCCGGCAATGGCCCCCCGCTCCCACGGCCGGTACTTAGGCAACGCGAGCCCCAGCCCGAGCCCCAGGGAGCCCAAGCCCCCCCAGGCAAAACCGGTCAGGGCGAGGTACAGGATCGCTTCCACGGAACCCTGGGTGGCCAGCTGGACGAAACGGCCGTAGCTTAAGGAGCCCCCGATGGCGAAGGTCAGAGACCCAATGACCGCCGCCGAGATCCACCGGGCTCCCCCGGTGACCGCGGCGAGACTCAAACCGGCCATCGCCCCGGCGATGGCCGCCCCCCGCTCATGCCCATGCTGGCCCCGGATTCCCCAGGCCAGGGCCAAGGCCAGGGCGACGACCAGAATCTGTCTTGTCTTCAGGCGCATGGTGGAGTTCACAGTAGCAAAAGGGGGTATCCTGGTCAAGGGCCCGGAGGCCGGAGGCAAGCCAATTTACTTTTGACAGGGCCCGGGGGACATGATAGGGTTGTGAGGGTAAAAGTCATGGAGAACATCTCTTCGGTCAATCTGATCCCCCGTCGGGTCAAGTGGGATTCGGTAGTCGCTTTCACCCTCTTCCATCTGATCGCCCTGGTGGGGGCCGTGACCACCTTCAGCTGGAGCGCCTTCTGGGTCTTCATCGCCCTTCAGCTTGTCACCGGATGTCTGGGGATCACGGTCTGCTATCACCGGCTCCTCACCCACCGCTCCTTCGAGCTGTGGAAACCGCTGGAGTATCTCTTTACCCTCTTTGGGTGTCTGGCTTATCAAAACGGCCCGATCAAGTGGGTGGCGATTCACCGCCTCCATCACGCCCGTTCCGACCAGCCGAATGACCCCCACAGCCCCACGAAGGGGTTCTGGTGGGCCCACATGGGCTGGCTCTTTGCCTTCGACGAGGAGCTGGACGTGTACGAACGGTACCGGAATTTCGCCCCGGACCTGGCCAAGGACCCGGTGCACCGGTTCCTCAACGCCACCCATGGCATCTACCAGGTGATCCTCGGACTCCTTCTCTACGCCTGGGGCGGCTGGCCCTTTGTCATCTGGGGGGTCTTCTTCCGAACCGTCTTTGTCTGGCACGCCACCTGGCTTGTCAACTCCGCCGCCCACACCTGGGGATACAAGGTCTGGGCCACGGAAGACCGCTCCACGAACAACTGGTGGGTGGCCCTGCTGACCTATGGCGAGGGCTGGCACAACAACCACCACGCCTTCCTCCGGTCGGCGGCCCACGGCCTCTGTTGGTGGGAGTTCGACCTGACCTACCTCATCATCCGGCTGTTGAGCTGGATAGGGTTTGCCTCCAAAATCCAGCTGCCTCAGCCTGAACAAAGGCGCCAGCTCGCCCGAGAGCCCGCCGCCTTTCCTGCCCCTGTGTCCCCTCGGCAGGCAGGCGTCGCCGCTTAGGGAGGCCGGCAACCCGCCTTAAGGTGCTAGCGCGGCGTTCTTCTGGCATCTTCCAGCAGCTCTTCGATCTCCCGCTCCTTCGCCCCAAACTCCTTCGCCACCCGGATGAAGAGGGGGCACTCCTCGTACCTCTGACTCAGCAGCGCCTCCTTCAGGTACAAGAGGGCCGTCAGTTTGACCGGATTCTTCTTCACGGTCAGCAGGGTCAGGGTCGGCGGCCTCGCGTTGGGGGTCACTTTGGTCATGTCGTTGCCTCCTTCAGAATAAAAAAGCCCAAGATCCCTTGGGGTCTTGGGCTTTCCGTTTACAACCTTTTGCCTTCTTCGTTACTTCAGGGGTTCATTTCCTCCAAAAAGCCCAAGACCTTCTGGTCTGGCGTGGCGGTAGAGGCAGACGAAGCCGCTCTTGCGCCAAATGGCCGCAGAGGCCATCGGAACGGGCCGAACCCACACCGTCTTGGTTCCCTGAAACTCGTTTTTCAACTTTCCCTTTCCCTCAAAATGCAACGGGCCTCGAGGTCTTTCCCGGGCTTTCCTACGCGGCTACCCTCTTGACGTTGGCGGCCTGCTCACCCTTGGGACCACGGGTGATCTCAAACTCGACGGCTTCACCCTCCCGGAGCGTCTTGAAACCATCTCCGAGGATCGCGCTGTAGTGCACGAAAACGTCCTTTCCGTTCTCCGGGGTGATGAATCCGTACCCTTTCTGATCCGAAAACCACTTCACGGTTCCTTTTGGCATCTACTTGCTAACCTCCTTTGTGTCTTAACAAAAGTATCCCACACCCCCCGAAGAGCTGTCAAGGGAAAATCCCTCTTTCGGGGGTTCATCGGCTAGGGCTGTTCCTCGGGGGGCCCTTCCATCTTGAAGAGGTAGCACTCTGGACAGACATAGAGGATGTCGTTCGCCTCCTCCAAGATTTGAAGGAGACTGTCATCCACCATCTGCTGGCAGAGGTCGCAGGCGATCTTCAACCCTGGAGGCCCTCCAGATGATTCAGAAGGCGTCGGATCCCCTCCCGGAATGACGTTTCCGGAGGGAGGAGACTCACCGCCAGGAAACCGGTCCCTTCGAAATCAAAGAAGTATCCTGGGTGAACGAAAAGGTGCTCCCGATGAAGATGAATTGCTCCCCGTTTGAACTGGACTTTGGAATAAGAGAGAATTGGTTCAGTGCAGACGGAGG
>JACPXR010000117.1 GCA_016196465.1 Candidatus Omnitrophota bacterium | reverse complement strand
TCCTAAGGCCGCCGCCGCCCGGAGGAGTTTTTCATGGGGCAAGGGAGAACCGAAAAGCCGCTGAAGGGCCAGGAGGGTCGCCGCGGCGTTGGAGGAGCCGCCCCCCAAGCCGCCGGCAACCGGAATTTGCTTCTTTAAAGAGATCCGGAGCCCCTCCTCGAGGCCCAGCGCCTGCCGGAATCCCTCGGCCGCCTTGAAGGCGAGGTTGCTCGCGTCCGTGGGTACCTCAGGGGAATCGCATTCCACCTCGATCCGGTGACCCGGAATCCCGGAGACGGTGAGCTCGTCGCTCAAATCAATCCGCTCAAAGAGGGTGAGGAGTTCGTGGGCGCCGTCCGGCCGCTTTCCCAGGACCCGCAGGTGGAGGTTCACCTTCGCGTACGAAGGGAGGGTGACGGATTTCATCGGCTGACGTGAACTTAAGGAAGGACAGGTTTGGGTTCCGGAGGGTTCCGCCGCCGGTAAAGAGGGAGGTCCCCGGAGGGAATCTCCCAGCGGGTCCCCTTGAGAAGGTCGGTCATCTCGACCCGCTGAAACCCGGTGAACCGGTAACTGGACAGGACATAGGCGGAAGTCTCCAAGAGGACGCGGGCGATCACATCGTTGGAGACCCTCTCCCCCGAGGAGGAACCCTTCGCGGGATTCTCCTCCACCGCCTGAAACTCAGAGGAGACGCGCCGGGCGATCTGTTCCGTCAAAAACTGGGGCAGCGACAGGGGCTCCAGGTAAAAGGAGTCGTTCCACTTCTCCGAAGGGGGCAGCGAGCCGTAGCGCTCAGGCAGGCGCAGGGGGTCCCACCGGGTGATCTCAAGAAGGGTGGCGTTGGGTTCGCCGAGGGAGACCGAAATGAGCCAGTCCTTTCCGCTTCCCGCGGGCAGGAGAACCAGCACCTCCTCCCGCTCAGTCTGAAGCGTGGGCCATTCCTCGGGATGGAGGACCCCTCTCCTCGACTCCAGGTCGACCGCCAGCTCCAGGACCCCCGGAAGCAGATCCCCGTACCGCTTGGAAGGGGCGGCGTACCGGCTGAGGATCTGGGGCAGAGGCCTGCGGGAAAGGTCCCGGAGGAATGCGCTCACCGTCTGACGGGCCAGCGCCTCCGGGTGAGGGCGGGCGCCGGCGCGGCTTCTGCGCTCCAGCTCCCCGATCGAGATGTCGTAGTACAGCACCCGCTTCAGGTCAAACAGGTGGCCGGAGAAGATGATGTCGAAATGGGTCGGACCGGGGTCGCGGGCGATCAGGGTGTAAAACTCAATCGGCGCGTCGGTGGAAAGGGCCACCCGGCGGATGGCATTGGAGACGTTGTCCAGAACGGTCATCGGTTTGGAGCGCTTGCGCTCGGGCGGGCGCCGAGGAAGAGCGTTCTGTCGGTTTGAATCCACCCGCGCGAAGGGCCCCCGGGCGAGAAACTGAAAACGGAACTTCTTGTCCATGTAATCGCCGTCCACGGCCACCGGAGAGGGCCCCTCCGCGCGGCTCGCCTCGGCGGCCCTGCGCATGAGCTCTTCCACGAGTCCCGGGACGACGACAAAAACGCCGATCGTCGTCTGTTTGAGCTGGGCCTTGACGTCGATCTGGTACTCCCTTTTGCACAGCTCGATGAGGGACTCGGCGAGGCGCTCCTTGGGGTAGGTGATCCGGCCGCAGGAAACCCCAAAGAGGGCCACGAGAAGAAAGAGGGCGACCTTTTTCATCGTGAAGAGGCCGGCTCGCTTTAAACGGGGGGAGGGGTTCTTTTCATCGCGGCGGCCTGAACCCGCGACTTTCCGTACTCGGAGAAGATCGCTTCGATGTCGTCGTATTCCAGCTCCTCCCGCTTCAACAGCTCCTGGGCGAAGCGGTCTAGAATCGGCCTTTCCTGGGTCAGCAGCTTCTGGACCTCTCCAAGGCAGGAGCGGAAGAGGGCGTTGGTCTCGGCGTTGAGCTCGCTTTTCACCATCTCGGAAAGCTGGGCGTAGCCCTCCGCCATGGGAGAGCTGGCCATGACGGGAACGGTCCAGTCCCCCAGATACTTGGAGCCCATCCCAAAACGCCAGATCATGCTGTGGGCGAGGGTCATCGCGTGCTGGAAGTCTCCGGCGACACCGTTGGAGGTGGTGCCAAAGATCAGTTTCTCGGAGACGTAGCCGGCCAGAGAAACCGTGATGTCGGCCAGGAGCTTCTCCCGGCTGGCGGTATGCATCTCCTCCCGGGGGTTGTGGTAGACGACCCCCAGGGTATCTCGCCGGGCGACGATCGAGGCCTTGAAAACGTCGTCGGTGGGGTGAAGGAGATACAGCACGACGAGGTGTCCCGCCTCGTGATAGGCGACGAGCTTCCTCTCCTGCTCGCTCATGTGCTTGCGGTGCTTGATCCCCAGCTCAATCCTCTCCAGGGCCTCCGAAATGTCATCGTAGGAAACCTTGTCCCGCTTGTGGCGGGTGGCGATGAGGGCCGCCTCCTTGACGACGTTCTCGATCTCGGCGGGGGTCTTTCCCACCGCCCGTCGGCCCAGACGGGGCACGTCGATCCCCTTCTCCGCCTGGACCTTTCCCAGGTAAAATTCAAAGAGCTTTTCCCTGCCCTCCAGGTTGGGGCGGTCCACGTAGATCTTCCGGTCGAACCGCCCGGGCCGCAGAAGGGCCGGGTCCAAAACCCCTTCGGAGGCGTTCGTCGCCCCGATCACCACGACGTTCTCCTGGCGCCCCTGGAGGCCGTCCATTTCCACGAGAAGAGAGTTCAGGGTGGAGTTCGTCTCCTGGCCTCCCCCCCAGCTGAAGGACCTCACCCGGCCGACTGCGTCAAGCTCGTCGATGAAGACGATGCAGGCCCCGTTGGAGAACGCCAGGCGCTTGGCATCCTTGAAGAGCTTCCGCACCCGGGAGGCCCCCACCCCGACGAAAATCTCGACGAAATCGCTTGCAGCGATGGAGAGAAACGGCACCCCCGCTTCCGTGGCGATCGCCTTGGCCAGGTACGTCTTGCCGCAGCCCGGAGGCCCCTCCATGAGGATGCCGCGGAGGATCTTCCCCCCCACCTTCTTCAGGCGGGCGTGGTCCTTCAACAGCTGGACTACCTCCCACGCCTCCTCCTTGCTCTCGTCGATGCCGATGACGTCGTCAAAGCGGACCTGGATCTCCTCCCCCTTGATCTGCTTTCGGTTCTGCCGGGAGAACATCCCGAACATGATCCAGACGTAGATGAGGGCGTTGACGACACCCACGACGAGCCAGACGAGGATGTACATCGGCATCGTCGCCAGCTGCATGTCCCGGTAGAACGACTCGAGCTTGCGCATCCCTATCCAAGTGAGGGCGACGCAGATGACGACGACTGCGGTCACCGTCAAGCCGATCCAGTGATCGCGGCAGTACATTTGCAACTTTCTCCACCACAACATGGGGTGCGGATCCTTTCTGTTGAGTCAGCTTCCTCGAATCACTTCTTCAGGGCCCTCCCCTTGCGAAAGACCTCTTCAGCCGCCTGGGGGTTTCCTAGGGATAAGTATACCTGACCCAAATGCTCAAAGATCTCTGAATCTGGCACAAGTGCGGCCGCCCGCTCCAAAAGCTCCAGGGCCTCCGGAAACTGCCGGCTCTTGAAATAGGCCCATCCCAACGAATCCATGTAAGCGGGGTTGTGCGGATCCCGGTCCAGGGCCGCCTGAAGGAGCTGCCTGGCCTCCCCCAGATGAACTCCCCACTCGGCGTAGAGGGTGCCCAGGTCGTTGAGGATTTCCGGGTCCTCGGGATCCAGTTGGAAGGCGTTTCGAAACTGGACCTCGGCCTCCTCAAACCGCTTCTGCCGGAAATAAAACCTTCCGAGGGAAAGGCGCGGTCCGACCTGCGCGGGCGCCAGAGACAGCGCCTGCCGGAGGGCCTCCTCGGCTTCGGCGATCTTCCCCCCGAGCTGATAGGCAAGCCCCAGGCCCAGCCACAAATCGACCTGGCCCTCCGGAAGGGCGGGCAACTCCTGAGCGAGCCTCAAAATCCGGACCGCCTCCTGCGAATTACCCTGCTCAATCCGGAGGAATGCCAACTCCACGTAGAGACTCGGATCGCGCGGGGTGTACCCGAGCGTCCGGGTCAGCCACGCGGCCGATTCCTCCAGGTCCCCCAGCCGGTAGCACAACTGGGCTAGGTAATGGACGAGGCGAGTGTTGGCCGGCTCAAGCGTGAGGGCCTTTTGAAACTCCTCTTTCGCCTCCCTGCCCTGGCCTGAGAGATCCAGACTCACCCCGAGAGCCAATCTCGCCTCCGGGTTGGCCGGATCCAGCAGGACGGCCCTCCTCAGGTGGCCAATGGCATCCCCCCACTGGCCGGCCTTGGCGTAGAGCATCCCCACATTGAAGTGGGCCACGGCCGAATCGGGCCGTTCCTTGAGGAAACGCTCGTAGACGCTCAAACCCTCCTGCACCTTTTCCTGCAGGAGATACAGGTCCACGAGGTGGCTCAAGGCCCCGATGTTTCCGGGATCCTCCGCGAGAACTTTTGTATACTGGCTGGCCGCCTCCTCCAGGCGCCCTTCAGAGGCGTACAGGACGCCCAGGAGAAACCGGGGCCGGGCGTCGGAGGGATGAGAGCGGGTCATCGCTTCGAAGGTCTTCACCGCGCTCTCCAGCTCGTTCATCCGCAGGTAGACCGCTCCGAGCCGTAGGCCGATGGCGCCGCCGGCAGGGTCGCTCTCGCGCGCCTCGCGGTACTGGCGCTCAGCCGCCTGGAAGTTTCCCTGCTCCTCGGCGACCAGGCCCATGAGGTAATGGGTGAGGGCCTGCTGTTTCTTCAGCCACTCCGGCTCAACCTGTCGGACGAATCCCCCCAGTTCAAAAGGGAGACTGCTCCTTCCCTGCCCGGCCCAGGCGATCCGCCGCGCGTTCCGGCAGCCGGAAAGCGAGAGCCCAAGAAGCACCCCGAGGAGAATCCCTCCGACGGAGAGCTTACTTCTTCTTGTGCCGATCACGCCGCAGCCGCTTCTTTCTCTTGTGCTTGGCCATCTTCCTGCGGCGCTTTTTCCTTAAGTTGGGCACCTGGCTCTCCTCAATAAATGATCTTGCTCAAGGAGTACTCGATCAGCCCCTCGCCCCCGGCTTTCTTCAGCTCCGGGATGATGTTGCGGACCACCTTCTCATCCAGCACCGTCTCGATGGCAAACCACCCGCCCGTGGAAAGCGGGGAGACGGTGGGCTTCTTGATGGCCGGAAGAATCGCCAGAACCCCTTTGAGGTTCTTCTTGGAGACGTTCAGCTTCAGACCCACCTTCGAGCGGGCGGCGATGGCCCCCTTGAGGAGGGTGGCGATCGATTCGAGCTTCTTGCGCTTCCAGGGATCCCTCCAGGAGGCCTTGTGGGCGACGAGCTGGGTGGTGGAGCTGCAAATCGTGTCCACGATCCGAAGCTTGTTGGCGCGAAGCGAAGCCCCGGTCTCGGTGAGCTCCACAATCGCGTCCACGAGCTCTGTGCTCACCTTGGCCTCGGTGGCCCCCCAGGAAAATTCGACCGTGGCGTTGACCCGGTGGCTTTTCAGGTACGCCTTGGTGAGGTTGACGAGCTCCGTGGCCAGGCGCTTTCCCTCGAGGTCCTTCGGGCGCATCACCTTCGAATCCACAGGAACCGCCAGAACCCAGCGGACCGGCTCGAATCCCTGCTTGGAATAGGACAAATCCGCCACCTTGACCACGTCGGAACCGTTCTCCATGATCCAGTCGTTCCCGGTGATCCCGCCGTCTAAGGCCCCCGCCTCGACGTAGCGGGAGATCTCCTGGGCCCTCAAGAGGAGGATTTCCAGCTCCTCATCGTCGATCGTCGGAAAGTAGGACCGCTCGGTCACCGTCAGGTGGAAACCGGCCTGCTTAAAAAGATGAAGCGTCGCTTCCTGGAGGCTTCCTTTGGGCAAACCTATCTTAAGTCTCATCAAATCAAATCCTCGCTCTCCTGTGTACCTTCCAGAGCCCGATGGAGTTCCTTCTTCGTGCTGCTTCTGCGGTAAAGTTTTCCGGAGGGTTTCACCCGGGTCCGGGGATGAATCTTCCAAACCCTGCGTACCTTGACGACCGGATGTTTCCGCTTTTTCATGAAAACCTTTTCATTATAAAGGGAAGTCTGTTGGAAGTCAATCGGCCAGTTCAAATTAATGATTACAAAATTAACATGACACCTAACATCATAGCATAAGGGGGGTTGCGCCTCCACTTTCCTTGCGGTACAATACCCCTCTTAAAATGAAATGGGTCAGGAAGTACGCTGTCTGGATCGCCGGAGCGGCCATCGGGGGTTTTCTCCTGTGGCTCGTGGGGACCGCGGTCTCCCTTCAGGGGATGCAGGGGCAAGCTGCCGGGACCCTTTTTGGGAAAGCGGTTCCTGTCTCTCATTACATGAAAGCCCTCCAGGCGGTCCTTCACCAAAACATCCTCAGCCGAGGCGACCGAGCCGGGCAGCCCCCTTCCCAGCAGCTTGAACAGCAGGCCTGGGAGCGGTTGATCCTCCTCACGGAGGCCAGAGGCAAGGGAATCCGGGTCTCAGACCGGGAAGTGGTGGAG
>JACPXR010000134.1 GCA_016196465.1 Candidatus Omnitrophota bacterium | reverse complement strand
TGATTGGTTCCGGAAGCAGCTTTAATCTTCCATTAAACCCAAGATCTTTTTTATTGACAACCTCGAGCGGATTCAGTATGTTCACACAATGAACAGCGGGTCTATTCTTCATGCGTGAGCCGTTAAAATCCCCGACCTACCGAGACATGCAGATGCTGCAAGAGATCTCCCAGACCCCGCACGCCACGCAGAGGGATCTCGCCAAACGGATCGGGATCGCCTTGGGGCTCGCCAACCTGATGCTGCGCCGTCTGGCCACGAAGGGTTACATCAAGATCACCTCTCCCAAGAAGGGGAAGATCCACTACCTCCTCACCCGAAAGGGTTTTCTGGAGAAGACCCGGCTCAGCTGCGAATTCATCGATTACTCCCTCCATCTCTATGGAAAGATCCGGCTCCTTCTGCACGAGCATCTCTCTCTCTTGAAGCAGGCCGGGAAGGAGAGGATCGTTCTCTCCGGAACCGACGAGCTGGCGGAGATCGCCTGCCTCACGATCCAGGAGATGGGCTTGAAGCTGGTCGGCGTCATCAACGGCGCCTCCGGCCGGGAAGATTTCCTCGGCCATTCGGTCAAGAAGATCGCCGACTTGAAGCCGGAGGATTACGACCGGTTCGTCGTGGTTTCCCTCCACTGGGAGCCGGGGGTGACCCAGCGGCTGATCGACGCCGGGGTGCCGGCGGACCGCATCCTGTTCGTCTCTTTCCACGGGCTAAAGGGTTCGGCCGCGGCGAGCGTGGAATTCCCTGGAAGGGGAGGAGTTCCTTTTCGCGCCGCCCCCGCGAAGCAGGAGGCCTCTTCTTCCCTCTTCGATCCCTCGACCACCGATGTCGTCATCCTCTGCGGGGGGAAGGGAACCCGCCTGGGCTCTTTGACGGAGAATACCCCCAAGCCCCTCCTGCCGGTGGGCAAGTATCCTTTTCTCCTGCGCCTGATCCTCCAGATGGAGCAGGAGGGGTTCAGCCGCTTCATCCTTGCCGCCCACCACCTGGCCGATCATTTCCGCGCCCTGCTCTCCACCTACAGCGAGGTTCTTCCCGATGTTGAGCTGGTGGTGGAGCCGGAGCCGTTGGGGACCGGCGGGGCCCTTCGCCACGCGGCGGATGGCGTCCGCTCCTCGACCGTCGTCGTCCTGAACGGGGATTCGTGGGTTTCCCAACCCCTGGAACCGGTGCTGGCCGACCATGCCCAGGCCCGCCGGCTCTTCACGGTGGTCGCGGTTCAGGCCTCCAACGTGGAGGGAGGGGCCCTTCGCAAGGGAGTCTGGCGGATCGGGTCCGCCGGCGATGTCCAAGGTTTCACCACGGAGGAGTCGGTTTCGAACGGCTGGGTGAATGCCGGGATCTATGTGATGGATCGAGGCATGGTCCTCTCTTGGCCGCGGGGGAGGTACAGTCTGGAGGAGAATCTGCCGGTCCTGTTGAACGGGAAACAGGCCGGTGTTTTTTGTTCGGCGGGACGCCTGCTGGACATCGGCACCCCCGAGTGTTACGAACGGGCGGCGGGTCTCCTCGATGCTCAGGGGGTGCTGGTTTGATGGCGGCGCAGACAGGAACGGTGGGTTCGGCGCCGGGGACGAAATACCGGATCACCTTCGGCCACATTGAGGTGGGGGAGTTGGGCCGCCGCTACCTGAAGGAGGCCCTGGACCGGAACTGGGTCTCCGGGGGTCCAAACGTTCAGAGGTTCGAGAAGGAGTTCGCCGGGCTCTTTGGTTATCCCCACGCCGTCGCCGCCAGCTCCGGCACCGACGCCGGCATCGTGGCGATGACGGCCCTGTTGGAGCGGGGGGCCCAGCGGGGCGACGAGGTGATTACGCCGGCCCTGGCCTTTACCGCCACCGCCAACTGCATCTTGGCCGCCGGCCTTGTTCCCAAGTTTGTCGATGTGGAGCTTTCCACCCTGAACATTGATCCCGGCCTGATCGAGGCGGCCATCACCCCCCGCACCCGGGCCATCCAGGTGGTGCACACGATGGGCAAGCCGTGCAGGATGGAGGAGATCCTGGCCGTCGCCCGTCGGCACCATCTCGTCGTCCTGGAGGACTGCTGCGAGGCCCACGGGGCCACCCTGAAGGGCAGGGTGGTCGGCTCCTTCGGGCTGGCCGGGATCTTCAGCTTCTACGCCGCCCACATCATCTGCAGCGGCGAGGGGGGGATGATCGCCACCGGCGACGCCGGGATGGCGGATCTCTGCCGGTCGATCCGCTCACACGGGCGGCGGGGCGGGGAGCTCTATTTCCATTTCGACCGGGTCGGGTACAACTCGAAGATGAACGACCTGGAGGCGGCGATCGGCCTGGAGGGCCTGGAAAATTTCGAGCAGACCTTCAACGTCCGGCGGCGGCATCTCACGCGGCTCTGGGAGCTGCTGACTCCTTTGGCCGACCGGCTGATCCTTTACCCGGATGGACCGGACGAGGTGACCTGCCCCCACGCCTTCCCGCTCCTCCTCAGGGATGAGCGGGCTTCGATCGAGTCGCTTTACCAGCACCTCGAGGGAAGGGGGATTCAGTGCAAGACCCTCTTCGGCTCCCTGCCGACCCAGCATGGGGCGTTCCGTTTTCTGGGCTATCGGGAGGGGGCCTTTCCTGTTTCGGAGCGGATCGGCCACACGGGGCTTCACTTCGGCGTGCATCAGTATTTGACCGATGAGGACGCCGACTACGCGGCCGAATGCGTCACCTCTTATTTTAAGAAACGTTAGCGATGCAAGTGGTCATTTTGGCGGGGGGGCTGGGGACTCGGCTTCGGGCCCTGACAAACGGGCTTCCCAAATCTCTGGTGCCGGTGGCCGGGAAGCCGTTTCTCCACTACCAGCTTGAATGGCTTGCTTCTTCGGGCATCTCCGAGGTTGTTTTATGCCTGGGCCGTGGAGCCGATCCGATCGAAGCCTTCGCCCGGGATGGGAGGGGTTGGGGGATACGGGTCCGATATTCGAGGGAAGAAACGCTTCTCGGGACGGCGGGGGCCTTGAAGAGGGCGGAACCCCTTTTGGAGGAAAGCTTCGGCGTCTTAAACGGAGATTCTTTTCTGCCGATGGATCTCTCCAGGCCGGTGGGCCGTTTTCAGGCGGGGAATTTCGACGCTCTGATGGTGGTTTGTCGCAACAAGGATCAATACGACAAAAGCAATGTCCGGGTGGAAAACGGATTCGTCACCCGTTACTCTCGTGAGCGGCTGGCGCCGGCGGAGGCGCCACCACGCGCTTCGGCGCAGCGGCTGGCGCCGGCCATGGAGTTCATCGATAATGGATTCCGGATCTTCCGAAAGAAGGTCCTCGATCTGATCCCGGCGGGCGCCTTTGTGGATCTGGATCTCTTGTACCAGAGGCTCATTGAGCAGAATCGATTGGCGGCCGCCGTGGTCCGAGAGCCGTTTTACGAGGTCGGTTCCCCGCAGGGATGGACCCGTTTTTGTCATTACGTGGAGAAAGGCGCTCCGGTCCGATGATCATTTCGCGCACGCCTGTCCGGATTCCCTTGGGGGGCGGCGGGACGGATCTTCCGGCCTATTACTCAAAATACGAGGCCTCTGTTTTGAGCTCCGCCGTCAAT
>JACPXR010000123.1 GCA_016196465.1 Candidatus Omnitrophota bacterium | reverse complement strand
TGGCAGCGGAGCTCCAGATCAATCCCGTGACCACGCATGCGGCGCTGCGAGAGCTGTATGAGGCGACCCTTTTGGATTTCAAGAAGGTTGGGAATAGCTTCCTCTATTCGCTGCGGGATGAGCACTATCTTATTCGAGAAGTGTTGAGGCCTCTGTTTCATCGAGAGTCGGTTGTCTTGGATCGGCTTCTGGACTTGTTGAAGAGGAATTTAGAGGCAAGACTATGGCCGGGGATTGTCACGATCGCTGTGTATGGCAGCGTGGCGCGTCGTCAGGAGCGGTCCGACAGCGACATCGATCTTCTGGTCCTCGTGAAGTCGAAGGAGTTGCAGCGGAGGGTTCGACAGGCGTTGAACGGTCTCGGGGAAGCGGCGGAGAAAGAGTTCGGCAATCCTCTGGCGCCTTACGTCAGCACGATACGCGGGGCCCGACAGAAGCATCGACGACGTCTGCCGTTGTTTAAAAACATCCTTGTCTCCCATCGCTTGGTGTGGGGAGTTTCGCTTCAGGAGGTCCTGGGTGGCCGCCCAGCGTAGTCGAATTCGCTATGTAAAACGCGCCATGGCGGCAAGCTATTTCAAGAAGGCCGCCGAGTTCTTCGAATCGATGCGACAGGCGATGCAGGCCGAGAGGTGGAATGCAGCAGGGCTTAATGCGGTTCACTGCGCCATCTCAGCGTGCGATGCCGTTCTTGTGTATTATACAGAGCAGCGTTCGACCAGCCCCGATCATGAGACTGCAGTGTATCTACTTGGTTTGCTGACGAAAGTCCCCGAGGCAAAACCGAAAGCCGAAACGCTTCGGCGAATTCTTCAAGAGAAAAACGCCATTGAGTATGAGGATCGCGCCTTCGCACAACAGGAAGCTGTGGAATTGGCTAAACTGACAGAACGTTTCTTCCGATGGGCCGAGGGGCTCGTCGGGAAATGAAACTTTAGACGTGCGAGTAACCGGGGGTCAGTTCCGGGGGCTTTCCCTCCAGGCCCCCAAGGGCCCGGAGATCCGTCCGACGCTGGACCACGTCCGCCAGGCGATCTTCAACCTCATCGGCCCGAAGGTGGAGCGCTCCCGCGTACTGGACCTTTTCAGCGGCAGCGGCGCCCTGGGGATCGAGGCCTTGAGCCGGGGCGCCGCCCGCGTCACCTTTGTGGACCGCTCCTACTTTTCCATCCAGGCGATCGAGGCGAATCTCGCCTCCCTGGCCGGAGCGGGGCTGGATCCCTCCCGCTTTGAGGTCCACCGGTCGGAAGTGTTGACCGCCCTTCGGCAGATGAGGCGCGAGGGGGAGCTTTTCGACATCGTGCTCCTGGACCCCCCTTACGGGAGGGGTTTTGCCAGAAAAACCTTGAACGGCCTGACTCAGTATGTTATAGTCGCCGAGTCAGGGTGGGTGGTTGCTGAGCACGACAAGCGGGATTCCCTTCCACCCAAGCTCACCGGAAAATCAGCCGAGCTTGTGCTCCAAAGGCAAGCCAGATATGGGGATACCGCATTGACGCTTTATCGAAGGGGTCAGACCCCTTAAAAAAGGTTTTTTGGGGTCTGACCCCTTTAGGTATTCGAGGATGCCAAAAGAAACCAATCGAATCGCCGTCTACCCCGGCACCTTTGACCCGGTGACGAACGGCCACGTCGACCTGATCCGCAGGGGCCTGGCGATTTTCAAGCGGCTCGTGGTGGGGGTCGCCGTCAACCCGGGGAAGGAGACCCTTTTTTCGGTCGAGGAGCGGCTCCTGATGGTGAAAGAGGCCACCCGCCCCCTGAAGGGGGTTTCCGTGAAGCCCTTCGAGAGTCTTGCGGTCGACTTCGCCAGGGAAAACGGCGCCCGGGTGATCCTCCGGGGCCTGAGGATGCTCTCCGACTTTGAGTACGAGTTCCAGATGGCCCTCACCAACCGGAAGCTTCGACCGAATCTCGAGACCGTCTTCATGATGCCCTCGGAAGAGTCCGCGTACATTTCCTCTCGCCTCATCAAGGAGGCGGCGGCCCTGGGGGCCGACACCGGGCCCTTCGTGCCGGCTCGCGTGGCCGAGCGTCTGAAGGCGAAGCTCCATGTTTCTTGAGGCCACACGGATGAAACTCAGCTTGAACGAAATCCCCGAAGAAGGCCTCACCCTGAGCGAGAAATTCTCTCCAGGGGAGATGGGCCTCCAGATGCCGGGCCTGAAATTTCTCTCGCCGGTCGAGGTGACGGCCGCGTTCCTCAAGGAACAGGACCTGGTCGTGGTGAATGTGGAGGCCCGCGGCGAGCAGGAGCTCCTCTGCGGGCGGTGCCTGGAGGCGGTGAAGAGCCCTTATGAAGGACGTTTCGACCTGAGCTACGAGGTGAAGGGGAAGTTCGCCCTGGATGTGACCGATGACATCCGCCAGGAGATCCTGTTGAGCTTTCCCTTGAAGCCCCTGTGCAAGGAAGGATGCCGGGGATTGTGCCCGGCGTGCGGAAACAACTTAAACCACAGCCCCTGTCAATGCAAGAGGTGATCGATGCCCCTGCCGAAGCGTAGATTTTCCCGTTCCCGCCGGGACAAACGGCGGACCCAGCTGAACTTGACCGCTCCGACCATGCGGCGGTGCAGCCAGTGCGGCTCTACGGTCCTCTCCCACCGGGTCTGCTCCTCCTGCGGCGCTTACCGCGGCCGACAGGTGCTTCCAGCGAAGGAGAAGAAGGCCAAGGGTGGCTAGGATCGCCGTGGACGCCATGGGGGGCGACCGCGCCCCCGGCGCCATTGTGGACGGAGCGGTGCAGGCGGCCCGGCTCCTGCCCGTCGAAGTGATCCTCGTGGGGCCCGAAGAGCGGCTGAAGAAAATCGGCATGTCGGAATCCCCGGCCCTCACCGTCCGCAAGAAAAGGGACTCTTCGATCACCCAGATGGTGGAGCTGGCCAAGAAAAGGGAGGTTGACGCCGTGGTCAGCGCCGGCAACACCGGGGCGGTGGTGGTCGCCGCGAGCCTGGGGCTGGGGCTCTTGAGCGGCATCGAGAGGCCCGGCATCGCGATCCTGATTCCCAGTCTCAAGGGGCCGGTCCTCGTGATCGACGTCGGGGCCAATGTCGATTCGAAGCCGCTCCACCTCTACCAGTACGCCCTGATGGGTTCGGTCTACATGCGGGAGGTCCTCGGAAAACAGAACCCTTCGGTGGGGCTCTTGAACGTCGGGGAGGAGGAGTCCAAAGGGACCGACTTTACCCGCGAGAGCTTCAAGCTCCTCGAGGAGTCGAAGCTGAATTTCACCGGAAACATCGAAGGCCGGGACATCTTTCTCGGGACCTGCGATGTGACGGTCTGCGAGGGTTTTGTGGGGAACGTGGCCCTGAAGGTTTCCGAGGGGGTGGCCTTCGCCCTGAAGGAATTGCTGGTGAAGGAGCTCAGGCGGACCTTCCTCAACCGGCTCGGGGCTTCCCTCCTTCTGCCGGCCTTCAACCGCCTGAAGCGTCAGATGGATTACGCCGAGTACGGCGGGGCCCCCCTGCTGGGGGTGGATGGGGCCTGCTTCATCTGCCACGGCGCCTCCTCGGCCAAGGCGATCCGGAACGCCATCCGGTCCGCCGCCACCTTCGTGAGCCACGAGGTGAACCGGCGGATCGTCTCGGCGGCCGTCCAACCGGAGGGGGCCTCCGCTTAATGGGCGACCCGGTCGGAATCTTGGGGCTGGGCACCTACCTCCCCTCGAAGGTCCTCACCAACGCCGACCTTGAGAAGATCGTGGAGACCTCCGACGAGTGGATCCAGAGCCGGACCGGCATCCGCCAGCGGCGGATCGCCGCGGAGAACGAGAACACCAGCGACCTCGCCGTGGGGGCCGCCAAAGCGGCCCTGGCCGACGCCAAACTCACCCCGGCCGATCTCGACATGATCCTCGTTGGAACGATGACCCCCGACATGCCGTGCCCCTCCACCGCCTGCATCGTCCAGGCGAAGCTCAACGCCCCCCAGGCCGCCTCGGTCGACGTGGCCGCCGCCTGCTCGGGGTTTCTCTACGGGCTCGTCATGGCTCAGCAGTTCGTCGCCAGCGGCACCTACCGGCACGTGCTCGTGATCGGGGCGGAGGTCCTCTCCCGCGTCGTGGACTGGACCGACCGCTCCACCTGCGTTCTCTTTGGAGACGGCGCGGGAGCCGCCGTCTTAGGGAAGGGCACGCAGGGGCAGATCCTTTCCACCTACCTCGGCTCGGACGGCACGAAGGCGGAGCTTCTCAAGGTCCCCGGCGGGGGAGTCGCCCATCCGGCCAGCCATGCCTCCGTCGACCAGAGGGCCCATTACCTGAAGATGAACGGCACCGAGGTCTTCAAGCATGCCGTCCGGGAGATGTCCAAGGCCTGTCTCAAGGCGATCGAGCGCTCCGGGGTGAAGCCCGAAGAGATCGCCTGCATCATTCCTCATCAGGCGAACATGAGGATCATTCAGGCGGTGGTGGAGCGGGCGGGGATGCCGCTTTCCAAGGTGTACCTGAATGTCGACCGCTACGGGAACATGTCGGCCGCTTCGACGATCGTCGCCCTGTGCGAGGCGGTGCGGGACGGACGGGTCCAGCGGGGGGATTACGCCCTCCTCGTCGCCTTCGGGGCGGGCTTGACCTGGGGCTCTTGCGTCATCCGGTGGTAAAGGAAGCGGCCCTGCTGTTCCCGGGCCAGGGGGCCCAAGCGGTCGGGATGGGGAAGGAGCTGGCCGAGACCTTTCCGGAAGCGAAGGCCCTTTTTGAGAAGGCGGATGCCCTCCTTGGAGTTCCTTTGAGCCGCGCTTCGTGGGAAGGTCCGCAGGAACTCTTGACCAGCACCGAATACTGCCAGCCGGCCCTTTACGTCGCCTCCCTGGCCGCGCTGGCTGCCCTCCATGAGGAGCTTGAGCTCACCCCCGAGGCGGCGGCCGGCGCTGGAGGAAGCGCCGCCACGCGCTGGAGCGCAGCGGCCGGCGCTGGAGGAAGCGCCGCCACGCGCTGGAGCGCAGCGGCCGGCTTGAGCTTAGGCGAGTACACTGCCTTGGCCGCGGCCGGGGCTTTCTCCTTTGAGGAGGGGTTAAAGCTGGTCGGCTTAAGGGGCCAGGCGATGGAAGAGGCCTCCCGGATGAACGCCGGGACGATGGCCTCGGTGATGGGGCTGGACCTTCCGGTCCTGGAGGCGATTTGCGCCGAGACCGGCGCCCAGGTGGCCAACATCAACGCCCCGGGACAGATCGTGATCTCGGGAACAGTCCCCGCGGTGGAGGCCGCTTCCGAGAAGGCCAGGGAGAGGGGGGCCAAGCGGGTAGCGCTGCTGGAGGTGGGAGGGGCCTTTCACTCCCGGCTCATGGAGCCGGCCGGAGAGCGCCTCCAAGTCGCTGTGGAGGCCGCCCAGATCCGTGAGACGGCGTTCCCCGTCTTGAGCAACGTCACCGCTTCTTTCCATGAAGGCCCGGCCCAGATCCGGGCCCTCCTCGTCCGGCAGCTCATCCACCCGGTCCGGTGGGAGGCCTGCATGCGCGCTCTGCTTCAAAGCGGGATCCGCCTCTTTCTGGAGGTGGGGCCGGGGACCGTCTTGAAGGGCCTCATGCGCCGGATCGACCCGGAGGCCCAGGTCCTTTCCGTGGGGAACGCCGCCCAGGTGAGGGAAGCGGCGGCAGCCCTTCGTTCCGCCTGACCCCTTAAGGGGGCTTGACAAACCAAGGCGGATGGCTATACTTGCAGAAAGCAGCGGGGAACAAGGGCCTTTACCTTTCTAGGAGGAAATCATGAGCGTACAAGACAAGGTTCGCTCCATCATCGCGGAGCAGCTGGGCGTCAAGCCCGAGGAAGTGACCCCTCAAGCCAAGTTCATCGACGACCTTGGCGCAGACTCGCTGGATACCGTGGAGCTGGTCATGGCGTTGGAAGAGGAGTTCGGGATCGAGATTCCGGACGAGGAAGCCGAGAAGCTGGTGACGGTCGGCGATGCCATCAAGTACATTGAGGACAAGGCCGGACAGAAGGCCTCGTAACCTTCGAAAGTGTCAAAGGCCCGCCGTGTCGTCATCACGGGGGTTGGAGCCCTCTCCCCTGTTGGCAACACCCCTGAGGAAACCTGGAAATCCCTTTTAGCCGGTAAAAGCGGCGTCGCCCGGCTGACTCACTTCGATCCCTCCGACTACCCCACCCAGATCGCGGCCGAAGTCAAACGATTTGACCCTTCGGCCTTTCTTTCTCCGAAGGAATCCAAACACTCTGACCGCTTTGTCCAGTTCGCCGTCGCCACGGCCAAGCAGGCCGCCGCCGACGCGAAGCTGGAGATCTCCAAAGAGGACCCTCGCCGGATCGGCGTCTGGATCGGAACCGGAATGGGGGGCTTGGGCACCATCGAGGAGGGGTACCGGGACCTCCAGACCAAGGGCCCCAGAAAGGTCCGCCCCTTCTTCATCCCGATGATCATCTGCAACATGGCTCCGGGGCAGGTGTCGATCTCTCTGGGGGTCAAGGGCCCCAACTCCTGCACGGTGAGCGCCTGCGCCTCGAGCGCACACGCCATCGGCGACGCCTACGAAATCATCCGGCGGGGCTCTGCCGAGGTGATGGTGACCGGCGGCTCCGAGTGCGCGATCACCCCTCTGGGCGTGGCCGGGTTCTGCGCCCTCAAGGCCCTCTCCAGCCGCAACGACTCCCCCGAGACCGCCAGTCGCCCCTTCGACAAGAACCGGGACGGTTTTGTGATCGGCGAGGGAGCGGCGATGGTGGTGCTCGAGGAGCTGGAGCACGCCAGGGCGCGCGGGGCGAGGATCTACGGGGAGATGATCGGCTACGGGATGACCGGCGACGCCTACCACGTCACCGCGCCCGATCCCAACGGCGCCGGGGCGGCCTCCTGCATGAAGATGGCGCTCGACGACGCCCAGCTCAAGCCCTCCGACATCTCCTACATCAACGCCCACGGCACCTCCACTCCGCTCAACGATAAGATCGAGACAAAGGCGATCAAGGAGGTGTTCGGGGATTCCGCGAAGAAGATCCCCGTGAGCTCGACGAAGTCGATGACAGGGCACCTCCTCGGGGCGGCCGGGGCGCTTGAGTTTGTCACCTGCTCCCTGACGATCCGCGACCAGATCATCCACCCCACCATCAACTACAAGACGCCGGATCCGGAGTGCGATCTCGACTACGTCCCTCATCAGGCGAGGCGAGCCAACGTCAAGGTCTGCTTAAGCAATTCCCTGGGGTTCGGCGGACACAACGTGACGCTGATCCTCCGGAAATTCGAGGGCTAAGCGATGCTGCTGGAAGGAAAGAAGGGCCTGATCGTTGGGGTAGCGAACAAGCGTTCCATCGCCTGGGGGATCGCTTTAGGTGCCCACCGGGAGGGAGCGAAGCTCGCCTTCACCTACCAGGGGGAACGGCTCAAGGAGCCGGTGACGGAGTTGGCCAACTCTCTGGGAGGGAACCCACCTCTCTTTGACTGCGACGTCACCAACGATCCCCAGCTCGACGCCGTCTTTCAAGGAGTGAAGGAAGCTTGCGGAGGGCTCGACTTTCTCGTTCACGCCGTGGCCTTTGCCAAACGGGAGGAGCTGGAGGGGGAGTTTCTCCCCACCTCGCGGGAGGGTTTCCGGCTGGCGCTGGATGTCTCCAGCTACTCTCTGACCGCCCTCGCCCAGCGGGCGGCCCCCCTCATGACGGAAGGGGGGAGCATCGTGGCGATGACCTACTACGGAGCGGAGAAGGTGATCCCTCGGTACAACGTCATGGGGGTGGCCAAGGCGGCCCTCGAGGCCTCGGTCCGATATCTGGCGTACGACCTCGGGCCCAGGAAGATCCGGGTGAACGGCCTCTCCTCCGGCCCCGTCCAGACCCTGGCGGCCCGGGGGATCTCCGGCTTCACCGACATGATGAAGGTGGTGGAGCAAAAGGCCCCCCTGCGTCGCAACGTCGAGCTTGCCGAGGTAGCCAATGCCGCCGTCTTTCTCCTTTCCCCTTTTTCCTCCGGGATCACCGGAGAGGTTCTCTACGTCGACTGCGGCTACCACATCCTCGGGATGTAGCTTACCCGCTAGGTAGTTAATCGTACGTTAATCCTATTTATTTTCCCGCACGCGGCCCGTTCCATCAGGTAAACTTTTTGTATCTGTAGGTCTGTCAACGAAACCCATGCGTAAAACGCCTATGGTTGCCGGCCGATTCGTCAATGCTCTGCTGATCCTTTCACTTGGCCTTGGATCAGCTCCGGTTCCTTCTTTTGCTTCCCCTGCTCTTCGTCCAGAAACCGACCTCGCCGGCCTCGAAGAGGCCTTCGGCAGGAAGCCAGCCGCCGATGGTCTCGAGGAGCTGCCGGAGGAGGCCAGGCCTTATGCCGAGGCCCTCTTTGAGACAGGAGCGGGTCACGAGGCGCGCCTGGAGGCCCTCCATGGTCTTGTCGGGAGGAATGGGTCGTTTATCAACGCGGTCAGAATGGAAGACTGGAAGACCCTAATTCTTTTCGTCCCGATTTTCAGGCAGGTGATGATTCTCTCGGAAGATCCGGTGATCAAGGGTTCCACCGGGCCGAGTCCGCGCGAAGTCCACTCCTCCGTCCAGCTTCGCCAAACGGCTGCCTTGGCGTTGAGAAGAATGGGCCGGCTTGGGTGGTTTGCCGGACCGGCGGGAGTGGTCCTGCGGTCTCCAAGCGGGATCACATGGGAGCCGGATCCGAAAAACCGAGCGCTGCTTCTTAAAAGCATTGAACGGCTTATCCGGCAGGAGGCGGGCGCCGTCGAATCGATAAAGATAGGGAGGATCGAGGAAGACATTCACGCTTTGGGAAACATTCTATTCACCCTGGAGGCGGTGGCCCAGCAGGATCCCGAAGGGGCCGTTCAGGAAGAGGCCCAGCGGATCTTCAGGGAATTTTCTCCAGTTTTCAGATTGTACCAGCGAATTTCCCAAGATTCGGGGATGGAATTGTACGAGGCCGTTGCCATGCGGAATTTGCTTCGGGCCCTCCGGGGAAGGTCTTATCCTGAGCAGGCGCTGGTTTTTCTCTGGCATCTGGTCCGCTGGGCGCAGGATGTTCCTTTGAAGGTGGTCGACCAGGAAACCAGAGAGCGCTTGGGGCGATTGGTTGCGCAGGTAAGAGATGAAATTTCAAAGGATGCCAACTCCTCTCCTCCCCCTCGCTTCTTTCCCGCCATGAATTCGATGCTGCGATTCCTGGGGGTTCCTCCCGCAGGGCCTGCCGATCAAGCCGGGTTGGAGGAGTGGGTGGAATCGCTGAACAACTCGGAGGAGTTTCAAGCCCGGATGGGGCGGTTTCTTGGGGGACTGGGGACGGGTGTGAGGGAAGGTTTCTTCACCGGAGACGCGGCCACCGCTCTCTTGGATACCGCTGCCTCCTATGCGGCCTCAGAAGGCCGGGCGACCGGGCAGATTCCATTCCGGATCGGCGCCTACGGACCATGGGTACAGCATCAGTTGGGAAGCGAGACGATGCGGGTGGTCCCGTATCCTTTCCCGCAGGACATGGAGGCCGAGGCCAAGCTGGGCAGGGCATGGAGCGTCGTGGTCTGGGGGGCGCCGGGCCGATGGTACGCAACCGCAGTTCCTATGGATAGGGTGGAGGAATCGGCCAAGCTTGCCCGGGACCACTGGACAGGCGATGAAGAGATTGCGGACGGCTTAAGCCGTCACGGGAGTCTCTTTTTTGAAGTAAGGCCTGTCGAAGGGGAAGTGCGCTATCAGCTTCAGCCGATGTCTTCAGCCACAGCCCTGGAGGCCCTTCGCTATTTCTCAGGCCCGGAGGGGCAGGAGCTTCTAAACAAAAATCTTGAAGATCAAACTCGCGCGATCACGGAAGAGGCCTACCACCAGGCGAGATCCTCAAGCCGCACTCCCATGCAGTTGTGGGATGACATCGGAAAGATGGAGAGACAGATAGCAGGGGCATACGTTGATCTACCTCGCCGGCCTATCGGAATGGATGCCAAAGAGTTTTGGCAGGCGGAGAGAGTTCTTCTCGAGTTTCGGGCGATGCGTGCCGGCTACCGCCGCTATCTGGCCGATGTTCTTCCGGAGCTGATTCAGCAGGATATTGGGAAGATCGCCGCCGCCCTGAATGAGAAAAAACCACAACGGATGCCAGGCCGTCTCTTTGGAGTGGGGCCCATCGGATTGGAGTTTCATGGCCAGAACCTGATGGATTTCTTAGGAAGGTTGGAAGCGCAGACCACACCCGGGCGATTCCTCGTCCTGATTGGAAGTAATGCCCAGGCCTATCAAGGGCACCCGTGCATTTTCTTCACCGCGGAGAATCCGGAAGAGGCGGCCAAGGGTTTGGCAGACGTGCAACTCGTCAGATATTTGGGTGGCCCAGGTGAAGCCGACAAACTCAGGCAAGCACTTCGAGCAGTCCAAGGGAGTGGAGTGGCTCAAACCAGAATCGAACCCTATCTATTGGATGAATTTTCCCGCTTTTTACAGGACCTATTGACCCTTCTCGCAGGGTTGGATCCTTTTGCTAATTCCCTTGCTGACATGGAGGAATTCTACGACAACATCCACGTAACCAACCTTGCCCAGTACATCAAGATCCTATACAGTCTCGGCGTTTAAACTTGACATCCTCCGCAATTTCTGTATCATCATCATCAACTCCCCGAGAAAGTGACGCTGACCACTTGCGTTTTAAAAAACTAGAGCTTCTCGGGTTTAAGTCTTTCGCAGAGGCCACCGAGCTCCTCTTTGAGCCCGGGATCACCGCCGTCGTCGGCCCGAACGGTTCCGGTAAAAGCAACATCGCAGACGGAATCAAGTGGGTGCTCGGCGAACAGTCGGCCCGGGAGCTGCGCGGCGGACGGATGGAAGACCTGATCTTCAACGGCTCCGACCACCGGGAGCCGATCTCCTACGCGGAAGTCTCCCTCACCCTCGACAATTCCGATAAGCGCCTTCCCATCGACTACGCCGAGGTGACCATCTCCCGGCGGCTGTTCCGCTCCGGGGAGAGCGAATACCTCTTAAACCGCACCTCCGTCCGCCTGAAGGACATCACCGATCTTCTTTCCGGAACCGGCATCGGCACCTCCTCCTATTCACTCTTCGAGCAGGGCCGGATC
>JACPXR010000131.1 GCA_016196465.1 Candidatus Omnitrophota bacterium | reverse complement strand
TGCTTCTATCCGGACCCTGTGGGCGGAAGCGAGATCTACGTGAAGGCCCTCTCGCAGGGGCTCCGGCAGCGGGGGATCGAGGTCCTGGTCGTCGTTCCGGGCCAGGGGTCCTCCGCCTGCGTCGAGGACGGCTTGCCGGTGCGTCGTTTCCCGGTTTCGAACGATCCTGTTCGATTGCGGGATCTCTACGGGCATCGGGATCCGGAGGCGGCGAAGGGATTCGGCCGCCTCCTCGATCAGGAGAGGCCGGATCTCCTGCACCTTCATGCCTTGGGGCCCGGCCTCTCTCTCGACACGGTCCGAGAAGCGAAGCGGAGGGGAATCCCGGTCGTGTTCACTTACCATACCCCCGCCGTTTCCTGCCAGCGGGGGACCCTCCTGCGCTGGGGTGAGGTGGCCTGTGATGGGTTGCTTCGATCAAGCCGCTGCGCCCGGTGCACGCTGCACGGCCTGGGGATGCATCCGGCAATGGCGTGCCTCGCGGGAAGCTCGCCGATCCTTGCCGGCCGCCTTTTAGAGGCGGTCGGTCTCTCTGGAGGGTTATGGACCGCCCTTCAGATGACCTGCCTCACCCGGCTTCGTCACCGCTCGCTTCGCGCCATCTTTGCCGAGGTCGATCACGTTGTTGCCATCGCGCAGTGGATCCAGGATCTGCTGGTCCGTAACGGCGTGTCGCCCGAGAAAATCACCCTTTGCCGGAACGGGCTCTGCCATTCGGAGAATCCCCCCGCCACCCCCAGGCCGGACTCTCGAGGCGGAAACGGGGAGTTGAAGATCGCTTTTGTGGGAAGGATCGATCCCGTGAAAGGGCTTCATGTCCTGATCCAATCCATCCGATCGGCGCCGGATCTGAAGGTGGGGTTAGATATCTACGGCGCCGCTCAGAGAGGGACCGAGGCGCCCTATGATCGCCGGATCCGCTCCCTGGCTCAAGGGGATCGGCGGATCCGTCTGTGCCCCGCGGTCCCTCACGCCGAGGTGGTATCGGTCCTGCGCGGTTACGACGCGTTGGCGATGCCCTCTCAATGGCTGGAGTCATCCCCCCTCGTGGTTCTGGAGGCCTTTGCGGCCGGGGTCCCCGTCATCGGGTCAAACCTGGGAGGGATCGCGGAGTGGGTTCAGCATGGGGTGAACGGCCTGTTGGTGGAGGCGGCTTCGGCAGAGGCCTGGAGCGGGGTCCTGCGCCGTTTATCGGAAGAAAAGACCCTGCTCAAGTCTCTGCGCGGCGGTGTTTGCCCCCCCAAGACGATGTCGGAGGTCACGGAAGAGATGATCCTCCTTTACGAGAGGATCTGCCGCAGATGGGAATGAAATGGAGGCGGAATGGGTCTAATCGACGCCTTTGATCTCAACGTTTTTATTCGGCTCTACGGCTGCCGCTTTTTTGTGGAGACGGGTACCGGGAAAGGCCATGGCATTGCTTACGCGGCTTCTTGCGCCGGATTTGAAAAATGGTTCTCATGTGAGATTGACCGAGAATTGTTTGATTGGGTCAAGTGCTTAAACCACGATCCCCGGATTCGAATAGAATGCGCTGACAGCAGCGCGTTTTTAAAGAAGCTCCTGCCTGAGCTGGGCAGTGAAAGGTCCGCGCTGTTTTGGCTTGACGCCCATTTCCCTGGGGCCGATTTTGGTTTAAAGGATTATAGCGCTGAAAAAGAGGCGTCCGTCCGCCTGCCCCTAGAGGCCGAACTCCAACGGATCCAAGCGAGCCGGCCCGGCGCTACGGATGTTATCCTGGTGGACGATCTGAGGATCTACGAAGATGGCCCGTTCGAAAACGGGAATATCCCCCCCACCCACAATACCCTGCCCAATCATTTGAGAGACACCGGTTTCGTCCACCGTCTGTTTGGAGAAACACATTGGATTTTAAAATCCTACCAGGACGAGGGCCATCTCATCCTTTTGCCGAAGAAAAAACGAGGGGCTTTCATTCTGTGGATGATTGATTGGCAGCGTAAAAAATCCGTGCGATCCGCCAAGCGGTTTGCAAAAAGAGCTGTGCGTAGAATGGGGTTGGCCCGGATCGCCAGAGGGATATTGAACCCTCTGCGGGGCCCGGGGCAAACCTACCCGAGCGAAACATCAAAATGTCGAAGCCGCCTGGCGAAGTTTTGCCGGGGGGTTGGGATCGATATTGGGTTTGGAGGAGACCCGATTGTCCCGCGCGCCATTTGTGTGGATCTGCCGCAGCCCTACGGGAACGTGGGGCGTTTTCCTGTCCAGCTGGGGGGAGATGCTCGGAAGCTCCACTGGTTTCAGGACAACGCGCTCGATTTCGTCTTTTCCTCCCATCTGCTCGAGGATTTTAAAGAGACGGAAGAGGTCCTGCGCGAGTGGCTGCGCGTCCTCAAACCGGGAGGCGTCCTGATCCTCTTTTGCCCGAACGAGCAAGTGTTTCGACGTCATTGCATCCTGTCCGGGTGGCCCTACAACCCACACCACAGCATTCCGGAGTTCTCGCTCGAATATGTCAAGAGAATCATCGGGAAAATCGGCGATCATCGGATCGTTTATGAATGCCCTTTGGTCGACGTTTACTCATGGGAACTGGTTTGCCAGAAGGCGTGAAATGGCCAGGACAGAAGCGATGAGAGAAGCCGCCAGGAGTCCCAAGAGGATCCGATACCGTGCCGGGCGGTAAGGGGTGGCATGTGCGTCCAAGTAATGTACGCAAAGGTGATCTTCGGTGAGGAGCTTTTCAAGGCCCCGTTTGAGAAATCTGGGCAAGGGGTCGAAGAGTGGCGCCAACCCCTGGAGGAGACCAAAGCGGGTTTCCTCTTTGGAGATCAGGTGATTGTCCCCGGCCAGTTCAATATTGGACAGGAGACGGCCGTAATAATCCGCCAGCTCATGCCCGGGAATGGTATAAGGAGGCCGTTGATGGATTTCCATTTGCCCCAGAGACCCTCCATAGGCCATCTCCCGGATCTCCAGCAGGGACAACGGCGTTTCCTTCCAAGTGAAAAAAGCATTGTTCAGAGGATCCAACAGAATCCACTTGCCAGGCGGATTCAGCCACACCTCCACCACGGTATGGCCGTCTCCCCCCAAAAGATCCTCCCCGTCCATCCCTGCCAGCCGGACGTCGCTGCCAAGGCCGCGCAGATAGGCAAACAGGAGTATCGAGTAATGTCCGCAATGTCCGTGATACCCTTGCCCCAACTGCTCTCTCACTGCCGCGGGAAAGTCTGCGACTACCGATCGATCTCGACGGAACGCCTCCCCCAAACTTCTCGTGTAGTTCATCACGGACACAGTCTGTTCCAGGCGGCCGCTTCCCTTCGCGGCAATCTTCTCGATCTCGCTTCGGAAATCCCCGTATCGCTCAGGCGGATCCGACCGAAACCAGGCGGGAGCATTTTGCGGGTTCCATTCGAATTCGCTGCGATCTCCCACCTCTCGAATCCTTAAGATCGCTGCTCTGAAGCCGTGGGGGAGGTCCAAGAAGTATAGGAGGGCGCTGGAAAGGAGAGATTCCAGGAGGAGGACCAGAACAACCCGCCGCCGGATCAGCATAGCCCTGGACATTTGAACGATCCTAGTTTATCACAAGCGGCGCTTCGCTCAGGGGGAACAGGGGAGCGGTATAATGTGAGCGGCATGACCCCGCCCCTCCTTGACCAGGCCCGCTTTTTCGGGCCGCCGACCTTCGGTCGGCAGGTTTCCGCTGGGTATCTAGTGGAAACCTGCCAAGGAGGGGCGGGGTGAAGAAATGCCTTCTCTGCGGTTCTTCGGTGGAGCCGTTTCTCTCGTTTGGGCCGATGCCCCGGGCCAACGGGTTCCTGCGGCTGGAGGAGTTTGAGCGGGAGTATTTCTTCCCTCTGGAGGCCGCCTTCTGCCCCGGATGCGCGATGGTGCAGATCACCGAGCAGCCGGAGCCGGAGCGGATGTTCAACGCGAGCTACCCCTTCTTTACGGGAAGCTCCAGGCGGATGGCCCTCCATTTCGAGGAATTCGCGAAGGAGGCGGCGCGGCATCTTCCGCCCTCCTCGAATCCGCTGGTGGTCGAGATCGGCAGCAACGACGGGACGATGCTGGCCTGCTTCGCCGGCGCCGGCATGCGGCATCTGGGGGTGGAACCCTCCCTGAACGCCGCCCAGGCGGCGAGGGATCGGGGCTTGAAGACGGTGTCGGAATTCTTCACCCTTGATTTGGCCCGCCGCATTGTTCAGGACGAAGGGCGGGCGGACACGATCGTCGCGGCCAACGTGATGTGCCACATCCGGGATCTCCACTCCGCCCTCGATGGGGTCCGGCTCCTGCTCAAGCCGAGGGGCCTCTTCTGGTTCGAGGACCCTTACGTGGGGGATGTCTTGGAGAAGACCGCCTACGATCAGATCTACGACGAACATGCCTACCTCTTCTCGGTCTCCTCCATCTCCCGTCTGCTGAAGCGGCATGGGCTGGAGGTGGTGGATGTTCAGCCGATGCCGACCCACGGCGGCTCGAACCGCTTCACCGCGGCGCATCGGGGAGCGCTCCCTGTTTCCCGGACGGTGGCCGCTTTCCTCGAACGGGAAAAAAGACTGGAATTGCATCATCGGGAGACTTACGATAGATTTCGCAAGCGGTGCGAAGAGTCCCGCGATCGGTTGACGGCTCTGTTGAAGGATCTGCGCAGGGCGGGCAAGCGGGTGGTGGGCTACGGGGCGACCTCCAAGAGCACCACGGTGATCAACTACTGCGGGATCACAACGGATCTCATGGAGTTCATCTGCGATACGACCCCCCTGAAGCAGGGGACCTTCAGCCCCGGAGCGCACATCCCCGTCCGCTCCCACGAGCAGTTCTTGAGCCCTTACCCGGATTACGCGCTGCTCTTCGCCTGGAATCATCGCGATGAGATCATGGAGAAAGAGGGGGGATTCAGGGAGAAGGGAGGAAGATGGATCCTGTACGTGCCGACGGTAGGGCTGTCGAACTGATCGAGGGGGTCGTCTTGAAGAGGCTCGAGACCCGCTCCGACGACCGGGGCTTCTTTCGGGAGATCCTGCGCCTCAAGGGTGAGTTTTTTGAGGAGGAGATCGGACAGTGGAGCCATTCCCTGATGTACGACGGGGTGATCAAGGCCTGGCACCTGCACAAGGTCCAGGCCGATTACTTCTACGTCGCCGCCGGGGTCCTCAAGGTGGCCCTCTATGATCGGCGGCCGGATTCTCCCACCTACCGGAAGATCATGAGCTTCTACATGGGGGACGGCCAGCCGCCCCTGGTGCTGAAGATCCCTCCCGGCGTCGCCCACGGCTGCAAGACCGTCCAGGGCCCGGTCCATCTGATTTATCTCACCTCTCAGGTCTACAATCCCGCCGACGAGCTGCGCCTTCCCCACGACGATCCGGAGATCGGCTTCGACTGGCTGTCCGGTCCGAAGATCCGGTGACCCCGCCCCTCCGTGGGTCTCTCTGGCGTAAGTGTGGAGAGTGAAATACGTTTACGTTCTTCAGGCTCTTCGAGATAGACGGATGCTCTACTTTGGAGTCACTTCGGACTTACGCCAGAGACTGAAAGCCCATCGCGATGGGCTTTCAAGGACGACCAGGCGGTATCTGCCGATGAGATTGGTGTATTACGAGGCCTTTCAAGATGACCAAGATGCAGAAGAACGAGAGGTGGCTTTAAAGCGGTTCGGTAGTTCCTATCGTTCCCTTCTAAAGAGGATTCGGAGGAGTCGCCCGGTCGTCCTTACCCACGGAGGGGCGGGGTGAAGATCGTTATCACGGGGGCCCTGGGCCACATCGGATCACGGTTGATCCGCGAGCTGCCTTCCTTCTTCCCCGAGGCGGAGATCGTCCTCATCGACAACCTCGCCACCCAGCGCTACTGCTCCCTCTTTCACCTCCCGGAGAGGGCAAGCTTTCGGTTCATTGAAGCGGATGTGGTGACCGCCGATTTGGATCCGATCCTCTCAGGGGCGGACGCGGTGATCCATCTGGCGGCGATCGCGGACCCTGCAGAGAGTTTCCGCAAGAGCCGTCTCGTTGAGGCGGTGAACGTCCGAGGGACCGAGAGGGTCGCCAGGGCCTGCCTGAGGGCGCAATCGCCCATGCTCTTTGCCTCCACCACCAGCCTCTACGGCAAGGCCTCCAGCCCTTATGCCGATTCCAAGCGCAAGGGCGAGGCGGTCCTTCAGCGGTTGAGAGGGCAGGGGCTGCGCTTCGTGATCCTGCGTTTTGGAACAGTCTTTGGGGTCTCTCCCGGCATGCGCTTTTCTACCGCCGTCAACAAGTTCTGCTGGCAGGCGGCCCTCCGGCAGCCCGTCACCGTCTGGCGCGCCGCCCTCAACCAGAAACGGCCCTATCTGGATCTGGGGGACGCCGTCGGCTCCATCGGGTTCGCCATGAAGAGGGGCCTCTTTGACGGTACCCTCTATGACGTCGTGACGACAAACACCGACGTCGCCGCCGTTCTGGAGATCTTAAGGAATCTCTCGCCCCGCATCTGTGTGGAGTGTGTTGAGGCCAACGGGATGGATCCCTCCTCCTATGAAGTTTCCAGCCGTCGTCTCCTTTCAAAGGGGTTCCGGTTTCAGGGGGACTTAAGGAGCGGAATGGCCGAAATCGTCCGTCTCCTTCAATCCGCTTCCCCTCAAAACCCGTTGTCATTCCCGCCCTCGGTCGTGGCCGAGGGTAAACTCCAGCGGGAATCTGAGGCAGAAACCGATCCTCGCCTCCGCGAGGATGACAGTTGTGAAATGGGCCCTAAGCATCCCTCCTAGCCAGGAGTTCTCCAGGCGGTTTACGGCCGCGCTGACGCCGCTGGATTTCTCGCGGATTCGAACGGCTCTGCTCATTGCACCCTATGGTCTTCCCTGGTTCCCGGAGGTCTTGAAGGTTCTTCGAACGGTCAGCCCCGTGCCCCCAGCCCTCACCCTCCTTGCCGAAGAGGGCCGCCAGGGGCGGGAAGCGGGGCTGGAGGTCTGGGCCTTCCATCGTAGCAAGAGGGGAAGGATGGCGGGGGGGCTGGGGATCTTCAGGCGGATCGCGCGGCGAAGGTTTGACCTGATCTGTCTCTTTGCCGAAGGGTCCCCTTCCGGGAATCCGCTTCAGGCTTTCCGGCTTGCCCTTCTGCCGGCTCGCCATCGGGTGCTCTGTGAAGGCTCGCGCGGGGATGCGCTCTTTGTGTCCCGGTGGACGTGGCTGGGGATGAGCCTGAGGTTTCCAGGCGCTTGGTTCTCTCACATCGGACGCCTTCTCTTGAGGGCGCTCTTTCGGTGGTTGGGGAGGCCCTTGGTGGGAACCGTTCTTCGAGGGCTCCCGCTGGTCTGGGAGCCGATCTGTTGGATCGCCGGCCGGCGGGAACCGAGGTCGCGGGGCGAGATCCGCCGGATCCTCTTCATCGCCCTCGACAATCCTGGAGATGTCCTCCTGACGACCCCTGCCCTGACGGCCCTGAAGGAGCGGTTCCCCTCGGCCACGATCACCGTTTTAGCCGGGGAGTGGGCCAGGGAGATCCTCGCGGCTCATCCGGCCGTCTCCGAGATGATCCCTTACTCTGCCCCCTGGTTCGCCCGGTATGTCGCCCACCTGCCGCACCGGCCCATCCGGCCGGTTCGCGATCTGCTGGGATGCCTCTTTAATCTCTGGCGCGGGCGATTCGACTTGACGGTGGAGACGCGCGGGGAGGCGGCCCATATCCTCTTGGCGTACCTCTCCGGCGCTCCCCATCGGGGGGGGTATGCCCTCTGGTCGGTCATCCCATGGCTTCGGGCCGATCAGGTGGGTCATCTCTTGACCCGGCGGGTTCCCTATGCCTGGGATCAGTGGAATCTTTGGCATAAGGTGGAGTACAACCTGCGGGTTGTCCGGCCCGCCAACGGTTTTCCAAAAGACCCCTCCCTTGTGCTTCCCATCCCTTCTGGGGCCGAACGATCCGTCGATGAATTCTTAACGCGCCACGGGATTCGAAAAGACACCCTCCTGATCGGGGCGCATCCGGGGGCCAGCAGGGAAAGGACCCGCTGGCCTTTGGCCCATTTTGCGGAGGTTCTCAATTCCCTTGCTGGACGCTGGGGCGGGCGTGTCGTCGTCATCGGAAGCGCCCTCGAGCGGCCGCTGGCGGAAGGTCTGCAAAGGCTCCTCACCGCTCCTGCGGTTCTTGCGGTGGGGGAAACCAGCCTCTTGGAGGCGGCCGCGCTGGTCCGACGGTGCCGGTTGGTGATCTGCAACAACAGCCTGATCACCCACCTGGCCTCCGCCACCGAGACCCCGGTGGTGACGGTCAGCCGAGCGCCGTCGAACTTCTACGCTCCATATCGGACGAAAGGGGTTGCTCTGACCAAGGAGCTTCCCTGCATGAATCGGGGGATGCCGGAGGGCTGCGCCTGTCCCTTCTCGGAGTACTGGTGTCTAAAGGAGGTGGCCCCGGAAGAGGTGATCGCGGCGGCGCAGGAGCTTCTGCGGCAACCGGTGGCTTCGGCTAGAGGAAGCCTCACCACGGCTGGCTGGCCAGTGGCGACTCTTTCTTGAGGAGCCGTGCGGATCGGGATTGACTGCCGAGCCTTCCAGCATCCCAGCCGATACCAGGGGATCGGCACCTACAGCTCGAACCTCATTCAGGCCCTGGGGGAGGTGAACGTCTGCCATGAGATGATCCCCTTCACCTACTTCAACAAACAATCCCTCTCTCGGCAACTGAACGCCCATCGTCTGGACCTCTGCCACATCCTGGAATTCATCCCTCCCTTTGCCCCTGCCGACCGGGCGGTGGTGACGGTGTACGATCTGATCCCGCTGATCTTCCCCGAGGTTTACCTCCCTTGGAGGAAGCTCCGGTCCTGCTGGTACTTCCGAACCTACTACCAATTTTTGAGGAAGGCCCGTCAGATCGTGGCGATCTCCCACCAGACCCGGGTGGATCTGATCCGTCTGCTCGAGATCCCCTCCAGCCGGATTGCGGTCGTTTACCCGGGGATCGGCCCCGCCTTTCGCCCGCTCGACGACCGAGAGAAGGTGACGGAGGTGGTCGGCCGGCACCGGATTCGAACCCCCTTCTTCCTTTATGTCGGGTCCTGCGATTATCGGAAGAATATCCAGAGACTTCTTGCGGCCTTTGCCGAGTTCAGAAGGGACTTGAGGCGCGAGTTTCACCTCGTTTTAGTCGGCAAGGATGTCGAGCGCAAGAGGCGCTGGCTTCGTCAGCTGGGGGACGCCTTGGGGCTGGGGCCCTTCCTCCGGCTGATCGGCTATCTTCCCCTCGAGGATCTCGTCGCCCTTTACAATGCCGCCTCCGGCTTCGTCTACCCCTCCCTTTACGAAGGGTTCGGGTTCCCTCCCTTGGAGGCGATGGCCTGCGGGACCCCTGTGGTGACCTCCAACGGCTCCTCGTTGCGCGAGGTGGCCGAGGGCTGCGCCCTGTTGGTGGATCCACGGGATACGGGGGCGTTGGCTGAGGCGATGCGTCGTCTGGTTCTGGACGACGGGTTAAGGCGGCGGCTCGTCGGAAAGGGAATGGACAACGCTTCCCGATTCACATGGCCCCGGGCCGCCCGAGAAATGGTGTCTCTTTATGAGCAAATCGGGTATTCTTTTGTTGGAGTAAAGGCTGATGCCTAGGTATCGATTGGCTATTCTGGCCCCGCATCCGGTGGGGTACCATCTGCCCCTTTACCGGGCTCTGGCGGCTCACCCTGAGATCGAACTGATGGTCTGGTATTGCTCTCAATTGGGGATTTCAAATCAAAGGGATCCGGAGTTTGGCATCCCGGTGATCTG
>JACPXR010000130.1 GCA_016196465.1 Candidatus Omnitrophota bacterium | reverse complement strand
CGGTCGGCCCACATGACTGGAAACGTCGATTCCTTCCCGCCTCATCACCTCGATCGTCTCTAAAGTCGCTCCCATTCCGCCGGGGGTCCCTACTCCCGCAGAAAGGACCTGCACGTCGTTGCGGCCTGCCTTCTGGAGAAGATGCTGGAGGAACCCCTGGGCCATCACGGAGCGGCAGCTGTTTCCGGTGCAGACAAAGAGAATCTTCATCGCTGAGAAAGAATCCCTTCGATTTCGGCCCTCAGCGCCCCGGGCCTCAAGATTCTTGGCTCCCTTCCCGAAAGATCGAGAACGGTCGACTCGCCCCCCAGCGGGGTCGGGCCTGCGTCCAGCAAGAGGTCGATCTTGTCCTGAAGTCCCTCCAGCACCTCCTCCGCCTTCCGGGGAGGGGGCCTGCCGCTCAAATTCGCCGAGGGGGCCACCACCGGAACCGCCGCCGCCGAAAGAAGCGCCAGCGCCACCGGATGGTTGGGCATCCGGAACCCCATCGTCGAGCCCTCGGCCCTCGGCAGAACCAGGGTCAGAGGCCCGGGCCAAAATTCCTCCATCAAACGCCTCGCCAGCGGGGAAACGACCGCCCCCTGCGATTCAACCGCCGCGCGATCGGCGACGTGGAGGGTCACCCGCTTCTCAAAAGGGCGCTCTTTGACCTGATACAGCTCCTGGATCGCCTGGGGATCCTCCAGGTTCGCCCCCAGCCCGTACACCGTCTCGGTGGGGAAAGCGACCAATCCCCCGCGGCGCAGCAGCCCCGCCGCCTCATGGATCAGGTGGGGCTCGGGACGTTCGGGGTCCACCGGGAGGACACGCGTACGCGTCCTCTTGCTCACCCGTTCACTCATTCACACCTTTCTGGAGCTGTCTGTCCTTCTCCAGGACCTCCTGGCGGAGCTTCTCTTTGAATTCTTTCAGATGCTTCGCCAGCCGAGGATCCTGCAGGGCGAGGATCTCAAGGGCGAGGATCCCGGCGTTCCGGGCCCCCCATTTGCCGACGGAGACCGTGGCCACCGGCACCCCCGGCGGCATCTGGAGGGTGCTGAAGAAAGCGTCGACCCCTTTGAGAGAAGTCGCGTCGATCGGGACGCCGATCACCGGCAGCGTGCTGTGAGCCGCCAGGGCCCCGCAGAGGTGGGCCGCTCCCCCCGCCCCGCCGATCAAGACCTTGATCCCCCGGCCCTGGGCCTCCCTCCCGTAGGAAGCGGTCTCCTCCGGAGCCCGGTGGGCCGAGAGGACCCGGATTTCATAAGGGACCTGCGCCTCCTTCAAGACCTTCGCCGCCTCCTCCATCACCGGAAGATCGGAATCGGATCCCATCAAAATTCCCACCCACGGCGAGGACTGCTCTTGCTTCACGCTCCCTCCTTCATTCACTTGTTGACCCGTTCACGGTACTTGAGGGCCCTCGAACCGATGTCCCGACGAAACTGCTTCCCTTCAAAGTGAATCCGCTCCTGCGCCTGATAAGCCCTCTCCAGCGCCGCCTCCAGGCTGTTTCCCAAACCGACCAGATTGAGGACCCGCCCGCCCCAGGTGAGCCAACGGCTTCCTTCCCGCTTGGTTCCCGCGTGAAAGAGAAGCGTTTCCTCCAGCTCCGCGACCGACTCGAGGCCCGTGATCTCCCGCCCGAGTTCCGGTTTCTCGGGATACCCCCTCGAGGCGAGGACGACGCAGGCGCAGCTTTTGGGGTCCCACTTCAGAGCCACCCGGTCAACCTTCCCTTCCACCGCGGACAGAAGAAGCTCCGCCAGATCGGTCTGAAGCCGAGGCAAGATCGCCTGGGTCTCCGGGTCTCCGAACCTGACGTTGAACTCCAGCACCTTGGGTCCCTCGGAGGTCAGCATGAGCCCGGCGTAGAGAACTCCCTTGAAGGGGGTGCCCCGGTTTGACATCTCCTGGATCGCCGGCTCAAAGATCCGCTTCCTGATCTGCGCAAGCTCCGCCTCCTCCAGGGCCGGCACCGGCGAGACGGCCCCCATCCCTCCGGTGTTGGGGCCTTGATCCTTCTCGAAGATCCGCTTGTGGTCCTGCGAGGGGGCCAGGAGCGCCACGTGGGTCCCGTCCACCACCCCGAGGATGGAAACCTCCTCCCCCTCCAGAAACTCCTCGATCACCACCCGGGAGCCCGCCTCCCCAAAGAGCTGCTGGCTCAGCATCCCGGAAACGGCCGAAGCGGCCTCCTCGATCGAGCGGCAGATGATCGCCCCTTTCCCGCCGGCCAGGCCGTCCGCTTTCACCACGACCGGCATCCTGGACTCCTTGAGAAAAGCAAGGGCCCGCTCCGCCGAGTCGAAGAGCTGAAAACCAGCCGTGGGGACGGCCCGCCTTTGCATCAGCTCCTTGGCGAACCCCTTCGAACCCTCCAGCCGGGCCGCCGCTTTCGTCGGACCAAAGACCGGAAGCCCCTTCAACTGAAAGTAATCCACGATCCCCCCGGTCAAGGGCCCCTCGGGCCCCACGACGGTCAGATCGATCCGGGAGGACTGGGCGAATTGGGCAAGCTCCACGGTCTGGTCCGCCGAGAGGGGGATCGCTTCCGCCACCGGCTCCATTCCTGGATTGCCGGGCGCCGCGAAGACCTTCTCCACCGAGGGGCTCTTGCAGAGCTTCCAGGCGAGGGCATGCTCCCGCCCTCCAGACCCGATGACCAAAACCCTCATTCCGCCCATTCGACCCCCTCCCCACCCCGTTGGACTTCACCGATCACCCAGCTGTCAAGCCCGCGGCTCCTCAAGAAACTTCTGGCCCTGGCCGCCGCGCCCCGCGGAACGACCAGCGCCATCCCGATCCCCATGTTGAAGGTCCGAAACATCTCTGCCTCCCTCACCCCGCAGGCCTGGATCCGCCGGAAGATCCCCGGGATCTCCCAGCTTCCCTTCCGAAAGGCCACCTTCAACCCCTTTGGAATGATCCTCGGGATCTTCTCGGCGAAGGAGCCGCCGGTGATGTGGGCGATCCCCCGCACTGCAACCTTGCGCTTTAAAAGCTCCAGAACCGGCTTCACATAAATCCGGGTCGGCTTTAAAAGCTCCCTTCCCCAGCGTTTGAGTTCCTGCTTGGAAAAAACTCTCTGCACCAGGGTAAAGCCGTTGGAGTGCAGGCCGCTGGAGGCCAAGCCCAAAACCTCGTCCCCAACACGGATCTGGCCGCCTGAAACAATCCTGTGTCTGTCTACAATCCCAACGGCAAAACCAGCCAGGTCAAACTCGTTGGATCCGTAGACGAGCGGCATCTGGGCCGTCTCGCCCCCCAGGAGGACGCAGCCGGCCTGCGCGCAGCCCCGGGCGATCCCCCGAACGATCTCCAGAAGAACCTTCGGGTTCAACCTCCCGCAGGCGATGTAATCCAGGAAGAAAAGAGGCCTCGCCCCGGTGCAGAGGATGTCGTTGACGTTCATCGCCACGAGATCCACCCCCAGCGGAGCGTACCAGCCCACTCGCTGGGCCAGGCAAAGCTTCGTCCCCACGCCGTCGGCCGAGGCGACGAGGACCCTCCCCGAAGAAGGGCCTGAGAGCTCGAAGAGGCCGCCGAATCCGCCGATCCCCTTCAAGAGCCCCGGCTGGCGGGTCATCCGGGCGATCGGCTCAATCGCCCGGATGAACCGCCGGGCGAGAGAAACGTCCACCCCCGCCTTCCGGTAGGTGGGGCGAGAACCCACCAGGGCTAACCTTTGTCCCGGGCGGGGGCCGAGGGCAACGGCCGGGCCTCCCCCGCGAATTTCCGCTCGAGGATGTACTTGTCCGCCTCGGGTCCGAAGGGGAGCGGATATTTTCCGGAGTAGCAGGCGGTGCAGTAGCTGGATTTGTTGGAGACGGCCCCCAGCAGGCCCTCGATGGAAAGGTAGCCCAGCGAATCCACCTCGAGGAATTCCCGGATCTCCTTCAGGGAATGGGTGCAGGCGATCAGCTCCTTCTTGGTGGGAAAGTCGATCCCGTAGAAACAAGGATGTTTGATCGGAGGGCAGGAGACCCTCATGTGGATCTCCTTCGCCCCGGCGGCCCGGATCGACTTCAGGCGGGCCTTGCAGGTGGTCCCCCGGACGATCGAGTCGTCGATGACGACGACCCTTTTGCCGGCGATCGAGGCTCGCACCGGGTTGAACTTCACCCGCACCTGAAAATCCCGGGTCTCTTGGTTGGGCTGAATGAAGGTCCTGCCGACGTAGTGGTTCCGGGTCATCCCGATCTCAAAGGGGATCCCGGATTCCTGCGAGTGCCCCAGTGCCGCCGAGGTGCCGGAGTCGGGGATGGCGATGACGACATCCGCCTCGGCCGGATGCTCCCGGGCGAGCTGTCTCCCCAGCCGCTGGCGGACCCGGTGCACCGATTCCCCGAAAATCATCGAGTCGGGCCGGGCGAAGTAGACATGCTCAAAGATGCAGAAGGAGGGCTGCTGAGGGGGGAAGGGCTTCACGCTCCGGATCCCCTTCGCGTTGACAAAGACCACTTCCCCCGGCTCCACCTCCCGGAGAAGCTTCGCCCCGAGAAGGTCCAGGGCGCAGGTCTCGGAGGCCAGCAGGGCCGCCTGCCCAAGCTGTCCGATGACGAGGGGCCTGAATCCGTTGGGGT
>JACPXR010000129.1 GCA_016196465.1 Candidatus Omnitrophota bacterium | reverse complement strand
GGCTGCTCAGGTCTCCGTTTATACGCTGGAGGATGCCGCCCGCCAGCTCGAGAGCCGCTTCAAGGAGCCCAACACCTTGGGGGTTTGGCTTGTGGCGGGGGGTAAGAAGCCCTGGGTCTCCAAGGATCAAATAAGAAACCAAGCGGAAATCAAGACCAAGCTCTCCGCCATGGCCGAAGGTCCCGACGCTGACAAGCGCTATACGCTGATTTCCCACGAGAGCCCCCAAAAAGGCAGGGGCATCGCTGCCACTCTCGTCACCGTCGGCCCCGCCACTGGAGCGACGGCGGGCGGCCTGGAGGAGGGAATCCGCCATGCGGTTGTCCTAACTTTCGACTCGGCTTTGCAGACTCAAGCGCAAAGGGCCATGGATGCCTGGAAGGCAGGGCGCAGCATTCAAGTCACCTACACCAGCTCCCTCATGGACGCAGGCCGCCCGATCCGGGAGCCCTCCGCCAGCGTTCCTCCGGTGGATGCCGTTGTGATCATCGCTGGAGACGGAGCCAACCCCAACCAGCTCGAGGGTTTCTTGGAAGCAGTGGTGAGAAATCGGGCCATTCAGACGGTTTTAATCTCTTCTCCAAAGCTCTCGGGGCAGATTCTTCCCCGCATCAACTCGCTCGTGGAAACCAGGAGCCTCCGTAACGTCGAAGCCGATCTGACTCCCGAGACCCTCTCCGAAGAACTTCCGCTGGCCCTCGATGAAGTCGACGCCGTCCTCCGTCGCTTACCTGCCGCCGCCGGACTGGAGGAGAAAGAGGTTATGGAGGATACGAGGATTATCGCGCCCCAGGCACGGCGGTTTCAGGGACTGTTCGAGGATGGTGACCCCGGCCGGCTTGCGAAGGATCCGGAGATTCTTCTCCACCTCAAGGCGGGTCAGGAAGTCTGGATGGTGCGGGTGCCTGCCTCCCCCTCTGAGCTTACACAGGGGCGCCTCTTCGTTACCCCGAATACAGCCATTCCTAGAACCTTAAGGGCCTTGGTTTCCGGGGAGGTTCTCAAGAAAATCCCGTTGGCTTCTCGCCTGGAGGGGGTAGGGGGAGCTCGGGAAACCCTGGAGGAGGAACAGCCATTCCAGACATCCGATTTGGCGCTGGTCTCCGCTTCTCTGGTCAGGGCCAACGAAGCCCGTTACGCTTGGGATCGTCTCTTGAGCTCTTTCGGGCTGGCCGGCATTACCATCACTCGGAAGGCGGCAGGGGTGATTGGACGCTTCAACGACAGGCAGTTGGCCGCTTTCCTTGATCGGCTCCAGGAAGTCCAAGGCCTCATCACCATCCAGGAGGTCGCCATCGACACCGTGAACGGCGAGGAACAGCTCTTCATCTCGGTGTAAGAGTGCTTTTGACCGCTTGACCAGTTTTCCGCCCGGTGCTAGAATCACCCCATTCGCCTGGAAGAGTCAACCCTGTCGCAACACTTACCAGCTAACCATTCAAAGGAGAGTCAGTCCCATGGGTCAGAGAAAGATCGGGTGGTGGATTGCCGGAGCGTGCGTCCTTGTGATTGTCATCAGCATGGGTTACGGGATGGGGCAGAAGTCGAACCCCTCCGAGCTTTCCCAGAGTCTCGCCCCCGCCGGGTCTCCTTTGCCGGCGATTCAAATCGAGCCGATCCAGCCGCATGAGGAGCTGGCCGCGATCGCGGCGGCGCCGGCCCCGACCGACCCTTCCGCTCCAGGCGCTTCTTCCGCCGTCTCTTCGGACGAGTCGGCCCGCGTCCGGGAGATCCAGACCGCCCTGAAGAACGCCGGCTTCAATCCCGGGCCGGTCGACGGCAGGATGGGCCCGAGGACCAAGGTGGCGATCCGGGATTTCCAGCTGGCCAACGGCCTGGAGGCCGACGGCAAGGTGGGCCCGAGGACTTGGAGCAGGCTTGAGCCCTATTTGAAACCAACCGCTTCCACCAAGACCACCGATTAAGGAAGGAGCAAAGAATCCCATGCGCGGCCTGATCACAAAAGTTCTCTTGGGGGCAGTTCTCATTTCCCTGGGAAGCGGTTGCGGCGTCAACTTCTACGCGGGGCGCCCCAGCGACATCGAGAAGATCCGGCAGCTCTCCGCCGAGCTGGACCGCCTCCGGATGCAGAAGGAGGCCGAGGCCCAGCAGCTGCGGGAGGCCCAGCAGCTTTTGCAGAAGCGCCTTCAGAAGGAGATTTCCGAGAAACAGGTGAAGCTGGAGATGGCCGAGCGGGGCCTCGTGATCACCTTCGTTTCGGAGGTTTTGTTTGATTCCGGCAAGGCCGTCCTGCGTCCCGAGGCCAAGGAGTCGCTGGAGAAAGTGGCCGGCGTCATCCGGGAGAAAGTCTCCGATCGGGACATCGGCGTCGAGGGGCACACCGACAACGAGCCGATCAAGGTTTCCGGCTGGAAGTCCAACTGGGAGCTCTCCACCTCCCGGGCCACGAGCGTCCTCCATGCCCTGGAGGCCCACGGGGTGAACCCGCGGCTTCTCGTGGCGACCGGCTACGGCGAGTACCGCCCCGTCGCCTCCAACGACGCCGCGGAGGGCCGGCAGAAGAACCGCCGGGTGGAGATTGTCATCCTTCCCAAAAAGCTCACCCCAGCCGAGGAGGAGCTCTTAAGGCGGGCCAAGAGGTCCAGCGAGCCAGGGTTGGCTGAAAAGGCCAGGGAGCTGGAAGAATTCAAGTAATGGAGGACCGTTTTCGAGGGGTCACCGTTGCCTTGGTGGTGGTGACCCCGGCGGCCCAGCGGGAAACCCGCTGACCCCCCGTGCTTAAAACAGAACGCCTGCCACGCCACGTGGCGATCATCATGGATGGGAACGGCCGCTGGGCCGTCAGCAGGGGACTTCCGCGCGTCATGGGTCACCGGGCGGGGATCAAGTCGGTCCGGGCGGTGGTGGAGGCGGCCCGCGAGCAGGGGATTTCGTACCTCACCCTCTACGCCTTCTCCGTTGAGAACTGGAAGCGTTCCCCCCGGGAGGTGGACACCCTCATGCGCCTCTTGAGCGAATACCTCCGCCGGGAGCTTCCCAACCTGATGAAAAACGGGATCCGCCTCAACCCGATCGGCGACCTCAAGGGGCTGCCCGCCGGGGTGCGGGAGCGTCTGCGCCGGGTCGTGGAGACGACCAGACCCAACGAGAAGATGACGCTGAACCTCGCGTTGAACTATGGGGGGCGCTTCGAGATCCTCCAGGCGGCGCGGCGGGTGGCCGCGGAGGTGAAGGCCGGGAAGATGAAGCCGAGCGACCTCGATGAGGAGAGCTTCCGCCGCTTTCTCTACACCGAGGACCAGCCGGATCCGGATCTCCTGATCCGGACGAGCGGCGAGCATCGGATCTCGAATTTTCTCCTCTGGCAGATCTCCTACGCCGAGCTGTACCTCACCCCCACCCTCTGGCCGGATTTTGGGAAACAGGATTTCTTCAACGCCCTCGTCGAATACCAGCGCCGGGAGCGGCGCTTCGGGGCCTGATGTCCAACCTCACCCTTCGGCTCATCACCGGTTCGCTCCTCATCGCCCTGGTCGGCTGGGTCCTCTTCAAGGCCCCCTTGTGGCTCTTCGCCCTGGTGACGATCAGCTTCATTGGGATCGCCCTCAACGAGTTTTTCGCTCTCGTGGAACTCAAGGGGATCGTCATTGAGCGCTGGATCGGGCTTTTGGTGGGGCTTTTGATCCCCCTTTCCATCTACTGGGAATTTGAGCCGACGAAGGGCTGGGAGCTTTTCTTCATGGTGGTGGCCTTTCTGACCCTCTTCGTTCTCCAGCTGCGGCGCCGGGACAGCTCCCAGGCGATTGTGGGGATCTCCACCGCCCTGTTCGGGATCTTCTACGTCTCCTGGTGTTTCAGTTTCCTCATCAAGCTGAGGTTCTTGACCGGCCCCTCGGTGCCCGATGGGAGGTGGCTCGTGGCCCTCCTGCTCCTTTCCACCAAGGGGGGAGACATCGGCGCCTACGCTGTCGGCTCCGTCTTCGGGCGTCATACCCTGATCCGGCGGGTCAGCCCCTCCAAGACGTGGGAGGGGCTCGGAGGAGGGCTTCTCTTCAGCTTGATCGCGGCGATGAGCCTGAAATTCGCCCTGCCCCAGGTGGGGATCGGGCACCTGGCCCTTCTGGGGGTCCTCTTGGGCCTCTTGGGGCAGCTGGGGGATCTTTCCGAGTCCCTGATCAAGCGGGACTGCCAGGTGAAAGATTCGGGGACTCTGCTTCCCGGCATGGGAGGGATGCTCGACGTTTTGGACAGTCTCCTCTTTGCCTCGCCGATCTGCTATTTTTACGTCCGGAAGTTCCTCCTGTGAAAAGAATCGTCGTCCTCGGTTCCACCGGCTCCATCGGCCTCAACACCCTGAACGTCGTCCGGGAGCATCCGGAGGAGTTCCAGGTGGTGGGCCTTTCGGCCTGGGACAACGCCGAGCGGCTCTGTGAACAGGTCAGGGAATTCAAGCCCCGGGCGGCCGCCATCGGCCGGGAGGGCTCTTCTCTCAAGCTGAAAGGGCTGTTGGACGGTTCCCCGACGCGGCTTCTGGCCGGCGAAGAGGGGGTGGTCGAGCTCGCCTCGATGGACGGCGTCGACCAGGTGATCGTCGCCATCACCGGGGCGGCGGCCCTCAAGCCCGCCCTCGGAGCGATCCGGGAGGGGCGGATCGTCGGGCTGGCCAACAAGGAGACCCTCGTCATGGCCGGGGAGCTGATGATGGAGGAGGCGAGGAAACACCAGGCGAAGATCCTTCCGATCGACAGCGAGCATTCGGCGATCTTCCAGTGCCTGGAGGGGAATTCCGGTCAAGGAATCCGGAGGATTTTGCTGACCACCTCCGGGGGGCCTCTCAAGGACATCCCGGCGGAGCGGTTTGGCTCTTTGAGCAAGACGCAGATCATGGATCACCCCCGGTGGAAGATGGGTCCCAAGATCACGGTCGACTCGGCCACGATGATGAACAAGGCCCTCGAGATCATCGAGGCCCGCTCCCTCTTCGGCGTCCCATCGGAGAAGATCGAGGTGGTCGTTCATCCGGAGGCGGTCGTTCATTCGATGGTGGAGTTTGTGGACGGCTCGGTGATGGCCCAGCTGGGGATCACCGACATGCGCCTCCCGATCCAATACGCGATGAGCTATCCCAGGCGCCTGAGTTCGTCGCTGCCTGCTCTCGATTTGGTGGCGTTCGGCCGGCTCACCTTCGAGCCGCCCAATCCGGCGAAGTTTCCGTGCCTGACCTTCGGGGTCGAGGCCGCCCGCGCGGGGGGCACCCTGCCGGCGGTCTTGAATGCCGCCAATGAGGCCGCCGTGGCGGCGTTTCTGAAAGATTCCCTGCCTTTCACTCAGATTCCCTCTCTCATTGAGCGGGTGCTGGGGGCTCACCGGAACACCGCTCATCCGACCCTCGCCCAGATCCTCGAGGCGGATGCCTGGGCGCACGAGCAGGTGACGGAGCTTCGCCATGGAAAGGAGGTGGCGGGGTGAACGCGTGGCTGGCGTTTCTTTTCACCCTGTCGCTCATCATCCTCGTCCACGAGTGGGGCCACTTTTTCATGGCCCGGCGGGTCGGGGTGAAGGTGGAGCGCTTTTCCCTGGGTTTCGGCCCCAGGCTTTTCGGGATCGTCCGCCGGGGGACGGAATACGTCGTCTGTCTCCTTCCCTTCGGGGGCTACGTGAAGATGGCCGGGGAGTCGCCGGAGGAATCGATCTCTCATCCGTGGGAGTACCGGGCCAAGTCGGTGGGGCAGAGGATGTTGATCGTCGCGGCGGGACCGCTGGTCAACTATGGGCTGGGATTCCTTCTTTTTTTCCTCATCTTCATGGCGGGCTCCCCCGTCGTCACTTCGAGAATCGGCGAGATCCTCGAGGGATACCCGGCCTCCTCCTCGGGCCTCAAGG
>JACPXR010000124.1 GCA_016196465.1 Candidatus Omnitrophota bacterium | reverse complement strand
GGAGGTGGCCGGCTATTTGGAGGTGGAGGCCCGCCTGGTCGAGGAGTGGGCCCGGGAAGGAAAGATTCCTTCCCTGCAAGAGAAAGGTCAATGGCGGTTCGACAAAGCGAAGATCGACGACTGGGTGGCGGCCCAGAAAAGCTCCTGACCCTGGAAGAGGCCGCCCAGCGGCTGGGGGTTCCCGCCGATGACGTCGAAGCGATGGTCCGCAGCGGGAAGCTTCCTTCCTTCCGGCTGGGAGGGAGTCTCCTGCGCGTTCGGTTAAAAGACGTGGAGTTGATGAAGAGTTCTTCTTCCGGATGGGAGCGGTTCGTCGACTTCCTCTATTTCAACGATTTTTATCTTGTCGCGGTCCTGATCGCTTTGACCCTGCTTGCCGTCATCCTTGCCCTCTAATTTTCTTCGCAAGCTCCTCGCCCGGCATCGGAAGGGGGCCTTGAAAACCAGCGACCTCATCGAAGAGCTTAAGGGGCTTCCTTACCGGAACCTCCGCTTTGCCCGGGTCGACCTGCACCGCGGGCTGCGCCGGAATTTTCCGGAGGTGATTTACGCCAAGGGGAAAACCCTTCCTCAGATCGTCGCCATCGCCGAAGAGCTCTTCAAAGCGGGAAACCCTGTCGTGGTGACGAAACTGACCCCTCGGCTCGCGGGGAAGCTTCAAAAGGCGCTCCCCTGGATCCGGGCCTTTCGTTCCTCGAGGATGGCGGCGGGGCCGGGGGCTTTCTTTGACAGAGCCCCCCGGCGCCGGGGAAGGGGTTTGGACCTCCTGGTGGTCACGGCCGGCACGGGGGACATCCCCGTGGCGGAGGAGGCCGCCCTGATGGGAAAGTTGATGGGCTGCCGGGTGGAGCGTCTTTTCGATGTGGGGGTGGCGGGGCTCCACCGGATTTTGAGCGCGAGGAAGCTTCTCTGGAAGGCCCGGGTCATTGTCGTGGTGGCCGGAATGGATGGAGCGCTCCCCAGCGTGATTGGAGGGTTGGTCCAATGTCCGGTGATCGCCGTGCCCACCCGGACCGGCTACGGCGCTTCGTTCCGGGGGGTGGGGCCCCTCTTGACGATGCTCAATGCCTGTTCGCCCGGGGTGGCGGTGGTCAACATCGACAATGGTTTCGGGGCGGGGTACCTGGCCGGAATGATCATCAAGGCAGTGAAGAGTGAAGAGCGGCTGCTCTACATCGAGGCTTCGGCCGGGGCAAGCGGAGACATGCTTCTGGCCGGGTTCTTGGATCTGGGCCTGCCTCTGGATTCCGTGGTCCGGTCGGTCCGGGCATTGGGTTTGAATCCGGCGGGGATTCGCCTGCGAAGGGTCTTCCGGGAAGGGGTATGGGCGGCTCAGTGGGGCTTCGCTGGAGAGGGCCCCTCCGTTTCCCGCTGCCGCGCCGATCGGATGATTCGACGGATAGAAGAGAGTTCGCTCTCTTCCCCGGTGAAGCGGTCGGTCATCGCCGTCTTCACGAGGCTTGCCAAGGCAGAGGGAGAGGTCCATCAAAGGCCTTGGAGGCGGGTCTTTCTTTCTCAGCTGGCCCAGGCGGATGCCCTGATCGACGTCGCCGGCTTCTGCGCCGGACTTCACCACTTCAAGGTCGAGGCCGTTTACACAAGCCCCATTCCGATGGGGTGCCGTCACCGGGACGGCCGCGGAAGATGTCAAGAAACTCCGGGGCCGGCGGCCGCGCGGCTTCTCAGGCGTTTTAAGACCGTACCGCGTCCTTTTCCTTTTGAATGGACGACCCCAACGGCGGCGGCCTTGGTCTCCACCTTCGGATCGCCGGAGGCCTGCCCCTCCCTTTGGGTGAAAAGGGTCGGCCATGCGGTGGGGACCTTGAGGCCCCCTTCAGGTCCTTCGGTCCTTCGAATGCTCTTGACATGACCTCATGCGCAGGTTAGACTTAAAAAAATTCCATTCCGGATGACCCACTTCCCAGGGATATCTTCCAATCAACGGCTCCAAGCGGCAGGAACACTCATCGTGGCTCTCTGTCTTCTCGGAGCCGAACTCAAGCCCGATGAGCTTCTCACCAAAGAGGCCGTTTCCTACCGGGCCGAAGGGCTCCGGCACCAGAAGGTCGGCGAGATCGAAAAGGCGGGGGATGCTTTTCGAAAAGCGGTGCTCGCCGATCCCACCTACACGGATGCCTACAACGATCTGGGGGTCGCCCTGGAGAGTTTGGGCGATTCCGAAGGAGCGGAGAGGGCCTACAAGACGGCGGTCCAGCTGAAGCCGGATTTTTCGGCGGCCCATTCAAACCTCGCCCTTCTCTACGAGAAGAAGGGGAGGGTTCAGGAGGCGGCGAATCACTGGGCCGCCCGGATCCGGATCGGCATTGCGGATGATCCGTGGGTTGTCCGGGCCCGCGAGAAGCTGACCCAGTACAATCTCCCGGTCCCTGAGTGGCCGGCCCTGACCTCGAGGAAGAAAGAAGCGGTGATCCGCCTGGGGATGGAAACGGGCCTTTCCCGCATGAGGGCGGGGCGCTGGGAGGAGGCGGCGGAGGAGTTCCGGCGGGTTCTTGAGGTTGAACCCGGTAATTTCAAAGCGGCCGAACATCTCCACACGATCGAATCCAAGTTGGGCGCCTCCCCTCCGGCCAAGCTCACCGTGAAGCCGCCGGCGGCTCCCCCTCGGGCGCCCAGGCCGGCGGTGGCCGTTCTCCCGAAGCCAGCGCCGCCATCGGCGAAGAAGGAACCCGAGAAGGAGCCGGTGAAGGGGCGTGAGGAAGCTCTCTCTCGCGCGTTGGAGTGGGCTAAGAAGCCCGAACCCCCCTCGCCCGTGGCTCCCTCCGACGCGCTGGAGGTCGCGGCCCAGGTCGCCAAGGAAAAATCGCAGGCCCGCCAGAGCACGGTGCGGGAACTGTACCAGCGGTCGGTGACGGCCATGCGCCAGGGACGGTACGAGGAAGCCTCCACCCTCTTTCAGCAGGTTTTGACGCTGCATCCGGACCATTCAGAGGCAAGACAGGGTCTCAAGCGGGCGCAGGCCGTGTTGGCCAAGCTGCCAAAGACAGCCAAGAACCCCTAGAACCAAATCCCATCTTCTCTTGAAAGGGCGCCTGTTTCTCATTGACGGGTCCTCCTTCTGCTACCGGGCTTTTTACGCGGTCCGAGAGCTGACGACTTCGAGGGGCCAGCCGACGAACGCGATCTTCGGAGTCGTCACCATGCTCCGCAAGCTCATGGAGGAAGAGCGTCCGGAATATCTGGCTGTGGCCTTCGATCTTCCAGAGCCCACCTTCCGTCATGAGCGCTACGAGGCCTACAAAGAGCATCGCCTCCCCATGCCGGAGGGGCTGGTGAGTCAATTGCCCTGGATCAAAGAGGTGCTCAAGGCCCACCGGATTCCGATTTTCGAGGAGGCGGGTTTTGAGGCCGACGACCTGCTGGGGACGCTGGCCCAGAGGGCGGAGAAGAAGGGGCTGGAGGTGATGCTCGTCACCGGCGACAAGGATGCCCTTCAGCTCTTGAGTGGAAAGATCAAGGTGTACCGGCCCACCCGGGAGGGCCACGAGATCATCGATACGGATTCCTTGCGGTTGAAGTGGAATCTCCGGCCCGATCAGGTCGTGGAGTTGATGTCTCTGATGGGGGACGCGACCGACAACATTCCCGGCGTCTCGGGAATCGGCGAGAAGACGGCCCTTCAGCTCATTGGACAATTCCAATCGGTTGGGGAGCTGTTGAAGCATCTGGAGGAGGTCCGGCCTTCGGTGGCCGCGAAGATCCGCGAACACAAAGAACAGCTGGAGTTAAGCCGCGAATTGGCGACCATCGACACGCAAGTTCCTTTGAAGATCGACTGGCAGGCCCTGAAGGCCCAAGAGCCGGATCTTCCCGCCTTGAGGCGCTTGTTTCAGGAGCTGGAGTTTCGCTCCCTGGCGAGGGACCTTCCAGGCGAGGCCCCGGCGGGCCGGTGTCCGGAAGTCCGGACGATTTCCGGAGAGGAGCTTCCCGGGGTTCTTCCGGAGATCCTGGAGGCGCAGACCGCGGCGGTTGTGGTGGGAGAAACGGGTGCCGCTTTGAGCTGGAGAGAGGGTTCCGCGGCCG
>JACPXR010000115.1 GCA_016196465.1 Candidatus Omnitrophota bacterium | reverse complement strand
CTTCAGCTGGCTGGAAGAGGGAATAGTATTGACTTCCCTTTCCTCCCCATGAGAACATGAATTTATGGACGTTTTGGTTTCCACCTCGTGGGTCCAGGACCACCTGAAGGACCCCAAGATCCGGATCGTCGAGGTGGACGTGGACACGAAGGCCTATTCCGAAGGCCACCTCCCCGACTCGGTGGGGTGGGACTGGGTCAAGGAGCTCTGCGACACCCTCCGGCGCGACATCATCCCCAAGGCGAAATTCGAAGAGCTGATGATGCGCTCCGGTATCGCCAACGACACGACGGTGATCCTTTACGGGGACAACAACAACTGGTTCGCCGCCTGGGCCCTCTGGCAGTTGAAGATTTACGGGCATGCGGATGTGCGGCTGATGGACGGGGGCCGGAAGAAGTGGCTGGCCGAGTCCCGCGACCTCACCCAGGAAACCCCAAAGCTGACCCCCGCCAGCTACAAGGCCAAGGAGCCGGACTTCTCCATCCGGGCTTTCCTCCCTCAGGTCCAGGACGCGAGCGCCAAGAAGGCGGCGGACCTGGTGGATGTGAGGTCCCCCCAGGAATTCACGGGGGAGATCCTCGCTCCCCCAGGGCTGCCGGAGACCTGCCAGCGGGGAGGGCACGTTCCCGGGGCGAAGAGCATCCCCTGGGCCAAGGCCTGCAACGAGGATGGAACCTTCAAATCTCCGGAGGAGCTCAAGTCCCTTTACGGGGCCGCCGGCATTGCCGGGCAGAAGCCGGTCATCGCCTACTGCCGGATCGGGGAGCGCTCCTCTCACACCTGGTTTGTCCTGAAGTATCTCCTCGGCTACAAGGATGTGAAGAATTACGACGGCAGCTGGACGGAGTGGGGAAATCTCGTCGCCGCTCCGGTCGAGAAGCCGTGAAGGCCGAGGAATACCAGGAGCGGAAGGAAGAGCTTTCCGGCTGGCCGGTGAAGATCGTTTCCTACCGGCTGGGAAGCACCTATTACGTCTCCATCCACAACGTCGAGCCGGGGGCCTGGATCGTGAAGGAGCAGGGTCCCACGCTCGCTGAAGCCGAAGCCAAGGCGAGGCAGATCGCGGCCGAGCGCCTCGCGAAAACGAGAAAGAACCCTTAGGTGGGCGTTTTCCCAGCGCTGGGGCGGGCCTTGAAGTCCACCTTTCAGTTGTGGTTCGCCATCGGCTGCGTCCTCGTGGCCAATGCCTTCCTCAATGCCGTCGTCACCCTCGCCCTCCCCTTTGAAGTGGTGGAGGGCCAGGTCCGCGTTCCTCCCGTCACAAGCCTTCAGCAGGCCCTGGGGTTGGCCGGCCCGGTGGGGGGGCTCTTCATGCTCTCTTCAGGTATGGCCCTGTATCTCCTGGGCGGGATCATCGGAAGCCTGGAGGAGCTCGCTTCTTCCGAGGAAGCATCCCTCGGCCATCTTTTCCGGGAAGGTCGCCGGCACTTTTTTCCCATGGTGGGATGGGCCTCCAGCTTCTTTCTCCTCGTGGGCGGGACGGCGCTGGCCGTTGGACTCGGGGGGGGCCTCCTCTGGGGAATCCTCGGACGGCCGCAGCTCCTGAAGAGTCTGGTGGGCCTCCTGGTGGCGGGGAGTTTCTTCCTCGGTTGGATCGCCTTTCTCTATTCGCCGGTTGCCCTGGTCCACGGGGGAGGGGTCTGGGAGAGTTTCAAGAGTTCCCTCCGGTTTTTCCGCAGGCACATTTTCGCGACCTTTCTTCTTTTGGGCCTCGTGGTCGGCGTGGGAGTTCTCATGTCCGCGGCGGGGATCGTTTTCGCGGGAGTGGCCAACGGGGTGCGGACGCTCCTTGGGATTCCACCCTATGCCAGGGGGGCGCCGGTTTTCTTCCTCGCCCTGATCCAGGGATTTCCCCAGGCGTTTCTCACCGTCTTTTTTCCCGGCATGCTTTTCGCCTACTATCGCGGAAACGAATCCGCTTAGAGAGGTTTTCATGGCAACCCAAGAAGAGGTTCTTCAGGCGCTCAAGGAATGCTACGACCCGGAGATTCCGGTCAACGTGGTGGACCTGGGGCTCATCTACGGGGTGGAGATCACTCCGGAAGAGAAGGTGATCGTCACGATGACCCTGACCACCCCCGGCTGCGGGATGGCCTACCAGATCGCCATGCAGGTCAAGGAGCGGGCCAAGCAGGTTCCCGGGGTCAAGGAGGCGACGGTGACGGTAGTCTGGGAGCCCAAGTGGGATCCCTCACGGATGTCCGAGGCGGCCAAGAAAAAGCTCGGCATCCCCTGAGGCTGATTTTTCGATCTGTTAGTAGTAGTTAAGTTTTTGGTTATTCCCCTTGTTATCCTGCGATTCTTCAGGTACATTTTATATATCCATGAACCCCAACCTGATCGCCAGTTTCCTTGTCCTCACCCTGCTTGTGACGGCTGTTCCGTCCTATGCCCTGCGGCAATCCACGCCTACCCAGGGCAGCGGTCTTGAGGAGCTTTCCGACGCCCTCACCCCTGGAGCGCCGGCGGGCGGGCTGGAGGAGACCCCGCCTGTGCAGACCTTGCAAGAGACCATCGGGTCGATTCAGGTCGAGACGGTGCCGGAGGGCGAAGAGCGGATTCCAGGCGGAGTGGTTATGCCCCAGAAGGCTTCTCTTCCGGAAGCCATCGTCCGTGTCCGAACCACTATCTCTGTAGGCGGAGCTGAGCACTTAACCCTCTGGCATCCAGAAGTACCAGACCGTCCAGCATTTTGGAAACAGAGTGTCGAACGCCATCACCGACTGGTCACTTTGTTCCAGGGAAATCCGAATAGCACTCCGGAAGGGCTGATTGCGGATATCAGAGGGGTCTTCTCCTCCACACAACCCCCTGCCGCCCGCCCTGAGCCCAGTCGAAGGGCCGCCGGTCTGGAGGAGGAGGAGTCTTCGGCCGCTCTCGACCCAGAGGAGAGGGCGCTCAGGATTGAGAAGAAATTGATTCTGGGACAACGGGTCACCGAGGGGGAGGTCGTGGAAACCCTTCGGGATTACCATGCGCTGGTTTTTGATGCGCTGGTTTTTGGGTCGTTGGCCTCCGCGCCTTGGGGGAAGGATCAGTTCCTGGAATTTTTGGACCGCACGCGGAACAACCCTCCGCGACAGCCGGCTCTTTTGTGGCGCACCGTATTCAACCGGCTGAAGAAAGCCGAGAGAGAGAAGACACGGGACGGTGTGGAAAGGGTGTTTGAGGCCCCACCCGAAAAGGGCGGCAGCAACCGGAGATGGACAGATACTGGAGTGATCGCCGCGATTCAGCTTGCCGATGAGGCCAACCGGCGCGCGGGCAAGGCCCGCTATCCCCTTTATCCGAGTGCCGCTGCGAGAAGCGGAAGGCTCCCCCAAGATCAGGTGGGGAAGGCCCTTCGGGATGCCCATGCCGTTGTTGAGCAGCGAAGACTGGATGGTTTCCGGACTTGGTCGGTTGCTCTCCGAGAGGCCGGCGTGGATCCCAATGCCGATCACAACCGATTCGACGATATCAGGATCTCATCGGGTCGTGGTCGCGCACGATCCCAGCGATCCGGCTTGGAGGAGGCAAAACAGGAAATCGATGCGGCTGTAGCTCGGATTCGAGACAAAGCGCCCATCTCCCACGGCTATCTAGCCGATCTTACCATCCATCCCGTCCCTGGCAAGAAGGTCCGGATCGAAGGGGAAAAGATTTCAGTTGGAATGGACGGCGAAAAGAACGTGGCGGTTTTGGCCCAAACTCTGATTTGGGCTGGAGCCGCCCATAGGGCCATCCAAACGGTTTCTGTTCACGCGGAGAAGATTTCCGGAACCGATCCCCCCCAGGCCGATCAGTTTCGTCTTCTTTACAGAATTCTTCAGAGGGCACCTGTTGAACTCCATTCGAGCCAGAAGACAACCGTCTACAAAGGGAAAATCTACCTGGCGGTCGGCCCAAAGACGACTCTCGATCGGATGAAGAGAGATTTGGTTGGAGCGGCGAGGGAGCTCTCCCAGACGGAGGGTGGCGCTGCACAAAGAGATGTTGTTGGAAAAGCCCTGGAGGATCATGTTGTGACCGACTTCCTGAGAGAAGCAGATCGGGAAACCCAGCGGGAATGGGACGATGCCCGAGCCCAAGGGGAAGCTTTGGGGGACCGGGAAGCTGAAAAGCTGGAAGCCGAGCCCCAACTGGACCGAGATCTCCTCTCAGAAGTGAAACGTTACATGGAAGCTCATGGGGTTGACCTCCGGGAAGCCTGGCCGGCCTATGCGGATCGGTTGAACACCCTCTTGAAACTGAGGGATCGTGATCGTCAAATTCAATTCCTCGAGGCCCTTTTTAACGTCTATGGGTACATTCACTACGGGGAACGCTCCGCGGCCGATTTCGGGGTCAGTCAAAGCGGGTCCGCCCTCAACATTGCTTCAGAAACGGCAGAGGCCCTGGCCTCTGCTTTGGTGGAGTACTTGAACGATCCTTACCTTGGACAGAAAGGCGATTCCACCCGGCAGGGACTCTTGGCGGAAATCGCAGAGGGAATGGCCATCCAAAATCTCTTCGCCTACCTGAGATTTGGGCATATCCCCGCTTACCTGGCCAGGAAGATCAGCAAACCGGTTGTCTCTGCCGAAATCGCCAACGAGAAAAGGGAGAGACAATTGGCGGCGGCCGGTACAACTTCCCGCTTGGGGTTGGCCCTCAAGACGAGCACTGCTGGGCTGCTTACTCAAGCGGAAAGCGGGATGCTTCTTCTTGGAGGCCCAGCGGGCCAGCCATCAGGCGTTCGGTCTGAGCCAGCGGCGCCCTCCGGATATCTGCCCGAACTTTCCCCGGATGCCGGCTACCAGGTGGGGGGAAGCGGCTTGATCGACGAAATTCAAAAGGCCCTCCGAGGCGCAGGATCGCTCGAGGAAGCTTTCGAGAAGATCTCAACGGAGTGCCCGGGCTGTGTCGGAAACCTTAGGCTCGCTCTCTCGCGGCCGGATGAGCAAACCCCCAGCGGGCACGATGAACTTTCGGAAGTGCTCCTTTTCTACCATTACCTGGGGTCTGTCCAAAGCGTGCAGGCGGTCTGCCGTCCATTGCTCAAGGAGATAGACCTTAGGTCTTTGTCCAAAGAGTTTTCAAGAAGCGAAGGGCAGATCCTAGCAGGTCTCTTCCTCTGGCAGGTCCTCCATGCTTTCCTCAAGGATCAAGGGGATGGCACGGAGGTTATATTTCTAAACCGCTTGGCCTCTTTAGGAACGAACCGGGATGGAATTTTTAAGTTTGTCGAGGAATTTTACAGGCGCTTCAAGGCGGCCGCCGAGTCGGGCGAAACGGTTGAGATAGCCGCCAAGGACGAGTTTAGAGCCAGTGTTCTTGATGCACAGCGTCGCAGGGCAGGGCGCCGAAGAGAGGAAGTGGTCAAGGATTTTGCTACGATGGGGATTTCTTTGGGGGGTGCACCCGCCGGAGCTCCAGGGAACCCAGCAGTTTCCCCCTTCGCGAGCGCTCCCACCTTTGAAGGATTCATTTTCCGGCTCCATCAAATGGATCTGGGCGATGAGCAAGTTTTCCTTCTCAACACGAATCAGGAGGCCGCTCAGGATTCGGTCCTCCGGCTGGTTGTCGCCGATCCGGAAGAAATAAAATCCTTCCGTTCCGCCTGGAAGGATCTCGTGGGGGTGGTGCATGCAGATCGTCAAGACCACCCTCTGCGGGGGTACATCCAAGGACAGGTGGGGGGAGAAGGAGTGGCGGAGTTTTTGTATAAGTTTCTTCTTCCGTTTGCGTCCTTTCCGGAATGGGGATGGTGGGAGAAAGGCAAAATCGGAACGGCGCTTCAGCAGATCCAACAGGCCCTGCCCGATTTTGAAGCGGCCCACGCAAAGGCCAAAGCCGCCGAGCAAGCGGAGATGGATCGGCGCCTGGCGGCAATCGAGCGCGCGGTCCATCAGCTGACCCGGCGGGTCGCTTCCATCGAAGAGCGGCTCCCCCCAGTCTCCGCTCCCGCCTCGGATTCCGCCGCCGGGGTGGAGGAGCCGGCGGTTTGGACGTTGGATCAGCTGGTTACGGCCACGGCGGGTGATCCCACGGTGCATCAGCTGGCCCTGGATCTGGAAACTGCCGGCAAGGCGGGGGTGGCGCTGCTGCCGGCGGAGGTCGTGGATCGTCGGCCCATCCCGCAGGAGCCGCGCCAGATGATCGTTTATGCGCATGAAGCGGTTGCCGCGCAGACGCTGACCTTGCTGCCGCTGACCTGGAAGTCGACCGGGCGTATCTACACGCTGGATCGGGATCCGGATCGTGCGAATGCTCAACTAGCGGGAGCTGCCAAAGCCGCGGAGCGCGAGGGCTGGACCCTCGTGATCGGGCTGGACTCCCAGCAGAAGATTGACACGCTGCGCCTGTCCGAGGTGCGAGCGCTCAAACTGCTCTTGGATCCCAGGACCATGGGCCATCTGAACTTCAACTTAAGGACGGTCCTGGCTTTCACAAGCAGGCCCGGCGCGTTGATGAACGTGGTTCTGGATCTGACCTCCGGATCGGTCCGGAAGGTGAGCGCAAAATTCTGGAAGCAGGATCAGTACGCGCTCGACCTCGCCGCGTGATGGAGGAGTGGTATACTGACTCCGTGAGCCCTATCCGATCGGAACTCTTAGAGAAAAGTCGAGAAAAGGTTCTTCAGTTGTCTCGACGGATGAAGCCCGAAGAACGGCTCCTTGCCTACCTGCAGCACTCCCAGCTGATCCACCGGATTTACGACGCGGGCGTCCGTCACCGGCGGAAAAGCCCGTTCTCCTTTAGGAAGGGAACCCTTCGATAATGGCGCGGGCGAAAGCGCCAGGTCAGTCAGCCCTCCTTCTGTTGGATGTGATTGCTGTTCTGAATAAGCACCGCGTCCCTTACGCCGTCGTCGGGGCTTTCGCGGCCTCTTTTTATGGGGTGGTGAGGGCCAGCATGGATGCGGATGCCGTTGTTTCCCTGCGATCCGTCGCTGTGAACGTTGAAACCCTGATGAAGGAATTCCAAGGGGCCGGTTTCAAAACCGCCTACCGAAGCGGGGACGCCAGAGACCCGATCGGCGCCGTGCTGAATATCGAGGATGGCTTTGAGAATCGGGTGGATCTGCTGGCTCGTGTCCGCGGCATGGGAGAAGATGTTTTTAGCAGGGCGGTCGAGACCAGGTTTATGGGCAGGACCATTCGCATGATTGGCCCAGAGGATTTTATCGCCATGAAAATCTTTGCGGGTGGCCCGAAAGACCTCAGTGACGCAACGGGTGTGCTGGAGGTTTCGGGAAGACGGATCGATCGGGTGTTGTTGAGAAGGTTGGTACGCAGCTACGGCAAAAGCGCTCTGCATCACCTGGAATCTGTGCTGAAGCAGCTCTAGAGGGAGCGTCTCAATTCCGCTTCGGCGTCGACTTCGTCCCGGTTGATCCGATGGAACAGGTGCTGGGCTTTCTTCCGGATTTCCGGGGTGGCCCCGGGGTTTGCCTGAAGGGTCCTGCACAGCTGGACGGTCATCCGGAAATAACGGATCAGCTCCCCCTCCTCGCTCTCTGAGGCCCCAACCGTTTTCTCGAAGCTCGCCCCCCCCAGCCAGCGCTCCATCGCCTGCCAAAGATGGAAGGAGGGGGGTTTCGTCATCGGGGTGATCCGCAGGCGCCGCTCCTCCCGGTGGATTTTCAGGGCCACTTCCTCCGCTCTCTCCATGAGACCCCGGAGGCGGTGGGGGATCCGGGGAAGGGGCTTCCCCCGGCGGGGTTCGTAGACCACGGCCAAAAGCAAAATTCCAAGATCGAGCGGTGCGATCTCATCCAGGACCCCCGCTTCGAAGAGCTCCGAGAGGAGGAGCTCGTAGCCGTAAAAAGAGGTCGCGAAACGCCCTTTGGGGGTGAGCTGTCCACCGCCGGCGACTGGAGGGGAGGAAAGGTATCCCCATTCCCTGAGGAGCATCCTCCGCCGTTCGATCATGGAAAAGACCTCCCGCTGAGTGGCCGCCGGCGATTGAAAGGCATGGAGGGTTTTCTGGTAGAAGGCGAGGAGGTTCTCGTGGCGCGCCTGGACGAGATTGAGGATCGTCGCGTAGGTGAGCCCGAAGCGGCTGGCCACTTGCTCGGGTTTTCCGTGGAGGAGATGTTCCAGCTGATCGAAGGGGATGTCGAGCGGATTGACCCGCAGGTAAACGAACCCCATTTCATCCATGCCGCGCCGTCCCGCGCGGCCGGCCATCTGGTAAAGCTCCCTCACCCTGAGGACCGCCCGCTGGGGGCCCAGGCGCTTCATCAAGGTGTCCAGGACCACCGACCGGGCCGGCATGTTGACCCCCAGCGCGAAGGTCTCGGTGGTGACGATCACCTGAAGCCGGCGGCTGGCGAAGAGGATCTCCAGCACCTCCTTCAGGGTGGGCAGGAGCCCCGCGTGGTGAAAGGCGATCCCCTGGGAGACAAGCTGGCGCATCGAGGAGGCGGAGGATTCGTGGGTGATCTGGTATTTCCGGCAGAGCTCATCGAACTGCGACAGGAGGTCCTTGCGGCCCTCGGAGGGGAGGAGGTTGAAGGAGGCGATTTCCCAGGCGAGCTCCTCCGCCCTCCGGCGGCTGAAGGTGAAGTACAGGCAGGGAAGGTGCCCGGCGCCCCGGATTTCCCTGAAGAGCCGGTCAATCCGGTTGGGGCGCAGGGCCGGAAGCTCCGCCCCCGGTTGAACCCAGCGGAAACGCCCCCGCCCTCTGAAGCGGGGCCGCCGCATCGGTCTCTGCCTCCAGCGGGCCTCGTTCCGGTATCCGTCGGTCTTGAGCTTTCCGAGATCGGAGAAGAATTCGTCCTGGCACTGGAAGATCCACTTCAAGGGGACCGGGCGGCGGCTCTCCTCCACCACCCGGACGCTTCGCCCGTGGATCCGCTCGATCCAGGCGGCCAGTTGTTTGCCGTTGGGAACGGTGGCGCTCAAGGCGAGGATCTCGGTCTCCCGGGGAGTCAGCAAGAGCGCCTCCTCCCAGACGGTCCCCCGCTCCCGGTCGTCCAGGTAATGGACTTCATCGAAGATCACCCACCGGCAGTTGGGGAAGCGGGCCCTTCCCTCCAGGAGACTGTTCCGGTAGATCTCCGTTGTCATGATGAGAATCTTTGCCTCGGGGTTTAAGGTGAGGTCTCCGGTGAGGATCCCCACCCGTTCCGGGTAGCGGCGGTGGAAGTCGCGGAACTTCTGGTTGGAGAGCGCCTTGATCGGGGCGGTGTAGATCGCCATGCCGCCGCGGCGCAGGGCCTCCTCCACGGCCACTTCGGCGATGACGGTTTTTCCGGCGCCGGTGGGGGCGCTGACAAAGACTGAGATTCCCTGCCGGATGGAGGCGACGGCCTCTTCCTGGAAGCGGGCGTACGTGAAGGGATGCATGGGCGGTATTATGATACAATAGCGAAGGAGGAAAACCAGAATGCGAAAATGGCGAATTGCCTCTCTCGCAGTGGTGGTGATGGTGACCTCCAGTTCTCCGCCGGCTTGGGCGGTGGGGGCGGAGGTGGACACCGCGGTGGGGTTCACCAAGAAGCTGGCCCGCGGTGTGACCAATGTGCTGACCGGCTGGGTGGAGATTCCCAAACAAATGTCAGTCACCTGGCAAGAGGGGGGAGCTGGGCAGGGAATGACGTGGGGTCTTGTCAAGGGGATCGGCTACGCGGTGACCCGGACGGCGGTCGGGGCCTACGAGACGGTGACCTTCCCGACGCCGATCCCAGATGGATACCAGCCCATCATGTCTCCCGAGTATGTCTTTACTGATTTTCCTGGACCAGGCTCGTCTTCTCATCCTTCGAAGGGGTAGATTTCAGGCGTAAAGTAAGGAGGGCTCCGGATGCTGAGGCGATTTCGAGGGGGTAGGGTGCTGCTTGGCTTGGGGATGGTGTTGGTTTTGGCGGGCTCGGCTTTCGCGGAACAGGAGACCGGGAACCTCGCGACGACGAAGCTGTTTCGTGGAATCAGCAATGCCGCCACGGGGTGGATGGAGATCCCCAAGCACATGTCCCTGGTCTGGCAGAAATCAGGGGCCGGGGCGGGGGTGAGCTGGGGATTCGTCAAGGGGCTGGGCCATGCCGTCGCCCGGTCGGTCGCCGGGGCTTACGAGATCGTGACCTTTCCCGTCCCCGTTCCGGAAGGGTACAAGCCGGTGATTGAACCCGAGTACGTCCTTTCCGACATCTCCCAGGAGAGCGGTTCGGAAACACCGTAACGACATTGCGGAATCGGCCATTCGGAAAAACCGGCTGGCAGGTTTCTGAGATCGGGTTCGGCTGCTGGGGGTTGGGCGGCGGTTGGGGACCCCGGGATGATGCCCAGGCCAAGGCGGCCCTCTGGAGGGCCTTGGAGCTGGGCATCAATTTTTTTGACACCGCCCATGTGTACGGGAACGGCCTCAGCGAAAAGATCCTGGGGGAGGTGGTCCGCCGCTGGGGGAAGCCGGTTTTCCTCGCCACGAAGGTTCCTGCCAAGACGATGGAGTGGCCCGCTTCCCCCGCGACCCCCGTTTCCCGGGCTTTTCCGGCCGATTGGATCGTCCGCTGCACCGAAGTGAGCCTGAAGCGCCTGGGGCTGGAGCGGGTGGACCTTCAACAGCTTCATGTCTGGACCGACGCCTGGGTGGAGTCGGAGGAATGGCGCAAGGCGGTCCAGCGCCTCAAGCGGGAGGGGAAGATCCGCGCCTTCGGGGTTTCCGTGAACGACCATGAGCCCCAGTCGGCGCTGAAACTGGTTTCCTCCGGCGAGATCGATTCCCTCCAGGTGATCTACAACCTCTTTGACCAGTCTCCGGGGGAGTCCCTTTTTCCGCTCTGCCGGGAGCACGGGGTCGCCGTGATCGCCCGGGTGCCGTTTGACGAGGGCTCTCTCACCGGAGTGCTCACCCCGCAGACCCGTTTTCCCCGGGGGGATTGGAGGGCCGGCTACTTCAAGGGGGAGCGGCTTCTTGCAACCTGCCGGCGGGTGGAGGCCCTGAAGGGGCATCTCTCGCCTGAGATTCCCACCCTGATCGATCTGGCCCTGAAGTTTGTTTTGAGTCATCCCGCCGTCTCAACGGTGATTCCCGGGATGCGCCGCGCTTCTCACGTGGAAGCGAATGTTTCGGCGGGCGCCGGCCTGGCCCTTCCGCCCGCGTTGATCAGGGAGCTTTCCTCCTGCGCCTGGCAGAGGAATTTCTACGCCGGGGCATGGGACTAGATGAAAACCTTTCGGGAGGAGCTCTGGTTCAACACCAAGGCCCGGCAGGCCTTCCTCAACATCACGCCGCAGGTGGAGCAGGCCTTGAAGAAAAGCGGTATCCGGGAAGGGCTGGTCCTCGTCAACGCCATGCACATCACCGCCAGCGTCTTTGTGAACGACGATGAGGGGGGGCTCCACCAGGATTTCGCTGATTTTCTGGAGAGGGTGATCCCCACCGACCCCAAGAGGTACCGGCACAACCTCACCGGGGAAGACAACGGCGACTCCCACCTGAAGCGCCAGCTCTTCGGAAGGGAAGTGGTGGTGGCGGTCACCCAGGGGAAGCTCGACTTCGGCCCCTGGGAGCAGATCTTCTACGGTGAGTTCGATGGGAGGCGCCGAAAACGGGTTCTGGTAAAAGTCGTCGGGGAGTAAAACTTTCGGACCAGGTCCGAGCCTGCGTGGAGCGGCTGCCGGAGGCCGCCCTCAAGGAGATGGCGCAGGCGGTCCGGGCCGGTTCGAAGTCGAAAGGGCTCCTCGTCCAGACCGAAAAGGCCGAGGAGATGATTCCCCTTGCCCTGAACCCGTGGGTTTTTAGTCCCGAGGTGGCCCGCTACCTCAAAGGGCTCTTCCGGGGGATCCGGCGGACGGTCAATCGGGTGCTGGCCCACTACTTTGAGGATCCCCGCCTGCAGGCGATCCTCCCCCTTCGCGAGAACGAGCTCAAGTGGCTGAAGGCAAGCTCCCCGGAGGGGATGCCGCGCCCTCAGACGGTTTTCGAGCGGTTTGACACCAACCTGGGTTCCCAGCCGGAGAGCGAGCTTGCCGATTTCAAGATCATTGAATTCAACGCCGTGGGGGTGGGCTGCATTCACCTCTCGCCGGCGGCGACCGAGCTGTTGGAGGAACACCTCACCCCGCGGCTCACGGAACTGTTGCCGGAGATCCGCTGGACCGCCCCCAGCGACTATCGGCAGCTCCTCTTCCAGGAACTCCAGGCGCATGCCCGGGCGATCGAACGGGATTCCTGCCGCATCGGCTTGATTGAGCGAAGGGAGACGATGGTCGGCGGCTGCGACGAGTTCGCCTGTCTCGCGGCCCATTTTGCCGAGAAGGGAATTTCCGCCGAGGTGGGAGATCCGCGGGAGGTCGAGCGCAAAAACGGGGAACTGTTCCTGAAGGGCAAGCCGCTCGACGTTTTATACCGGGATTTCCAGCTGGAGGAGGTGGTCTCCATCAAGACGCACGGCGGTTCGCTGGAGGGAATTGAAGCGGCCTTTGAGCACAACCAGATTGTCTCCACGGTGTTTGGAGAATTCGACCACAAAAGTTTGTGCGAGCTCTTGTCCAACCCGGAGTTCGCGGACTACTTCAATCATGAGGAGCTGCGGGTGGCGCGGCGGCGGTTTCCCTGGACCCGGCTCGTGGAGGAGCGCAAGACTCCAGACCCGGATGGGAAGGAAGTCGATCTGATCCCCTGCCTGCGCGAAAACCGGGAGCGGATGGTTTTGAAACCGAATCGCGGCTACGGCGGAGAGGGAGTAATCGTCGGGGAGGGGGTCTCTGCCTCGGCCTGGGACGAGGCCCTCCACCTGGCGCTGAGCCGCCCGAAGGGCTGGGTGGCCCAGGAACAGGTGAAGATCTCCAAGGCGCCGATGATCACCCTGACGGCCAACGGACAGATCGAAAAGGGCGAACGCTACGTGACCCTCGGAGTGACCGCGACTTCCCGGGGGGTGAGCTTCGTCGGACGCTGTTCGGAGGGGCCGGTGGTCAACATCAGCCAGGGTGGAGGGCTCGTCCCGGTCTTCCTCTTGAAGGTGGGGGGGTGATCGCCGGCAGAAAGGTCATCGCGGTCCTTCCGGCCTACAACGCCGAGCGGACCCTGGAACGGACAGTCCAGGGGATTGCCCGCGATGTGGTGGATGAGATTCTGCTGGCGGATGACGGAAGCCGCGACCAGACGGTGGAGGTGGCCAAGAAGCTTGGAATCCCTTTCTACCGGCACACCGCCAACCGGGGATATGGAGCCAACCAGAAGACCTGCTATCAGGCGGCCCTCGACCGGGGCGGCCAGATCATTGTGATGCTGCATCCGGATTACCAGTACCCGCCTGAGCTGATCCCGGCCCTGGCCGGGATGGTGGCCTCGGGGCTCTTTCAGGTGGCGCTCGGTTCCCGGATTCTCGGGGGGCGGGCCCTCCAGCACGGAATGCCTTTCTACAAATACTTCTTCAACCGTCTTTGGACCTGGGGACAGAATCTGTGGCTCGGGGAGCGGTTTTCGGAGTATCACACCGGATTCAGGGCCTTCTCGAGGGAGTTCCTCCTGAAGATCCCACTGCTGGAGAACTCCGATGATTTCCTCTTTGACAACCAGGTCCTGGTCCAGGCGGTCTTCTTCCGCTTTCCCATCGGGGAGATCTCCACCCCCTGCCGGTTCTCGGCCGACTCCTCGACGATCAGCCCCTGGCGGGGCGCTTGGTACGGGATGGGGGTGGTTTGGACCACCCTCCAGCACTTTCTTCAAAGGGCAGGGGTCTTCCACTTCCGGATCTTCGATCCTTCGGGCCGACGACTCCAAGAGTTTGCCGGATGACCCCACGCTCTTGGGCGGTGCTCGCGTGCATCCTTTCTTTTTCGGCGGCGCTGGTTCTTCCCACGCTGGAGGTGGTGAAGATCCAGCAGAGGGCCGACGAGGGGTATTACCTGAAGTACGCCACCCGGGTGGCCCAAGAGGGGTTGGGCGCTTTCCCGAAGCTCTTTCAGGACTATCTGACGGGCGCCTCCGTTCATCAATATTTTCCTCCGCCTTCCCGCCTGGTGACGGTGGCACTGCAGGCGGGGGCTGTTTCGTTTCCGGGCTCCGATGCGAGGAACCTTCAGATCCTTTCCCTCCTGGCGTTCCTGGCCCTGCTCGTCCTGGTCTTTGTTAGCTTGGTTCAGTCGATGGGAGAGGGAGTCGCGGGGTGGGCCACGTTCCTTCTGTCGGTCTCGCCGCTTCATTTGTATCTCGCCCGCCGGGCCCTGTCGGACAGCTTGGTGGCCCTCTTCCTCGTTGGCTCTTTGATCCTTTTCATCAGGGTCCTGACCGCTGAAAAATCTTCCTCCAAGCTCTGGTGGGGGGTGTCGGTTTTGTACGCCCTCACCTTTCTTTCCAAAGAGGCGGCTGTCGTTCTGATCCCTCTTTCGATGGCCCTCCTGCTCTGGAAGGGGGTCTGGAGCCGTTTCGAGGGGATCGGGTTTCCCATCCTCTGCGTTTCTCTTCTGCCGTTGGGCGCGGCCCTCCTCCTGCTGGCGGTCTGCGCGGGCGGCTTCGGCACGGCCTGGAAGGTGTTGGTCTTGTCCGTCTCCTCCGGTTCAACGAACCCATACGCTTCTGTCTATGGAAGCGGCCCCTGGTTTCGGTATCTGGTGGATTTCATCTTGCTCTCCCCTTGCGTGACGCTCCTTTACCTGGGCTGGTGCGGCTTTCTTCTGATGCAAGGGAAGGATCAGCCGGAGAGCGTCAAGGCGTGGGCGTGGATTCCCTTTTTGTTTATGATCTTCTCGGCCCCGGCCTCCAAGGATGTCCGGTATGCCCTTTTCTTGGAGACCCCGATTCGGTTGGGGGCGGTCCTTTTCCTGAGAGATCTGACGATGGAGGGAAGGGCCTTTCGGTCTGGGCTCCTCTGGATGGCGGTGGCGGTTGCCGGGATCGCCCTGGGGGATCTCTTGACCACCGCCAACCTTTTCGTCGCCGGCGGCCTCTACGATCCGGTGACGTATCAGCTCCTCCTTTTTCGCCGGCTCATCCCCCCCTAGGGATATAATATTTTCCATCGAAGAGATCCTCGCAGGTCAAATCACCCTCACCCCGAAGGGGGAGCGCTGGACCAGAAGCGGGCATCCGTGGGTCTACGCGGACGACTGCGGAAATCGTCCCGAGGACCTTTCCGGAGAGATCCTTTCCGTCAAGGCCCCGAACGGACAGCCCCTGGGCAAGGCCTTCTACAACGCCTCTTCCAAGATCGCCCTGCGCTGGGTCACCCACCAGCCCGACGAGGCGATCGACCGGGATTTCTGGGCCAAGCGCCTCGCCGCCGCCCTCGAATACCGCCAGCGGGTGGTTGAGGAGAGCACCGCCTTCCGGCTGGTCTCTTCAGAGGCAGACGGCTTTCCGGGGCTCATTGTCGACCGCTACGGCGAGGTGCTCGTCCTTCAGTCGATGAGTCTGGGGATTGAACAGCTTCTCCCCCTGATGGTCGAACTCCTCCAAGAGGCCGTCCACCCGAAGGCCATCGTCGCCCGCAACGACTCCCCGGTCCGGACCCTGGAGGGGTTGCCCGTGGAGAAGAAGCTCTTGACCGGTGATCGGCCGGGCCTGGTTGAGATGACCCAAGGGAAAATCCGAACGCTCGTCGATGTCTGGGAGGGCCAGAAGACAGGCACCTACCTCGACCAGCGGGAGAACCAGCTGTGGGTGAGGCGCTACGCGAAGGGCCGGGTGCTCGACGCCTTCGCCTATCAGGGGGGTTTCGCCCTACAGATGGCCTCCTCATCCGAAGAGGTTCTCGCCATCGAGGATTCGGAGGCGGCAGCTTGGCGCCTGCTTGAAAACGCCAGGCACAACGGTTTGGCGAACGTCCGGGCCGAGCGGGCCAATGCCTTCGACCGGCTGCGGGCCCTGGAACGCTCAGGCGAGGCGTTTGACCTCGTCGTTCTGGATCCCCCTGCCTTCGCGAAGTCGAAACAGGAGGTTCTCGACGCCTGGAGAGGGTACCGGGAGATCAACCTCCGGGCGATGCGGCTCTTGAAGCCCGGAGGGATCCTCGTGAGCTGCTCCTGCTCCTATCAGATCACCGACGAGGCCTTCGCCGGCATTCTCCGGGAGGCGAGCCGCGATTCAAAGAGGAGGATGCGTCTTCTGGAGATCCGCACGCAGTCGCGGGACCACCCGATTCTCCTCACCCATCCGGAATCGAAGTACCTCAAGTGCTTGATCCTCGAGGCCGCGGGGTAGGATAGGATCAGAGCATGGCTGAGTACACGAAGCGCCACGCCGAGGCGGGATTGAAGGCGAAGCTTCCCCCTCTGGAGTGCTGGCCCAACCAGTATCCCGGCTACGAGGTCACGATCGAGATCCCCGAGTTCACCTCCGTCTGCCCCCGGACGACCCTGCCGGATTTCGGGCTCCTGCGGATCCGGTACCTGCCGAAAAAGTGGTGTGTGGAGCTGAAGGCCCTGAAGTTTTACCTGAACGGTTTCCGGAACGTGGGGATCTTTCAGGAAAATGCGGTGAACAGGATTCTGAAGGATTTTGTGGTGGCGGTCAAGCCCAGATGGGCCGTGGTGACCGGGGAATTCAACGCCCGCGGCGGGATCAAGACCTTCGTCGAAGCCCGCTATCCCAGAAGGCGATGAGGATCCGCCGCTTCGGCTCCCCCTTCTTTCTTTTTTTTCTTTCCGGCTGCGCTTTCTTCGCCTCCTCCCCGGTCCCTCCGAAGAGCCCCCTCGAGGAGGTGAGGCATCAGATCCATCTCCAAGGGGCTGCCCAGATCACGGCCGGAGCGGCGCGGGTGGAGATCACCCCTCCGGTGGGAACCCCTCTGGCCGGCCATTCCAAGAGGCAGGGAAGGCCCTCTCAGGGGATTCGGGATCCCCTGTACGTGCGGGCCCTGGTGTTAAGCGACGGAGAGGACACGGCGGTCTTCATCTGCGCGGACCTGCTCGTTTTCCCTTCCCCCATGGCCCGGAGGATTCTTAAGGAGGTGAGCGGGGAGTTCAAGATTCCTCCTCATGCGGTGGCGCTGTCGGCCACGCACACCCATTCAGGGTCGGGAGGGATCGCGCCGGGGCTTCTCCACCGGCAGATGTTCGGGCCGTACAACCCCAAGGTCACCGAGGGGATCATCGGAAGAACCCTCTGGGCCGTCCGGAAAGCGATGCGTGAACGCCAGCCGGTCCGTTGGGCCTTCCATGCGAAGGCCCACGAGCTTTCAGGGTTGACGGAGAATAGAAATCCCGCCTCGGTGTCGGTCGACCCTTCCTTGAGCGTCCTGTTTCTCGAGTCGGAAGGAGGAAGGCCGATCACCTTTTTGATCAACGCGGCGGCTCATCCCACTTTGGTGGAGGAGCGGGATTTAAGATTTTCGGCCGACTATCCCGGGGAGCTGACCCGGGCCGTGGAAGCGATTTACCCGGGTTCGGTCTGCCTGTTTGCCAACGGCGCGGCGGGGGATCTGCACCCGAGGGATTCCCTGGGCAACAGTCCCGATGAACGGATCTCTCGGTTCGGGCAGACGCTGGCTGAGGTTGCCGTGGGCCTGGTCAATCAAAGCGCCCCTCGGTCCAGGGGGGAGTTGGCGGTCTGGGGATGGGAAGTGCCTCTGCCCTCGCCGCAGATCCGGATCGGGCCGATTCCGCTCCACCCGGTCATCGGCCGGATGATCCGGCCCCCAACGGCGTCTCTGGCCGTCATCGCCCTGGACCGGATTCTTCTCGTCCCTTTGCCGGTGGAGCCGACGGCGGAATTGGGCAACCAGCTGAAACACCGCCTGGCCTCTTCAGGGGCGGTTCCGGTCCTCCTGGGGTACTCAGGCGGTTACCTGGGAGTCGCCGTCACCCCCGCCCAGTACGCAAGCGGCTCCACCGAGGCCGGGATGAGCTGGTACGGACCCACCTTCGGCCTCTGGCTCATCGAACAGATGGAAGAGCTTGCCAAGCTTTATCCTTCGAGTTCTTCGTAGCTCCCCGGGGATGCGCTCTCTTGCGCTTGCCGCCTGCCTCTTTCTCGTCACGGCCGGGTGCGCCCTCTCCCCCCGCCCCTCCCACAGAGAGATCCCTCCGGCCCGGTTAAGCCGGGAGGGAAACCTGATCATTCTTCGCCTGGAGGGAACTCCCTACGAGATGGGCTACCAGCACGGTTCCGCGCTCCCCGCCGAGGTCCGGGCTTCCGTGGCCAACGCGATGGCCTTCGTTGACCGGGAAGCGGGGATCCGTTTTTTGGGGGGCTGGTTCGCCCGGGTCCGGCTGGATCAGGTTTGGAAGCAGATGTCCCCCTTCATCCCATACAACTTTCTGGAAGAGTTGCGGGGCCTTTCGGACGGGGCGGGAATCCCCTTGAAGACCCTGCAGCGGGTCCATCTCCTGCCGGAGCTGAAGGGGACGACCTGCTCCGGCTTCGCGGCGTTTGGGAGGGCCACCCGCGACGGGCGCCTCATCCATCTCCGGAACCTCGATTGGGCGATCCAGTCGGATGTCCAGCGGTATTCCGCCCTCTTCGTCTTCCGGCCGAAAGGGAAGCGAGTCTTTGTCGCGCCCGGGTGGCTGGGTTTCATCGGCGTCCTCTCCGGGATCAGCGAAGAGGGAATTTCCGTCGGCCAGATCGGTTCCGATACGGTGGATTCGACCTTGAGAGGCGTTCCAATGAATTTTCTGCTCCGTCAGGTCTTGGAGGAATCCGGCAGCCTTGAGGAGGCGGTCCGGCTCGTTGGCGGGGTTTCCCGAACCGGCGGTTTCCATTATCTTTTTTCAGATTCCAAGCGAAGGCAGGCCGTGGTCCTGGAGACCACGAGGAGCCGCTGCGCGGTCTTCTGGGCCGACGAGGAGCCGAAGGGCCCCTTCTCCCTCCGTGTCCCCAACGCCCTCTTCCGGTCCGATTGGGCGCTGGACCCGGAGGTGAGGAATCTCCAAATCGCCTCTCAGGGGGATCCCAAGCGGCCGGGGCTGGAGTCTCCGGTCGGTTCGAAGTCGTACGACATTCGCTACCGCGGGCAGGGACAGATGCTTCAGAGGTTCCATGGACGGTTGGATCCGGAGCTTGCCATGGACATCGCCAAGGCGGTGGCGCCCCCGGGCAACATCCAGAGCGTCATCTTCGCCTACCCGCAGATGTGGCTCGCCAACGCGCAGGGCAAACGGCCCGCCGCCTGGGGCAGGTACCTTCGGTTTGATTTGGAGAAGCTTTTCCGGTAGACTCGTTCCATGCGGCGGATCCACGCTTCCTCGGAGAGACCCCTTCTGATCGCTCACCGGGGCGATCCGGCGCACGCTCCGGAAAACACCCTCCTGTCGATCCGTGGGGCGGCCGCCAAGGGGGCCCGCGCCGTCGAGGTCGACGCCCGCCGCTCCAAAGACGGAGTCTGGGTCGCCTTCCACGACCCCTCCCTTCGCCGGATCACCGGCTCCTCCGGAGTTGTTTCGCGGACCCCTTGGACCGTCTTGAGGAAACACCGGATCCCCTCCATTCAACAGGTGCTCTCCTTCTGCAGGAAAAAGAATCTCCGCCTTTTTCTGGACGTGAAGGTTTCCAGAGGGGAGCAGGGGTTGTCGAGCGCGATTCGGCGCTCCGGCTGGGGTCAGGCCGTCTGGGTGGGGGCGGGGAATCCCGCCTCCCTGCGCCGGTGGCGCAGGGTGTTCAAAGAGACCCCCCTTTTTTGGGTCACCGGGTACCGGGCCTGCGTCTCTGGCCGGCGGATCGGGCAGGCGAAGAAGCTCAAGCTCACCGGGATCGTCGTCTACAAGGGATGGGTGAATCCCTCTTCGGTCCGCCGGGTCCACGAGAAGGGCTTGAAGCTCTACGTCTGGACGGTCCGGACCGGGGGTGAGTTGAGGCGTTTTTCGCGGATGGGTGTCGATGCCATGATGAGCGAAGTATGGCCAGCCCCTTCGATCTGATCACGGAGGCGAAGCGCCTCATCCGGTTCAACACGGTGACCTCCGAAACGAACGCCGAGTGCGCCGTGTATGTGGGAGCCCTTTTCCGGAAGCTGGGCCTTCAGGTGGTCTACCAGGAGAGCCGACAGGAGGGGGTTTTGTTCATGAACGTGGCGGGGCTTCTGGGAAACGGGAAGGGCCCCCTGCTCCTCACTACCCACCTGGACACCGTGGCCCCCGGCGAGGCGGCCCTTTGGACGAAAACCGGCGGGGACCCTTGGAAGCTCACCCGCCGCGGAGACACCCTCTATGGACTGGGGACGGCCGACACGAAGCTCGATCTTCTGTGCAAGATGCTGGCGGTCGCTCAAGTGATTCCAAAAAAGCCGAAGCGTTCCCTCATCCTGGCCGGAACTTTCGGAGAAGAGTCGGGGCTGCGGGGGGCGGCCCGGTTCTGTCAGGGAGAGCTCCCCAAGCCCTCGATGGTGCTGGTGGGAGAGCCCTCGGAAATGAATCTCGTCACCCGGCACAAAGGACTTTGGGTGGGGGAGCTTCTGCTCAAATCCAAAGGGCTCTACCGGCCCACCAGCGCCGAATGGGTCTATGAGGTTTTCTTTCAAGGCCGGGCGGCCCATTCCAGCACCCCGCGTTTGGGCGCCAACGCCATCGAGGCGTCGCTGCGTTTCCTGCAGAATCTCAGGAAGCGGCATTCCAAGGTCATGGTCCTCTCCTGGACCGGAGGCACCGGCCACAACATCATTCCCGCCTCGAGCTCTCTGAGGTTTTCTCTGGGATCTTCTCCGAGACAGAGCTTCCGGCCGGATCGGCTTCAGCGGGTCGGGTTTAAGAAGCTTCCGCCCGGCTGGTATCCGACCCTTCCCTGGGGGGACCTTCTCTGGGCGGTGGAAAAGGCCCAAGAGGGTTTGAGGCCCCTCGAGAAGGAAAAGGACCCGGCGTTTGAACCGCCGGGCTTGACCTGGAATCTCACGATGCTCAAGGAGGGGAAGGAGGGGTGGCTGGCCACCCTCGATGTCCGGCCGCTGCCCGGCCAGCGCCTCAAGGCCTTTCTCAAGAGATGGGAAGAGATCCTCTGGAAGCAGTGGGGGCATCCGGGCCCCACCTGGCAGTTCCGGTTGGAGAGGGACAATTCTCCGCTTGAGACCGACGGGAGCTCCCCTCTCGTGAAGCTCGCGAAGCGGTCCCTCCAGGCGGCTCGTCTCCCGGTGAAGATCGCGGCGAAGTCCGGCTGTTCCGAGGCGGGGCTGTATTCAAAGGTGGGGATCCCCGCCGTCGTGATCGGGCCGGGCAGATCCCAGGGGAACATCCACTCTCCCAACGAATCGGTCGGGCTGCGGCAGCTTGCTTCCGCCGTCCGCTTCTATAAAAATTTCCTGGAGCGGGCGTGTTTTTAATCCGCCAGGCGGGTCCGGGAGATTTCTCCGGGGTCTATGCCTTGGCGCGGATTCTGGACTCCTACAACCTTCCCGCAGACCGGAGGTACCTCCGGGAGCTTCTGCTCACTTCCCAGCGTTCCTTTGCCGGGAAGGTTCCCAGGGAGAAGGGCCGGTACCTCTTTGTCCTGGAGGACCGGGGAAGGATCGTCGGATGCTCTCTTATCATCGCCAAACACGGCGTCCCCGGACAGCCCCACCTCTGGCTTGGGCTGGAGCGGGCGAGGAAGAAGAGCCGGACCCTTGGGGTCGAGCGGGAACACAAGGTGCTGCGGCTGGGCTTCACCGAGGACGGGCCGACCGAAGTGGGGGGACTGGTCGTGCTTCCTCCTTACCGGCGGAATCGAAGGCAGTGCGGCCTGCAGATTTCCTTCGTCCGGTTTCTGTACATGGCGATCCATCCCGAGCGATTTGAAAGGAAGGTTCTCGTGGAGTACCGGGGGGCGATGGGGTCCGGGAAGAAATCCCCCTTCTGGGAAGCCCTGGGCAGGGTCTTCACGGGGCTTTCCTACCAGAGGGCGGACCGCCTGAGCGTGTCGAACAAGGAGTTCATCCTCCACCTTTTTCCGAGGGAGCCGATTTACTGCGCTCTTTTGCCGGTTTCGGTCCAGAGGGCGATTGGCGCCATCCATCCGGCCGCCTCAAGGGCCGCCGGGCTCTTGAAGGGGATCGGCTTTCGGCCGATTCCTCAGATCGAACCGTTTGACGGGGGCCCTTATTGCGCGGCCCCTCTCAGGAAAATCCGCCTCATTCGCCGGGTAAAACGCTTGAGCTTGGCGGAGGTCCTTGTCCGTCCGGGGCTCACCCTCGTGGGGACGGAGGCGGGCGGCTTTTTCCGGGCGGCGCTGATTCCCGGCGCCGCCATGCCGGATCGATCCGGACAAGAAGCCCTCCGCCGCCTCCTCAAGGTCAGAAGAGGAGAGAAGGTCTATGCCTGCCGCCTATCGGGGTAACTACATCAGCGGCCGCTTCCTCCGGCCTGTCAAGGCGGAGGAGCTGATCAGCGAAGATCCAGGCGATCTCTTGGAGCCGGTTGGAAAGGTCCACGTCTCGCCCGAGGCGGCGGAGGGAGCCCTCCAGGCGGCGGCAAAGGCCTTTCCCGCCTGGAGTCAGATGCCTCTGGCTGGGAGAATTCAAAAACTTCGGAGGTTCCAGCAGGCCCTGCGGAGGAGGCAGTCGGCCTTTGTGACCCTGCTGGCGAAGGAAGCGGGCAAGCCGCTGGCCGAAGCGGGCCGGGAGGTGGACCGGCTCATCCACAAGGTCGACGAGATGGTGACCCTGGGTCTGGGTCTCGTGCGCCCCTATTCCGTGAAGTCCGAGCGGGGGATCCTCGGAGAATGCCGCTGGCGGCCGCTGGGGGTTTTGAGCGTCATCGGCCCCTTCAACTTTCCCGCCCACACGCCCGCGAGCCACATCGTGCCGGCCTTGCTGACCGGCAACACCGTCGTCTTCAAGCCGTCCGAGTACACCCCCTTCGTGGGCCAGTGGCTGGCGGAATGCCTGGATGAAGCCGGGCTACCGGCGGGAGTCTTCAACCTGGTTCAAGGGGGCTCGGCGGTCGGAGCGAAGCTCGTGGAGCATCCGCTCGTCAGCGGGATCCTCTTCACAGGTTCCACCGCCACCGGACAGGCGATCAAGGAGAGGACGATCCGCCAGCCGCAGAAATGCCTGGCGCTGGAGATGGGCGGAAAGAACGCCGCCCTCGTCTTCGCCGACGCCGATTTGGATCTTGCCGCCCGGGAGTCGGCGAGCGCCGCTTTTTCCATGGCGGGCCAGCGCTGCAACGCCACGAGCCGGATCATCCTCGAGCGCCGAATGGCAAAGAAATTCCTCGAGAAATTCCTCCAAGCGGCCGACCGGGTCCAGGTGGGCTATCCCCTGGAGGAGGGAGTCCTCATGGGGCCTCTGATCAGCCACGAGGCGGTGGCCAAATTCCAGAAGTACATGAAACTGGCCGAGGAGGAAGGGTACGAGACCCTCCGGCCGGGCAGGGCCCTGGGCACCTGGGGCGAGCGCCGGGGCTACTACGTGACGCCGGCGATCCATCTGTGCGAGTCGCCACCGAAGAACCGCTCCCGCCATTACCGGATCGAGGAGATCTTCGGGCCGGACGTCCAGATCCTCCTGGCCAAGAATGAGGAGGAGATGGTCCATCTGAACAACGAGGTTCCCTACGGCCTGATCACCTCCGTCTTCACCCGGAGCCGGAGCCGTTTCGAGAGGGCGTTCGCGCGGATCGATACCGGGATGGTGAACTTCAACCGCGGAACGATCTTCTCCTCCGGGAAGCTCCCCTTCGGAGGGACCAAGGCCAGCGGCTCTTTCAAGCCGGCCGGGCTTTTTTCCCCTTACTACTGCACCACCCCCGTGGCCTTGCTCGAGGACCGCCGGCCGCTTGCCGCCAGGCCTCTTCCCGTTTGAGGATGACGAGGCACGTTCTTCTCGGAGATCCATCCCATTTCCGGATTCGGGCCGGAGCCAATCCCCATACCCGGACCCGCTGGGGCCGCTTGAAGCGGGTCGATCCTTCCAGGGCCCTCGCCCAGTGGGGACATCTCAAGGCGATTCTGGAAGCCCATGGGGTCCGGGTCCATCTCCTGCCTCCCGTGGAAGGGCTGCCGGGGCTTGTCTTTCCGGCCAACGCGGGGTTTCGTTCCGGCAGCCAGTTTTATCTGAGCAACCTCAACCCCGCCCGGGCCCAGGAGCGGCCCCATTATGAGCGGGCGATCCGTCCGCTGGGCCTTTCAGTCAGGGAGCTGGGTTCCCCTGATTCTTTTGAAGGGGAGGCCGATTTCATCCCCCTGGGGGACCCCTCCGGCGATCCCTCGAGAAAGCTGTACCTCTTTACCCACGGGAAGATTGAGAGACAGCGCTGGGTCCCCCGGTGGGGGGTCCCTCCTTACCGGAGGATCTACGGATTCCGGTCGGACAAAAGGGCGCTCATTGCCTTGCGGGGGATCGCGGCGGGCTGCGAGGTGATGCCCCTTGAACTCACTCAGGAGTCTCACTACCACGGGGACACGGTCTTCTGCCCCTTTGGGCCGCGGCGGGAATTTCTTCTGGCCTATCTGGAAGGCCTCTCCAGAGGTTCGGGGGCCGCCCTTCGCCTCCGGTTGGGAGAGCGGCTCGTCGCCTTGAGCGAAGAGGATGGAAAGCGGTTCGCCGCCAACAGCTTCCAGGTGGAGGTTGTTGGGGATGAGCGGACCCTGCCGGTTCTTTTGATGCCAGACGGTTTGACGGATTCTCTTTACCGGGAGATCCGCTCCCGCGGGGTGATCCCCTGTCCGGTCGATGTGTCCGAGTTTCTGGAAAAAGGGGGCGGGGCAGTGAAGTGCATGCTGCTGGATCTGGGGGAGCTTTGAGCTTACCGGATGAGGGGCCGGAACCGCCGCCGGAGCTTTCCCGCCGGAAAGAACTCCGGATGAAAAAGGTGAGCGAAGAGCTCCAGCCCCTCCACCAACCGCGGACCGGAGCGGTGGTAGAGGGACGTTTCGACCGCGAAGACCCGCTTTTGTCTGACGGCGCTTAGGCGCTTGAAGCCGGGCCGGCGGATCAACCGCCACGCCTCCCGCAGGGTCTGAGGGAGAGAGTAGCTGCAGGGCATGAGGATGATCACCTCCGGGTCGTAGCTCCGGATCCGCTCCCAGTTCAGCCAGACCGACTCGGCCCCCGGGGAGTTCAGGCCGTCGCTTCCGCCGGAGAGCTCCACCATCTCCGGAATCCAGTGCCCGGCCGCCATCAGGGGCTCCAGCCACTCGCAGCACCAAACCCGGGGCTGCCGGAGGGTCTTCGCGACCGATTCCCGGATCCGAGCGATCCGCTCCTGGAGGAGGTGGATGAGCCGCAGCGCCGCCTTCTGCCGCCCGACCGCTTCGCCCAGCCTCCGGATCTCCGTGAAGACCTCATCGAGCCGCTTGGCTTGGAGGGAGACGGTCTTGGGGATGGGAGAGATCTGCTTGAGGGCCGTGGAGACTTCCGGATGAGCCGCAGCGCAGACGGCGCAGAGGTTCTGGGTGATCACCAAATCCGGTTTCAGGCGCTTCAAGACAGGAAGGTTGACCGTGAACTGGTGGGCCCCCTCCCGGCGGAGCTTCAAGACCGCCTCGTGGATTTTCAGGGAGTCCTGGGGGGCGAGCTTGGCCACACGGCTGGCGACCACCAGCGGCTTGTTTCTGACCCGGGCGGGGTAGTCGCAGTCGTCACTGCGCCCCACGACGAACCGCCCCGCCCCCAGGGCGTACAACATCTCGGTACCGGTGGGAAGGAAGGAGCAGATTCTCACTGCTGTTTGGGCCCTCTTCAAGCTCACCGTATCACGCGGTAGCTGCTGCGTCAATGGAGGGGTATAATACGAAGGTTTCGGTGTCTAACAGCATTCGGGAGAACCTGGAGCATCTTCGCCGTCGGATCGACGCGGCGGCGCGGGCGGGCGGGCGGGATCCCTCCGCGGTCCGCCTGATCTGCGTCATCAAGGGGGTTTCACCGGGGAGGATCCGGGAGGCCCTGGCCTGCGGGATCCGTGAGATCGGCGAAGGCCGGGTTCAGGAGGCGCAGGAGAAATACGCCTCTCTGGGCGCCGCCAAGTTGACCTGGCATCTGGTGGGCCATCTCCAGAAGAACAAGGCCAAACTCGCCGTCGAGCTCTTCGACGTGATCCATTCGGTCGATTCCTTGGAGCTCATTGAGACGCTTCAAGAGCAGGCGGCGAAGCGTCAGGTCCATCCGGAGGCCTTGATTCAGGTGAACGTCTCCGGCGAGGCGACGAAACACGGTTGCAGGCCCGATGAGGTTGAGGAATTGGCCGGGGCCATCTTGAAGTCGAAGAATTTGCATTTTTCCGGGTTGATGACCCTGGCCCCCCTTTCCGACAACCCAGAGGCCGCGCGACCGTTCTTTAAGCAGCTTCGCCAGCTCCGAGATCATTTGCAGGAGGGTTTGCATTTGTCCATGGGGATGAGTGAGGATTTTGAAACGGCGGTCGAGGAAGGGGCGACGATGATCCGGGTGGGAACGGCGATCTTCGGTGAGCGGTGAAAACGTCACGCGCGTCCGTCGGGGTGATCGGCTGCGGGAACATGGGCTCCGCCCTGATCCGGGGGATGCTGGAGGGGAGGGTCTTTCCCGCTTCGAGGATCCGGGCGTGGGACCCTCAGGGGTCCCGGCTGAAGGGACTGGCCCGGGCGTGGGGGATTCGCCCCGCTTCTTCCAATCGCGAGGCGGCACGCTCGGCGGTGGTGCTTCTGGCGGTGAAGCCCCAGCAGATGGGGCAAGTTTTAAGTGAAATCCGCCCTCATCTGGGGCACGGGCCGCTCCTCGTTTCGATTGCCGCCGGGATTCCGACGGATTGGATCGAGGCCCGCGCGGGCGGCTCCATCCGCGTCGTCCGGGTGATGCCCAATACGCCTGCCCTCGTCCGATGCGGGGTTTCCGCCCTCGCGAGGGGAAAGGGAGCGACCTCGAAGGACCTGCGGACCGTCGAGAAGATTTTCGGCGGGGTGGGGAAGGTGGTCCGGGTGAAGGAGAATCTCATGGACGCCGTCACCGCGGTGAGCGGCTCGGGGCCGGCCTACTTCTTCTTTTTGATGGAGCAGATGATCCAGGAGGCCGTTCGCCTGGGGCTTCCCAGGGAGGCGGCTCAACGCCTCGTCACCGAGACGGCCCGCGGGGCGGGCGAGCTCGCCCTTCAATCGGGCGAGTCTCCGGAGCTTTTGCGGGCGCGGGTCACTTCCAAAGGGGGAACGACTGAAGCGGCATTCCGGTTTTTCGCGCGCAGGCAGCTTGGGGAGATTCTTCGCAAGGGAATCCGGGCCGCCTGCCGCAGAGCGAAGCAGATGAGGAAATAAGGGATGTTTGTCCTGGGAAACTTTCTGGCGGCGCTGGCGCAGGGGGTGAACGCTTTTCTCACCCTCTACACCTGGGTGATCATCGCCCGGGTGCTGATCGGCTGGGTGAGTCCGGATCCGTTCAACCCGATTGTTCAGTTTCTTGTCCGGGCGACCGATCCGGTCCTGGAGCCCTTCCGGCGGATCATTCCTCCTTTGGGGCCGGTGGACATCTCGCCGGTGGTGGCCCTCCTTCTGCTGCAGGTGGCGCAGGGCTTTCTCGTGAAAACCCTTCTTGACCTCAGCTTCCGGTTCCGGTAGGTGGAGACCCTTCTTTCTGAGCGGCTTGAAGAGACGGTGAGGGCCATCCGCTCCAGAGTGAAATGGGTCCCGGAGATCGGGGTGATCCTCGGAACGGGGCTGGGGGGCCTGGGGGAGAAGATCGAGGAGCCCCAGGCCCTCTCTTATGACCGGGTGCCGCATTTCCCCAGGCCCACCGTCGAGAGCCATCAGGGGCAGCTCTGCCTTGGGCGGCTCGGCGGAAGGCCGGTCGCCGTCATGGAGGGGCGCTTCCACCTCTATGAGGGGTACTCGGCGCAGGAGGTCGCTTACCCTGTCCGGGTGCTGCGGGCCCTGGGCGCGAAGGCGCTGATCCTCACCAATGCCGCCGGCGGCATGAATCCCCACTACGCCGCCGGGGACCTCATGGTGATCACCGACCACATCAACCTCACCGGGGCAAACCCCCTCATCGGGCCCAACGACGAGCGTCTGGGGGAGCGGTTTCCGGACATGTCGGCCCCCTACGATCCGGAGCTGATCCTCCTCGCCCAGGAGGCGGCCTGGGAGAACAATCTCCGGCTCCACCGGGGCGTCTACGTCGGGGTGACCGGCCCCAACCTGGAGACCCGCTCGGAGTATCGCTTCCTGCGCGCCATCGGCGCCGACGCGGTGGGAATGTCTACAGTGCCGGAGGTGATCGCCGCGGTCCATGCCCGCATGCGGGTCCTGGCGGTGAGCTGCATCACCGACCTGTGCATTCCCGAAACCCTCAAGCCCACCTCCGTCGAGGAGATTCTCCAAATCGCCCGCCGGGCCCAGCCGGCCCTCTCCTGCTTGATTTCGAAAGTGATCGAGGCGCTCCCTCTTTAATGGCCGTGGATTACAAGTCGACCTTGAACCTTCCCAAAACCTCTTTTCCCATGCGGGGGGCCCTCGCTGAGAGCGAACCGAAGATCCTGGAACGCTGGGAGAAGGAAGGGCTTTACGGGAAGATCCTGGAGTCCCGGAAGGGGGCCGCCCCCTTCATTCTCCATGACGGCCCGCCCTACGCCAACGGCGACATCCACATGGGGCACGCCCTCAACAAGATCCTCAAGGACATCATCGTCCGCTACCAGTCGATGCGGGGCAGGCGGGCCCCTTACGTCCCCGGCTGGGACTGCCACGGCCTGCCGATCGAGTACGCCCTGATGAAGGAGCTTCAAATCACCAAGCACCAGGTGAAGATCGGGGATTTCCGAAGGGAGGCCCGGAAGTACGCCAAGAAGTACGTCGGCGTCCAGCGGGAGCAGTTCAAGCGGCTCGGCGTGATGGGGGACTGGGAGAATCCCTACCTGACGCTGGAGCCGGGGTACGTGGCCGCGGAGCTCAAGGCCCTTTCAAGACTTGCCCAAGCGGGCTTCGTCTATCGGGCCCGCAAGCCGGTCAACTGGTGCTGGTCCTGCGAGACGGCCCTGGCCGAGGCCGAGGTGGAGTACGAGGAGGTCCCCTCCTACTCGATCTATGTGAAGTTCGCGTTGACCCCGGAAAGTCTTCGCAAACTCGATCCCCATCGCGCTTGGCTAGAAAGGGTGTCACTGGTTATTTGGACGACTACCCCGTGGACTCTCATGGGAAATGTGGCTGTTGCGGTGAATCCTTCTGCGGAATATCTGCTTGTCCGCCGCACAACGGCCCATGGGGAAGAAGGACTGATTGTGGCATCGCAGCTTTCCGGCTTTCTCCTTCAAGGTGTTGAGGAGCCTGATCTAGAGAAGCTTCTGCACGTATTCAAGCGAGGTGAAGAGCTGGAGGGTCTTACGTATGGGCATCCGTTTCTTCAGAGAACAGGACAGGTTGTCTTGGCGGATTATATTTCCCTCGATGAAGGTACAGGATTGGTCCACACCGCCCCTGGATTCGGAGCCGAGGATTTCGCCACCGGAAAGAAATACGACCTCGACCTCCTTGCCCCGGTCGACTCCCAAGGAAAATTCACCGGCCTTCCCAAGGAAGTGGCTCAACTAAACGGAAAACAGGTCCAGGAGGCCAACCCGGAAGTGATCCGGCTCCTGGGGGATGCCCTCATTAAGGAAGGGAAGGTGGAGCACGAGTATCCCCATTGCTGGCGGTGCCGCAACCCAATCATCTTCCGGGCCACCGACCAGTGGTTCCTCAAGATCGACCACCAGGACCTGCGCCAAAAACTCCTGGAGGCGGCGCAGGGACAGATCGAATGGATTCCGCCTGTGGGGAAAGAGCGGATGACCGGGATGCTGAAGAGCCGGCCGGACTGGTGCCTCTCCCGCCAGCGGCTGTGGGGAGTCCCCATCCCTGCGGTGATCTGCTCCTCCTGTGGGGAGGGGATTTTGGCCCCGGAGGTCATTGAAAATTTCGCGAAAGTGGTCGAGACAGATCCGCAGGGGAGCGACCGCTGGTTCACCGAGCCGGCGGAGAACTGGCTCCCGCCTGGGTTCAGCTGTCCGAAATGCAAAGGAAACTCGTTCAAGCCGGGCACCGACATCCTGGATGTCTGGTTCGATTCCGGGGTCAGCCACGAAGGGGTATTAAGGAAGAGACAGGGCTTAAACTTCCCAGCCGACCTTTACCTGGAAGGGTCCGACCAGCACCGGGGCTGGTTCCAGGTCTCCCTCATCACCTCGGTCGCCTTGAACGGGCGGGCCCCGTACAAGGGCGTGTTGACCCACGGCTTCGTCGTGGACGGGGAGGGGCGGAAGATGTCGAAGTCCCTGGGGAACGTGATCGCCCCCCAGGAGGTGGTTTCCAAGATGGGGGCCGACGTCCTGCGACTCTGGGTGGCTTCTTCCGATTACCGGGAAGATGTCCGGCTTTCCCAGACGATCCTTTCCCAGGTGGCGGAAACATACCGGAAGATCCGCAACACGATCCGATTTTGCTTGGCCAATCTCTCCGATTTCCCTTTCCGCGAACCGGATGGATTGGAG
>JACPXR010000110.1 GCA_016196465.1 Candidatus Omnitrophota bacterium | reverse complement strand
CCGGAGGGCCTTCCGGAAAGAAGAGTCGAAAGCTTCTCATGAGGCCCCTCCACGGCGGCCAAGAGGAGAAGGCCGTACTCCCCGGATTTCCGGATCAGGTCCCGGAAGGCAATGGGGGCAAGGAGGGCGGGAAGACGGCTTAATCCGGACTGTTTGCCCGCCTCGATGACAATCTGGCGAAGCCGCTCCTCTTTTCTCGCCCAGTCGCCGGGAGAAATCTTCACCACCGTTCTGGCGGTCAGAAGAGGCAGGATCCTCTGGGCCCCCAGCTGGGTCGCTTGATTGACGATCTCCCCCAACTTCCCGTGGGCCGGGGGAGCCACGGCCAGCGTCAAAACGGTTCCGGAGGGCTCGGCGAGGCGCTTGCCCTGAAGCTGGAGGAACACCTCCTTCCGGGAGACCCGCCGGACCAGGGCCTCCGCCTCGAGCCCCTCTCCGTCAAAACAGGTCACCTGTAAACCTGGTTTGGCCCTCAGCACATCGGCCAGGTGATGCGCCTCTCCTCCGGTGAGGCGGATGAGGTCTCCCGCTCCCCAAGCGGAGGGAGGGGCGAAGCAGCGGATTCTCAATCCATCACCTCACTTCTGGGGCGTTTGGGACTTCCCGGGCAGCTCTTCCGTCTCCCAGCGGACCAGGTGATCCCCCTCAAAGAAAAGGTGTTTGGTGCGGGAAACGTACTCGTGGTCGATCGGCAGTCCCGGAAGCCAGCCCTCGTAGATCCACTCCTCCCGGGCGACCCCCAGCTCATCCACCTGATGGGGAACAATGTGCTTCGGGTTCCCCCAGTCCGCCACCACCTCCGCTTTCGTGGTCCCCCGCTTGAAAGGACCCTGGGTTCCAAAAGGATGCGTGAGCAGATCTTCGGCCGACTTCGGCCCCTGAATCTCCCCGCAGCCAGTTAAAGAGAGTGTCCCGTATCCTGCAACCAGGATCCCGATCAAAAAAATGATCCGACCTCCAAGGGACCCTGTCCACTGGACACTGGACACCGGCAACTGTTTTTCAGGCGCTCCAGTGCTCCTGAGCCACCGTCGGGGGCGTGACGAAAAGAGCAAAGGACCCCTGTTCCGGATATCGTTCAAGGATCAAACCCTCCTGTTCGATGAGAATCGCGACCTCCACTGTTTCCCCGCGCTGAATCCCCAGCGCCTCCAAAGGCAAAGACACCTCCAAGATTTTACCGCAAGCGGCCCCCGGCGCGGCAGCCGAAGGTAGGAGGGGCGGCGCGAGGAGCCCCTTCTCCATCCTCAAAGCAAGTTCGAAGCGGCCGACCTGAAGGACCACCCGAAGGACCCCTTCCGGGAGGGGAAAGTTCGGGTCGCACCGGAGGTACAGGTGTCTCTCATCGCATCCCCACCAAAGCCGATCAAAGATCGGCTTGGCCCTGGCCATCGCCGAGCCGGTGGCGGTGAGGGAGATCTCTCCGGCGGCAAGCCACTCAAAGTAAGAACTCACCTCGCCGTCCAAGAGGGGACGGACGACTCCAGTGGGAACGGGGAGTTTCCTCTCGTAGCTCTTTTGAAATGGCTCATCCAGGGAGGGGGGAGCGGTCTTGCCCGCCTCTTGGTAGACCTCTTTGAGATGCTGGCGGAACAAACGGTCAAAGACGGGGTCCTGAGGGGAGCTGTGCTCCGGCCCCAGCCACCAGAACCAGTCGCTTCCCTCGGCGATCGCGAGGGACCGGCTCTCCTGGGGGCCTGCGATCCGGCGGGCCGCCAGGAGCGCCTCCCAGGCCCGGTTTTGCGGCTCATGCCCGATCCAGGTGGAAAACTCCCCGCGGATCCAGGAGCCGGGGGCAAGAGAGGAAAGTCTCTCTTGGGGTGGATGTTCCTTGAGGTATTCCGAGACCCCCACGCAGCGAAGCCACGGGGCTTCACTGATCGCCTGATCAAGGGCCCTCAAAAAGGGCTCCCCATCCTGAGGATAGGCCTCCCAGGCATTCTCCCCGTCCAGCGCGACCAGCACCAACGCAGAGGCGGAATGGGAAGCTTCCTCGACCGCCTTCAGACGCCGGAGAAAGTCCCGGGCCGCCTCTTCCGGCCTCCAGCTGCTGTAGACAAAACCGATGAGATCCGAAAGGAGATGGTCCCGGAAGAGAAGGGTGAGCTCCCTTTCTCCCCCCGGAACCCGGTAAGGACGATAAAGGATCCTCCGGTCGGAAGAGCTGTGCGACTTCCAGAGAAGCTCCTCATCGGTCGCCAGCCATTCAAAACCGGCCCTCGAGACCGCCGGCAGGACCGCCTCGCTGAGGGAGCCCTCCGAGGGCCACAGGCCCCGGGGCCGACGGCCGAACCGCCTCGCATGCTCCGCGCAAGCGGCCTCCAGGTGCCAACCGGCATCTTCCGGGAACCGGAACGCCTCAGCGGGCATCCGGATCCCGGGGTTGGTTTTCCGGGCGATGTCGCTGTCGCTCAGAAGGGGCAGAATCGGATGGGCCCAGGGGCTTGTCGAAAGCTCCGCCTGGCCGCTTTCCTCCAATCTCCGGTAAGCGGGGATCACCTCTCCCAGGAGTTTTCTCTGAAACTCAAGGAGCTCTCTTTTCTCCCCTTCCGTAAACCCGGCCCCCTTTTCAAAGAGGTCCCGCAGGAACGGCTGTTCCCGGACCCACCGGGGATCGATCCAGCTTAAATTCGACCAGACCTGGAGATCTCTCAGCTCCAAAGGAGAGAAGGGGTTCCCCCTGCCCGCCTTGAGCCAGAGTTCGTGGTAGCGGGGGTAAGGGTCAATCATTCTCTCCCGCAGACCTGAGAAACCGATCCCGATGAGCGCCGAGGCCTCCTTTTCGCTCAGGGCCTCCGCCTCCCGAAGACAGAGGGCCAGATGCAGATCCACGGCCCCTTGTGCGTACTGCTCGATCTGCGTCAGGAGGGAGGGGGAAAAATTGAAGACCGCCCGGATCTTTTCATGTTCTTGGAGGAGTCTGGGCATGTCCAGGTAATCCTTGCAGGCATGGAGGCGGACCCACGGCAGCGCCAGGACGCCGGTTTGAGGGTCCTGGTACCAGGGCTGGTGCATGTGCCAGAGGAAGGCGAGATTCAGCATTTCTCAAAAAACAAAGCCCCCGGGAGGAACTCTCCCGGGGGCCGTGTGAACTAAAAACTCACACCCTTAGAACTTGACGCTGGCGCTGCCTCCGACGGTCCAGGCGAGGTCCTGTCCGGCCCGGGTGGAATCCGGTTCACCGTAGTAATCCCCCGGGAAGAACCAACCCCCGAAAACCCCCAACTGAACATCCTCGGTGTAGTCGTAGGCAACCTTCGCGTCGATCTCATCGCCGGCGTGCTCATCCCGGCCGATCCGAGGGGCATTGTCGAAGCGGACATGCGTGTACCGCCCCCAGACAGTGAGATCCTCGAGCGGCTTGAGCGTCAGATCGCCGTAGAACAGATGGCGGTTCGTCCCCGCGGAGGTGTCGTTGTTGTCGAACGTGGTGTAAAGACCCCCCCCGTCGTTTCCGGCGAAGAAATCCTGGATGTACGTTTGGAACGACCCGCGGTAGACAGCGTCCCACGCGCTGAATTCATCGTCGCCGTTCGTCGTGGCGATGGCGGACTCGTTGGGCAGGTTGCCGTTCTGTCTGCTGGAATCCTCTCCCGAGTAGAAAACCCAACCGACTCCCGTGGTGGGAGTCCAGGGGGCCTTCGCCCAGTTGTACCGGGCGTCGAGGTGGGCGCCCCAGCCCTCCCGCTTCCGCTGATCGAGTTCGCTCGAGCGGTCGAATATCTCGCCGAACTGCCCCGCCCCCTCGAGAGAGAGCCACAGGTTCTCAATCGGAGAAGCGGTGACGAGCGCGCCGACGGTGTGGACCCGGTTGACATCGTAGGTCCGGGCCGCCGTGTCGCTCAACCGGGAGTCGCTGACGACAAGCGACGCGCCGTGGTCATCCTTGTAGAACCAGTACGGCATGACGTTGGCATTCCACTGATCGTGCTGGTAGTTGACGATGATGCCGTAGAGATCAGTGTCGTTGTCAGTGACGTTCGTCTCGGCGACCTTGGCGATCAACCCTTCCACCGTGACCGGCGAATAATCCAGGATCAGCCGGATCGCATCAAAGGCGTTGTAAGCGCTGTACTCCCGGCCGATGTTCGCACCGCCAAACACGGCCTCTGGGTCCGCCAGGAGGCCCTCTCCCACAATGAAGCCATTGCCGTACTTCAGATTCTGCCGGCCGGCAATGACCGTGAGCGGAGAGTAAAGGAACTCCTTCAACACCACGTAGGCGTTGTCGAGGTTGATGTTCTCGAACGCCGCGGTGTGGGAGTCCCACTTCCGCTGGTTGAGCAGTTTCACCGTCGCGGAGACGTTGTCCGTCAGATCGGCGGACACCTGGAGATGGACGGTCGAGAGATAGAAGCTCTCGTCGTCATCGTTCGTGACGCCGTCGGCGGCGCCGCCTCCTCCTGATTCATCCGCGTTCGACTTGGGCTGGTTCTTCTGCTTGAGCTTCAGGTCGTAGTTCTTGTGGGCGATCGCTTTCAAGTCGATATCGCCGCTGACCTTGATGTTCTGAACCTCAGCGTAGGCGGTACCCGTCAGGGCCACGGCAAACGCCAGAAGTCCCACGAGCATCAGTCTACCCATCGTGTTTTAACCCTCCCTCTATAGGCATCACAGATGTCGTCTTGCGCAACTCCATCTTTTTTCAAACAGTCGGGGGAGCTAACGACTTCCCTTCGTTTACCGTTCCCCTGGATCACACAGGACCGCTCCAAGTCCCCCATCTTCCCCCCTCCTTGGCCCGATCACGGAGCGATCAATTGAGGGGTCATTAATGTTGGTCAATGCTAATACGCAACTCCATTTTTTGTCAAGAGTTTTTTTGACGCAAGACCCGCTCCACGAGACGGTTGGCATCCCGATAGAGCCGCTCCACCTCCCGGGGGGCAAGCCCGGCCCCCCGGACGACCCGTTTGGCCTCCTCCAGGGTGAGGAGATCCTCCGGGGCATGGGCGTCCGTGTTCAGGATGAGGCGCGCCCCGGCCTCCAGCGCCATCCGGGCCACGTGCCCGTTGGAGAGGGAGTGGCCCCGCCTGGCGGAAAGCTCAAGGGCAATCCCCCGCTTGGCCGCCAGGGCCGCTTCCTCCCGGGTGATGAGGCCCGGGTGGGCCAGGATGTCGATCTCCAGTTCGAGAGCCCGGCGGTTCGTCCCGGGGGCCACCGGCTCCACCAAGGTCTCCCCGTGGACGACCACGAGGAGGGCCCCGGCGGCGCGGGAGGAGGCGACCACCGCCTCCAGCTCCTCCAGGGGGACGTGGGTGATCTCAACTCCGGGGATCACTTGGGGTTGGCCCCTCAGGGCGCGGATCCGCTCGCAGACTTGGACGAGCTGAGGCACCACCACCTCCACATTGGAGGCGTCCACGTGGTCGGTGATCCCTAAGGCCCGGTACCCCTTCACCTTGGCCCGCCGGACGAGCTCCGAGGGAAGCAGGACCCCGTCGCTTAAGAAGGTATGGGTGTGCAGATCGATCATCGCGGGGACAGAATAGAGGAAGGAAGGTGCAATGTCAAGCCAGGGATGTGGGGCGGGTGTTGGCGCGCCTGGGCCGATTCGAACGGCCGGCCCCCTCCTTAGGAGTGAGGTGCTCTATCCATCTGAGCTACAGGCGCCTGAATGGGTTTACGGCTCACCGTACTGAATCAGGGAGAAGATTTCGGCCCCGCAGGGCAAAAGGCGCTCGCGCCCCTTGAGGAAGGCCAGCTCCGCCAAAAAAGCCAGCCCCACGATCTTCCCCTGGAGGTGCAAAACGAGCTTGATGGCCGCCTCGACCGTGCCGCCGGTCGCCAGGAGGTCATCCACGATCAGCACCCGGGTCCCGGGAGCGACCGCATCCGTGTGAAGCTCGGAGGTGGCTGAACCGTACTCAAGGGAATAGGAGACCTTGACCGTCCTCCAGGGAAGCTTCCCCGCCTTGCGGACCGGCACCAGGCCCGCCCCCAAGGCGTAGGCGATGGGGGAACCCAGGATCAAGCCCCTCGACTCGATGGCGACCACCGTCTCCACTTGGCTTTCCCGGAAATGGGAAACCATTCTTTCCACCATCGAACGGAAGGCCGCGGGGTCTTTCCACAGCGGGGTGAGATCCTTGAAGACAATCCCCGGCTTCGGATAATCGGGGACGTCCCGGACGTAGGCCTTGAGCTCCATCTCCGGCATTTAAGGGGTCGGCCTCTCCTGGGAGGCGAGAAAAGCGTGCAGCTTCTTCTCCGCGGAATTCTGGATCTGCCGGACCCGCTCCCGCGTGATCCCCAGGTGCTTGGCGGTCTCCCCCAGCGTGTAGGTGACGCCGTCCCGCAGGCCGTAGCGAAAGCTCAAGACCTCCCGTTCCCGCTCGGTGAGGCGGCTCAAGAGGTCCTCCACCTGCTCGTGGGTGAGGAACTCGGCCAGCTCATCCCGGGTGGAGAGGTTCTGCGGGTTTTCAATGAGGTCGATGAACTGCGAGGTTCCCTCCTCCCCCAGCGGGGCATCGAGAGAGGCCGGTTGAAGGAGCATCCCCTCGATATCCCGGATCTTCTTCACCGGCATCTTCATCGAGTGGGCCACCTCGCCGGTCGCCGGTTTGCGACCGAGCTTCTGGCTCAAATGCTCCGAGACCTTGCGGTACTTCGAGATGATGTCCACCATGTAGACGGGGATCCGGATCGTTTTGCCCTGGTTGGCGATCGCCCGGAGGACGTACTGTTTGATCCACCAGGCCCCGTAGGTGGAAAAACGAAATCCCTTCCCCGGATTGAACTTGGCCACCGCCCGCATCAGCCCCAAATTTCCCTCCTCGATGAGATCCGAGATGGGAAGGCCCAGGTGGGAGTAGCGCTTGGCGATCGAGATCACGAGGCGCAGGTTCGCCTGAATCATCTTCCGGCGGGCTTCGGCGTCTCCCCTTCGGACCCGCCGGGCCAAAGCAACCTCCTCCGCCGGCGTCAGAAGCGGGATGTCCTTGATGTCCTTGAGGTAGAGCTTCAAAGGATCAGGCATTCGATTTCCTCAAGACCGCTTGGGCCGCCGCCAGCCGCGCGATCGGCACCCGGTACGGAGAACAGCTCACGTAATCCAGCT
>JACPXR010000015.1 GCA_016196465.1 Candidatus Omnitrophota bacterium | reverse complement strand
GGGGGAGTTGACCCTGTTGGTTCTGGACGAATTCCACCGCCTGGGCGGCCTCGGCGTCCCGGACCCTTTCGGGCGGCTCGGCCGGAAAATCATGGTTCAAAACTCCACACTCTACATGGTGATTTCCTCCCAGCCGCCTCAAGCCCGAAAAATCCTGAGAGAAGGCTTGAATCTCCTCTTTGGACAGTTTGAGATCCTCCAGATGAGCCCTCTGGACTCGGGCGGATGTTTGAAGGCGATTCGGTCGGCCTGCCCCGCGGCTTCGGTGAGCCCGTTTCTTCAATACCTTCTGATGGAGCTGGCTCAGGGATATCCAGGACGGCTGGACCTCCTCCTGGAAGGATGGATGGGTTCCCAGGGTTCCCCCGAGGTTTCCAGCGAGGACCGAATGATCCTGGATCTCCTGGAAGATCTTCTTCTGTACCCCTCCGGCGAGCTGAGGATCCGCTTTGAAGGACAGCTGTCGTCTCTGCCCGTCCACCGAAGCCGCCGTCTCTGGGTGGAGATCCTCACTGCGGTGGCGGGCGGGATCCGGCGGGTTTCCGAGGTCTCTCAGAAGATCGGCCGCAGCCGCGGAGAGGTCACCCGCGCTTTTGAACTCCTCGAGAGAAAGGGCCTCGTGTTCCGGCAGGGGATCTTCTGCCGGATTCCGGACCGGCTCTTCCAGCTGTGGCTTCTGGCGGCGCGGCCACTCCTGGCGGGGGCTGTCTGGACGGATCCGGTTCGGGCCCGGGCGAGGTTCAGGGACGCGGTGTGGGATTGGATCCATGAACGCAGGGAGGCCTTCCAGAGGCCCCTGGAGGAGCGGGTTGGGGCCCTGCTGGGCCGCTGGTCCCAAGAAGCGGTCGAACTGGAAGGCCGCCGGGTGTTCCTGCCGAGTTTTAAGAAAGTGACCCTTCTTTCCCTTGCCAAGAGGCCCGCCTATGTCGCCGTGAAGAACGGTCCCGGCGGCGAGTGGCTCGTCATCCCGTGGGTGGGTCCTCTGGAGGAGGGTCAGGCCCAGGAATGGGTCCAGCAGCTTCGCGCCTCTGACTGGCGGAACCACCGGAAAGTCCTCATCGGGGCTCATCCGGTTGAGATTCACGCGCGCCTGATCCTTCAGCAGTCCAAGATCTCCTGCTGGGATCTTCATCTCTTGAACGATCTTCTGGACCTTTATGGCTTGGCGCAGATTCCTTCCCCCGGGGAGAGCCGGACGTTTTCTCCCGAGCCGCCGCAGCCGGCCCTGAACCCTGGAGAACCTCATCTTGTCAGACGAAAGGAGGAAGTCGGGTGACCGGACGGCTGTGGGCTCCCTGGCGGGTCGGGTACATCCTCAGCACGCGCCGGGCCTCGAAGGGCTGCCTCTTCTGCCGCCTCAAGCGCCCCGGCCAGGACCGGAAGCTCCACGTTCTTTCGCGCGGGAAGAGGGCCTTCTCGGTTCTCAACCGGTTTCCTTACAACAACGGCCATCTCCTCGTGGCTCCTTTCAGGCATGTGGGGCGGCTCGATGCCCTTGAAGCCGAGGAGTGGAGTGAGCTCTTTTCTCTCGCCTGCGATGCCATCGCCCGGATGCAAAAGGCCCTCTCTCCCCATGGCTACAATGTGGGGATCAATCTCGGCCGGGCCAGCGGCGCGGGGATCCCGGGGCATCTCCACCTGCACGTCGTCCCCCGCTGGATGGGAGACACCAATTTCATGCCGGTCCTCGCCCAGACCAAGGTGGTTTCCCAATCTCTGGATGAGGCCTTCCGTCTCCTCAAGCGGGTGAAGCCGACGAAAGCCGTCGCTTTCAGACATGGCCGGAAAATTTCTCGCTAAGGTTCAAACCCGCCAGGCGTTTGAAAGCGTGGAGCGCCGCTTCTTGGCCCCTTACGCCGTTTTCTCCTCGGAGTCCAGGGGGAGGGTCCACCGGGAGGCGGAGCACCCCTACCGGACCTGTTTTCAGCGGGACCGGGACCGGATCGTTCATTCCACCGCTTTCCGACGGCTGGAGTACAAAACGCAGGTTTTTGTCATCCATGAAGGAGACTATTACCGGACCCGCCTCACCCACACCCTCGAGGTTTCTCAGATTGCCGGCACGATCGCCCGGGCGCTGCGCCTGAACGCGGACCTTGTGGAGGCGATCGCCCTGGCGCATGACTTGGGCCACGGTCCCTTCGGCCACTCCGGGGAGGATACCCTGAGGGAACTCATGAGGGAGCACGGAGGTTTTGACCACAACCTCCAGGCCCTGCGGATTGTGGACCAGCTGGAGGAGCGCTACCCCTCCTTTCCGGGGCTGAACCTGAGTTTTGAGGTCCGGGAGGGACTGAACAAGCACCGGGTTGCTTTGGGTTCAGGGTCCAAGCCCATGGCCAACTTAAGCCTGGAAGCCCAGGTGGTGGACATGGCCGACGAAATCGCCTATGACCACCATGATCTGGACGACGGGATCACCTCCGGCCTCCTCCGCGAGGAGGAGCTGAAGGGAATCCCGCTCTGGAGGCAGGTTCAACGGGAGGTGTTCTCCCGCGATCCCAGGCTCAGGCACGAGATCCGGAAATACCAGATCATCCGGCGCCTCATCGATCTGCAGGTGACGGATCTCATCGAGGAGTCCCTCAGGCGCCTTCAAGGCCACCGGATTGGCTCAGCCTCCGATGCCCAGGCCAGGCCCGAGCGGGTCATCGCCTTCAGCCAGAAGACGAAGAAACTCCGGATTCCCCTGAAGATTTTCCTCAACGAAGCGCTGTACCATCACCACAAGGTCGTCCGGATGGCCGACAAGGCGAGGCGCTTCCTCACCGCTCTCTTTGAGGTGTACCTGGCCAAGCCTGCGCAGCTCCCCGACACGACCCGGGCCCGCCTGAAACAGGAAGACCCTTACCGGGTGGTCTGCGACTATGTGGCGGGAATGACGGACCGCTACGCCCTCGACGAGTACCGGAAGCTCTTTCTCCCCTTTGAGCGGCCCTGAACCGCTCTTGACGCGGGTATAATAGTAAGGAAGGGAATTCGAACGATGCCAGAGACGTGGTTGGACCGGGTGGCTTCGCATCCGAGCGTTCGCCGGCTCAAGGAGCTGGTGGGGGGCTCGGTGCGCCGCCCGATTTGGTGGAAGCTCAACGAAAGCTCCCCCAAGGCGCTCGACTATCAGGAGGCCTCCCGGGTTTGTTCTTTCGTGCGTCAATCCCCGGACAACCGGCGGACCTGCCAGGGCCGGTTCCTTGAGGCGCTGGAACAGGCGCGCGCCACCCAAAAGCCGGTCCAGTTCATCTGCCCCATTCAGCGCTATGCCGTCTGCCTGCCTGTTCAGCAGAACGGGCGGACTCAGGGGCACCTCGCGGTGTGCCACAGTCAAGGCGCATTCCCTCGAACCACAGTGGATCTGGCCGATCTCTTGCTGCAGACCGCGGCCCAGGAGCTGGAGAGATCCGATGAGTTGAAGAATCTCTCCGAAGCGATCCAGCCCCGCTGCGTGGCTCTCTCCACCATCCACACGATTCACCGGCTGATCAGCTCCACCTTGAATCTGGAAGAGCTCCTCCCCCGCGTGGCCCGCCTCTGCTCTCAGGTGCTCCGGGCCGACTCCTGCGCGATCTGGCTGGTCGAGCGCGACAAGAAGGTTCTGGTCCCGCGGGCCCTCGTGGACCTGAAGAAAAGGCCCCGTCCAGCCCTCCGGATCCGGCCCTGCCGGATGGGGGTGGGCCTGGTGGGGAGGATCGCCTCCAAGTGCCAGTTCACCAGGAGCCAGAGGTTCATGGCGGTTCCGTTGATGGAGGAGGAGTGTCTGGGGGTGATCCTGGTCCGCAGGGCCTCCTCGTCCAGCGTCTTCAGCCCCCTGGATCAGGAGATCCTCTCGACCCTCGCCGAACAGGCGGTGGTGGCGATCCGGAACGCCCAGATGTATGAGTCTCAGGAGCGGGTGACGTGGGGAACGATCCGGTCTTTAAGCGCGATCCTCGACGGAATGGACCCCTACGCCCCGGGAGGCCTTTCCAGGCGTCGGGTGATGGCGGAGCTGGCCTTAAGAATCGCCCAGAAGCTGGGTCTTCCGGAATCTCAGCAAAAGCCCCTCCAGTACGCGGCCCTTCTCCACGATGCCGGCCGCGTGGGAATCTCGGAGGAGATCCTGAAGAAACCGACCCCCCTGGAGCCGGCCGAGTTTGCCAAGGTCAAGGAACATCCGATCCAGGGGGCGAAGCTCCTGGCGCCGCTGGAGGTGCTGGAGCCGGCCATTCCGATCATTCTCCACCACCATGAGCGCTACGATGGGACCGGATACCCCAAGGGGCTGAAGAAGGAGGCGATCCCTCTGGGGGCGAGGATCCTGGCGGTGGCCAACGCCTTTGAGGCGATGGTCTGCCACCGGCCTTACCGTCAGGCGATGTCCGCGGAAAAGGCGGCCCGCGAGATCGAATCTCACGCCGGGACCCAGTTCGATCCGAAAGTGGTCCATGCGTTCTTAAGTCTGGCCCGCTCCGGAAAGCTCAACGGGATCCTGCGAGGAGCGCCGGGGTCCTCATGAACTTCTTCTCTCCCACGCCGATCCAGCGAAAGATCCTGCAGTTCTTCAGGGCTCATCCCCATGCCGTGGAGACGGTCCGGGGAATGGCGTCCTTCCTGGCCGCCGAGCCCAAGGCGATTGAAGAGGCGGTGGGGGAGCTGGTCCATCAGAGGTGGCTCTCCTGTCACGAGAGCTCCGCCGTCTCCGGCTATGCCCTGACCGCAGATGACCGGGTTCTGGGTCGGATTCATTCCTTGCTGGAAGGGAAATCCCTCTAGGATGAGGAGCTCTTTGAGATGGAGCCTGCGGCTTGCGGTGGGGGGCGCCCTCCTCTGGGCCCTGGCTCATCCCTGGCCTGCGACCCGCCCTTGCCGCTGGGGGCTCCAGGCGCTTGAGAAAAAGGTGGGATGGTCCGTTTCGATCGAGAAGGCCCGCTGGATTCCATGGGGGGATCTGGAGCTGACCGACGTGAAGCTCCTCACCCCCCAGGGAGGGTTGTTTCACGTCGGCAGGGCGCAGCTCTTCCCCGAGGCGAGGTCCCTGGTGACTGGGGCCCTGAGGATACGGCTCCTTCTGCGGGAGATCCGAATGGATCCGGGCTCTCTCGGGATCCGGAAGCCCCTTCTCATGGAGATTCTCTCCGCCGGCCCGGTGGCGGAGAAAGGCTTTGTCTTGCTGGACGTTTCCAGGGAGAGGGTGTTCCTCCGGAGACTGACGTTGCAAGGGCCCTTTGTCTGGCTTCAGGGCCAGGGCTCGGTCGATTCAAGGGCGGTTTCTCTGGAGCTGGAAGGGGCCGTTGCCCGGGAACCCCTGGAGGAGATGCACCTGGTCGGGCCCACCCGCGAGATCCCCTCGGCCTGGGAGCCGTTCTCCCTGCGGTTGGGGGGGCGTCTCCAGCAGCCGGAGTTCTCGTTTCACTCCGGATTTTTTTCCATTGCCCTGAAGCCTCATGGGGAACAGCGGTCATGAATCCTTCAAGCGTTTCCCTGGCGTGGCTTGGCCTGGCGCTGGCGTTGTGCGCGGGCTGCCGGGGAGGTTTCGCCACCGTTGAGCGCCCCAAGGGCCAGATTGAGCTCAGGACCCCCAAGGGGCCGGTGATCTCCGTGTCGCTCGATCCGATGACGATCAGCGACTCCAGGAATGGGATCGACGTCACCGTCCGGTACGCGAATCCGCAGGAACTCGAGGCCTTCTTCGCCAAGAAGGAGGTGTTCGGAGAATTCGCGGGGAAGAATCCCTATCCGCCGGATACCCTCGTTTTTTACGTCAAGTTGGGCAATCACAGCGGGAAGAAGATCCGGGTCAATCCCGACGACTTCGTCATGATCGACAACTTGAACGTCCAGTACGCGGAGCTCTCCCCGGACAACATTTCCGCCCTCTACGAATCCAGGGCCAGCGTCTGGAGCTTCGCCAAGACCACCGGGGATCTTGCCCCCGGCCCCTATGGGATCCCCCTCAAAGTGGCCGGCTTGGCCGGGGGCGGCGGGGGGCGCAAGCTTCATTACCTGATGAAGCAGGTCCGCTTGGCCGGGGGTGTTGTCCATCCGGGAATCGCCTACGACGGTTACGTCGCCTTTCCGCGGCCTCACCCCAACGCGACCTCCCTGCGGGTCGTGGTGGGCAACATCAAGACCGACTTCGATCCGGCCGATCTGCCGGCTTCCACCGTCGATTTCGAATTTCCGTTTACCCTGAAGGTCAAACATTCAGAGCCGGAACCTCCAAAATCTTGAGCCCCGTCTCGAGACCCTCCTGAACGCCGATCAGGAGGAGGCGGTTTCAGCCGCCCCCGGGCCGCTCCTCATCCTGGCGGGGGCCGGGACAGGGAAGACCCGGGTCATCGCCCACCGGATCGCCGCAGTGCTGAAGAGGGATCCCTCCCTGAAGCCTTCCAACGTCCTGGCCCTGACCTTTTCCAAAAAGGCGGCTCTTCAGATGCAGGAGCGGGTCGAATCGATCCTCGGGTCCTCTGCCGATGACCTGGGGGTCTACACCTTCCACGGCTTCTGCCACCGGTTTTTGCAGGACCACGCGGCGGAGCTTGGGCTGCCGGGGAGGTTTCGCCTTCTGGACCGGATGGAATCCTGGATCTTCCTTCGCAGGCTTCTGCCGGAGCTTCGCCCCGCCTTTCACTGGAACCTCAACGACCCCACCGACTGCATCGAGGGGTTCCTGCGCTTCATGAGCCGCGCCAAGGATGAGCTGGTGAGCCCTGAGGATTTCTCCGCTTACTGCCGCGGGGTCGCCGACCCCAAGGAACGGGAGCGGCTGGGGGAGGTGGAGCGGGTCTACCGGATCACCCGGAAGCGGATGCGGGAGGCCGGGTGGATGGATTTTGGGGATCTCATCCTTGAGACCCTCCAGGCCCTCCGGGATCATCCCCGGCTCCTCGCGCGAGCCGCCGAAGAATACCGCTGGATCCTCGTCGATGAATTCCAGGACACGAATGTCTCCCAGATCGAACTCCTCAAAGTCCTGGCCGGCTCCCGGGGGAATTTGTGCGTCGTGGGGGATGACGATCAGGCGATCTACCGCTTCCGGGGGGCTTCCTTCGCCAGCTTCCTCCTGTTCAAGGAGGCGTTCCCCGCCTTGAGGACGGTCCGCCTGGTTCAAAATTACCGCTCGACCCCGAACATCCTTTCCGCCGCCTCCCGCTTGATCGCCCACAACGAGCCGGACCGGTACGACCCGAAGAAACAGATCGCGAGCACGCAGCCCCCGGGACCCGCGGTGGAGGTCCTGGTCTGCCAGGATGAGGCGCACGAGGCCGCGCTCGCCGGCGAAACCTTGAAGCGGCTCTACGAGGCGCAGCCCCATGAAGAGAGAAGGTACGACCGGATGGCGGTTTTGTACCGAGCCCACGCTCACCGGAAGCACCTGGTCAAAGCCCTGGTGGAAAGCGGCATCCCGTTCTTTGTCCAGAACGGCTCCGCCTTATTTGAGCAAAGCGAGATCCGTGATCTCGTGGCTTTCCTGAAGGTGCTTCAAGACCCTGAGGATTCCGTGTCGCTGTTTCGGATCTTGAGCCACCCTCTTTGGGGGATCCCTCCCCAGGAGCTCGCCGCGATGGGGCGGTGGGCCAAAGAGGCGGGGCTTCCCCTTCGGGCCGTGCTGGATCGAAAGACAGGCCTTCCCTTCAGCCCCCCCACCGAGGAGGCCCTCCGGCAGCTGGGAGATGAGCTTGCCCAGTTCCAGCGCCATGGCTTGAGGTTGACCGCGGCGGAGCTCATTCCAAAGGTGGTGGAGGAGACCTTCCTGCGGACGGTTTTTCGTCTGCCTTCCCAGGGCCTCGGGGATCCCCTGGTTTTCCTGGGCCGGTTCCTTCGTTTTGTCTACCGCACCGCGGAGAATCACCCCGAATCGGGTGGGCTCTCCGATTTTCTCTGGACCGTGGATTCCGTCCTCCTTTCGGGAATCGATGTCGAGGGGGACGAAGAGGAGATCCCCGGGGACCGGGTGCGCCTCATGACCGTCCATCAGGCCAAGGGACTTGAGTTCGATTGGGTGATCGTCCTGGGGCTCGTTCAGGGCCGCTTCCCAGCCCGCGGCCGGCCGGAATCGATCCCTTTTCCGGTGGAACTCATGAAGGAGTCTCTCCCTCAGGGGGATTACCATCTTCAGGAGGAGAGGCGTTTGTGCTATGTTGCCTGCACGCGGGCCAGGCGCGGTCTTTTTCTCATGACCCAGGAGCGGGCCTACCACCGGCCCTCTTGTTTCGTGCGGGAGATGCTGGAGGGAGGGTCCGTCGAAGAGATTCGGAAGGTCCATCTGGAATGGACCGAAGAGGCCCCGCCCCCCGCCCCCGGAATTCAATGGGGTGGATCCTTGCTCCAGGAGAGAAAGGTCCTGGAGCTCTGGGGGAGAATCCGAAAGCTTGCCCCGGCGGATCAGAGCGGTTTTCAACGCCTCCTCAAGGAGCTGGGCGTCTTGGCCGAAGAGGTCTGGAAGATCGCTCAAAGCGCCCCCGCCTGCGCTCCAGCGCGTGGCGGCGCTTCCTCCAGCGCCGGCCGCTGCGCTCCCGGGGCAATGCCCCTGCCCATCCAGGAGAAGTTCAGCTTCACGCAGCTTGAGACGTACCGGTACTGTCCTTTGAAATACCGGTTCAGCTACGTCTACCAGATTCCGCCCAGGCCCACTCCGCAGATGATGTTGGGGGTCGATCTCCATGCCTGCCTCGAATGGCTGTTCAAGCAGGTGATGGAAGGCGAGATTCCCCCCTTGGAGGAGCTTCTCAAGCTCTTCCGGAGACGGCATTCCAAGGGCCGGTATGGAGAGCCGTACCAGGACGAGGAGAATCTCCGTCTTGGGGTTCGCCTTTTGACCGATTTTTACAAGAAACAGGGAGGGTCTTTCAGTCCTCCCCTTTTGGTTGAGAAACCGTTTCTCCTACGGTTGGGGGAGGGCTGGATCCGGGGGGTGGTCGACCGGGTGGATCCGCTGCCTGAAGGGGGGGTGGAGATTCTCGACTACAAGAGCGGGAAGCCCAAAGAGGAGGCGGATGAAGAGGAACAGCTCCAGCTGCGCCTCTACGCCCTGGCCGCCAGGGAAGCCTTCGGCTTGGATCCGCGCAGGATCAGCTTCTACTATCTCCGGACGAACCAAAAGCTCTCCTTCGAGCAGGAGGGCCCCGATTTCGAGGAGACCGCCTCGAGGGTTCAGGAAAGAATCGCCCAAATCCGATCGGGGGATTTCTCCCCCACCCCCTCTCCACAGAAATGCCGCCGCTGCGATTTCAGAAATCTTTGTCCTGCCAGCATGGCCTAAGCTGTGTTAAACTGATGTGTTATGCAGCCCGAACTCTTTCCAGAGGAGCTGAAAGCCCAGTCCCGGGAACGGAAATTTTCGCCTCCGCTTTTTCCAAGTCACTATGTCCGGCTCAGGGTGGCCGCTGAGGACTTGATCTTCGCCTCGCTGGGGCTGGTCCTGGTTCTCCTTGGGGGGTTCTGCCTGGGAGTGGAGCGGGGCAAAGGGCTTGTTGCCCCGGCGGAGAGTCCAAAACCGGCCCTTCTGGCCTTCGACCCGGGGCAGGGGGAATTCGCGATTCAGCTGGCGACCTACGGTGAACTGACCGCCGCGGAGGAGGAGGCGAAGCGCCTGCGAAAGCGCGGCGTCAACGCCCAGGTGATCCGGCAGGGACGCTACTTTGAATTGAGGGTGGCCGGATACCGTTCCCGCTTCGACGCGCAGGGTCTTTTAGAGGACTTCAGGAAAACGTACAGGGACAGTTTCGTCAAGCGGGTCCAAACGAGTTTGTCGAACAAAACCTAATGTCAATCCATTCGAGCCTTAAATCAACGAACACGATGAAGCGGCACCGGTCAGTCCTCTCTCGCCTTGAGCGGATCAAGATCTTAAGCGAACGGGGCCCTCTCGACCTGGAACACGCTTCGGTTTTGGGGCTGCCAAAGGTCAAGCACCTGAAGATCCGGGTCCGGAAGGAGAAGGCGGCCGCCGCCCCCGCAACCGCTGAAGCGGCTGCCGCTGCCCCGGGTACTGCTCCTCCGGCCTCAGCCGGGACCTCCGCCAAAGCGGCCCCCCCTGCGAAGGGAGCTGCCGCCAAGCCCGCCGCGAAAGCAGGCGGCCCGGGAGCGAAGTCAGAATCCCCAGCGCTTTCCAAGAAGAAGGAGTGAAGCTGTTTTCTTGGGGGAAGGTGGCTCTCCTGCTTCCCACCCTCTTTTTCATCGCGCCCCCCTTGGCGTGCGCAGCGGAACCCTCCGATCCCACCCCTGTCCGCTTCGCCGGGCTCATCACTGGCGACCGGGTGAATCTCCGGGCGGGCCCAAGCCTCTCTTACGAGATTTTGCATCACCTTCCCAAGGGAACGAGAGTCCAGGTGGTGTCCAAAGAAGGTGGCTGGTTGGCGGTTCTTCTTCCGGAGGAAGTCTCCGTCTATGTCTCCAGGGGCTTCCTCCAGGTTGAAGGGCCCAAGGCCACGGTCAAGACAAGACGCGTTCACGTCCGGGCCGGGGCGGGGACGGCCTTCACCTCCCTTGGGTTTCTCAACACCGGAGACGCCGTTGTCGTCCGGCGTTTCGTCAACGATTGGGCGGAGATTCAGCCGCCCCCTTCGTTCGCGGGTTGGGTCAGCGATCAATACGTCGTTTCTCTGGAGCCGGAACCGGGAGCCTCCGATGGCAACGATCGAACAGTTCAGGCAGCTGGAACTGAAAGTCGCAAGGAGTGAAGTGACCGCATGGAATTCCTGATTCATTTTCTGGTTCTCCTCCCTTTGTTCATGGCGGCGGTGATCATCCACGAAGTCAGCCACGGCTGGGTCGCCCTTTCTTTGGGGGATCCGACCGCCCGGCTGAGCGGCAGGCTGACGCTGAATCCGCTCAAACACATCGATCCGGTGGGGACGGTGTTCCTGCCGCTTTTTCTTCTCCTCCTCAACGCTCCCTTCGTTTTCGGGTGGGCGAAGCCGGTCCCCGTCAACGCCCTTCTTCTTCGTCACCCCAAGCGGGACATGCTCTGGGTGGGGCTCTCGGGTCCGGCGGCCAACTTTCTTCTGGCCGCTTTCACCGCGGCCCTCCTGCGTCTGGGGGCGGGTTTCATCCCGCCCCTGGGGGCGGGGCTCGGAAAGGCCTTGGTTCTCATCAACCTGGTTTTGGGGACTTTTAACCTGCTGCCCATCCCGCCTCTGGACGGCTCACGGGTTCTGACGGGGCTCCTGCCGGTTTCCTTGGCCAAAGGGGTGCTGGCCCTCGAGCGTTGGGGGATCGCGCTGGTTTTTCTTCTCTTGTACTTCGGGGTCATGCAGCGGATCGTCTGGCCTGTGGTGTTGTCCTTGGCGAGGTGGCTGGGGGTCGGATGACCAAGGCTCAAGAGGTTTCCGTCCGTTTGGGGCCCAGGAGCTACAAGGTCACGATCGGCCTGGATCATTTAAGCAGCTTAGGCGGTTTCCTCCGCCGCCTGGACTGCGGGACCCATCCGATCTTGTTGACCAACGCCACCCTTGCCTCCACCCACGCCCGCAGGGTCCGCCAGGCCCTGAGGAGGGGGGGATTTCCGGCAGAGATTCTCACCGTTGGCGACTCCGAACGGAGCAAGAGTCTCCCGGTGCTAAGCCGCCTCATCAACGGCCTGGCCGCCTTCGACGGGCCCGGGCGGAGGCTGTTCCTCGTCCTCGTGGGGGGCGGCGTCGTTGGAGATGTGGGCGGCCTGGCCGCGGGGCTTTACCGGCGCGGGATCCCTTACGTGCAAATCCCTACCACCCTCCTTGCCCAGGTCGATTCCGCGATCGGCGGGAAGACGGCGGTGGATTTGCCTTGCGGGAAGAACCTGGCCGGACTTTTCTATCAGCCGCGCGGCGTCTTCATCGAGCTTCGTTTTCTTAAGAGCCTTCCGGAGCGTCAGTTCCGCTCGGGCCTGGCTGAAGCGGCCAAATGCGGCGTCATCGCGGATCCGAAGCTTTTCCGGTTCCTGGAAGAAAGATCGGTCCGCGATCTGCGCCGCTTGAGCGGGGACCTTTCCTGGGTGATCCGGCGGGCCGTCGGCGTCAAGGCCTCTTGTGTGGAGCGGGATGAGCGGGAGACGCACGGGATCCGGACGATTCTCAATTTCGGGCACACCCTGGGACACGCCCTGGAGGCGGCGACTCGTTATTCGGGGGTCCTCACCCACGGAGAGGCGATTTCCGTCGGCATGGCGGCGGCCACCCGGATTTCCCTGCGGATGAGGAGGATCTCCTGCTCGGCCGCCCTGCGGATTGAGGGATTGTTGGGTCACCTGGGATTGCCGACCGCCTTCCGAGGGGTTCCTCCGGAGAGGGCCTTCGCCGCCATGGCGCATGACAAGAAATGGACGCAGGGGGCCCATCGGTGGGTTCTGCCCCAACGGATCGGCCGCGCGAAGGTTCAGGCTGTTTCGGTCTCCACGGTCCGGGCGGTCCTGAAGGAAGTTCTGGGGAAATGATCTTCTTTCGGTCCGGGATTCCCCCGGAGAGGACCCGGCAGCTCCACCGCCTGGAACGGCTCCTCGGGGTCCGCTTCAGACACCTGCGCCTTCTCAACCAGGCCCTCACCCACCGTTCCTACACTTCCTCCGGATCGGGCAGAGAGTCGGCTCACGACAACGAGACCCTGGAATTTCTCGGGGACGCGGTTTTGGGGCTCGTCATTTCCGAGGATCTCTACCGGCTTTACCCTGTTTCCGAGGTGGGAGAACTCGCCAAGGTCAAATCTCAGGTGGTCAGCCGAACCACCATGGCGGAGATCGCCCAAAAGATGGAGCTGGATCGCTGGATTCTCGTAGGGCCTGGGGAGGAGGCCCGGGGGGAGGGAAGGCGGCCCTCAGTGATCGGCTCGGCCCTGGAGGCGGTCCTGGGGGCCCTTTACCTCGACCGGGGGCTCCTTCCGGCCAAACAGCTGGTCCGGAAACTCTTCCGGCATCAGGTGGAAGCGGTCGAGACCGGGGAACTGGCCGCGGATTACAAATCCCTTCTCCAGGAATACGCCCTCCGGTATTTCAAGGCGACCCCCGAGTACCGGGTCGTGGGGGAGACCGGCCCGGGCCACCGCCGGCGTTTTCATGTCTGCGTCGGGTGGCGGGGCAGGCAATACGGGGAAGGGATGGGGTTAAGCAAGAAATCGGCCAGCCAGGAGGCGGCCCGCGTGGCGCTGGAGCATCTGCTGGCGCCGGTTCCTTAGCCTTAGCCTGAAGCTGTTGACAGTTCCCCCGCTTTTTGAGTAAACTATCTTCACTCTGGGGGGTTGCAGCCATGCCAGAAAAAGCGCCAGAAAGCGGTCCAGTCCCTTCCGGTGATCAGATCGGAGAGGTGATCAGCTTCTTCGCCGTTCCCAGCGCCGCCATTCTCAAGATCGAGAAGGGGTCTTTGAAGATCGGGGATTCGATCTGGATCCGAGGGCACACGACCGATTTAAAGGAAACGGTCCAGTCCATGCAGGTCGAGCATCAGGCGATCACGCAGGCCGAGAAGGGCACCGAAGTCGGTGTCAAGGTTTCCGCAAGGGTCAGGCGCGGGGACCGGGTCTACAAACTTTAACGGGAGAGATGATTCGAAAGGCAGACCCACAGGATGTCCCCCAGGTGGTGGAACTGGTGGCGTCGATTCTTTCAAAAGAATTTCCCTCGGATCAGTCCGCTTACGCCACCGATGATTTAAGCCGCCTCATGGAGACCTACGCCGAACCGCAGAACACGTTTCTCGTGGCGGAGGAAGGGCCGCGGATTGTCGGCACCTGCGGCGTGAAGGCCGACGGCTCTGAGGCGGCGATCCTGCGGAGGCTCTTTGTCTCTCCGGACTGCCGTGGAAAGGGGGTCGGGCAGGCCCTTTTGGAAGCGGCCCTTCGGTTCTGCAGGGAAAAAGGTTTTCGGGAGGTCATCATCCGGACCTCGACCCGGATGGAGCAGGCGATCCGCCTGTGCCGGTCTTTGGGATTTCAGGAGGACGGTTCTTGGGCCATGGGGGAGGTCACGCTGATTCGATTCCGGCTGAGGTTGACATGAGGGGAGACCACCCGGGAAATTCGACAGAGGAGGTGAAGGCCTTGACGGAGACGGAGATTCAGGACCGGCTCTACGGGCATTATCTTGGAAAGCGAAAGACCCTGGGTCAGGCCGTTTCTTCTCCAGACCCGGAATGGACCGGCGCTCAAATCCTCTCAGGAGAGGTCAAGCGCCTCCGGGAGGAATTGATTGCCCTGAGGAAAGAGCATGAATCCCTCCGGTACCGGCTGAGATCCCGCCCAGCGCCTCTGGCTGTGAAGGAAAAAAATTCCTGGGGATCGCTGGGGGCCTTCTTGGGGTGCGCGATCATCGTGGGGGTGGCGGGGTTCCTGCTTTTCTTCAGCCAGCGGCTCCAGGCCTCGCCGGTTTCCGGAGAGGGAACTCCTTTCACCGTCCAAGTGGCGATTTTTGACAGCCAGCCTCCGGCCCAGAGGGCCCTTTCAAACCTCCTCTCCTTGGGTTACGAGGCATTTCTGGTGGAGAGGCCTTGGCGGTCCGGAAAGTCCCGCTGGCGGATTTACGTGGGTTCTTTCGTCACCCGGCAGGAAGCGGACCAGGAACGGACACGTCTGGCGGGGGATCCGAATCTGGGCAGTTTTTCCGACGCTTTCGTGAGACTGCGTTAGCGAATCTTCAGCGTCGTCACTTCCCCGTCGCTTTCGTTCTGGCTCACCCGGACCACCTTGGCCCCCCGGAAACTCCCCCCCTCCTCCACCACCTGATCGTCAATCAAGGCCAGGGCCTTGCCCTGTCCTCCTCGGACGGTCCCGTTGAGGCGCCATTGGTTCTCGGCGGTGCGCAGAAGGCTCAGGCCCAACGGCTGCGGATTTGCCTGATGGAGTCTGGCTGTCCTCTCCGGGGAAGCCGCCGGCGCGACGTCCAAGGTCCGCGAAGGGGTATTCCCCCAGGCCCGGAAGGCCAGAACGGCAAGGCCGATGAGGGCCACGGCGTAGATCCAGCGGGATCTGGGTGGGGGATTGTGCATTCCGGGGAGCGGGGGTGTTGCGGGAGAGCCGCCTGCTTTCCTGAGAGCATCTGCAATCAGACTCATCTTTTCCTCCTTAAATTACGATAGACAGAGTGCCGTCTCTTCCGGCGCTTTCTCCGCTCCCGCGATCATCGAGGCATCGATGAGAGTGGATTCGCGGACGTACCCCGCCAGCAGGGCCTCGTCGCAGATCCGGTTGATTCGCCGGGGGATTCCTTGAGATGCACGGACAATCCCGCGAATGGCTTCTTCGGTGAAGCGGGGAATTCCTTCCCGCGCCCCCGCCACCTGGAGGCGGTGCCTGATGTACAGGGCAACCTCCTCTTCCTTGAGCGGCTGAATCGCGTACCGGACCACGATCCGTTCGTTCAGGGCTCTGAGGCGCCGATCGGCGGAGAGCCGTTCCTCAAGCTCCGGCTGTCCCACGAGAACAATCTGAAGGAGTTTGGCCTTGGGCGTTTCGATGTTCGAAAGGAGGCGAAGCTGCTCGAGGGTGGAAACGGACAGGGCCTGGGCCTCATCCAGGATCAGGACCCCGACGCCGCCGGTCGCCGCCTGTTCGAGGAGAAACGCCTCGATCCGGGCCAGGAGCGCCCCCCGGGTGGAGCCGTTGGTGAGGACGCCGAAATCCCGCAGGATCATCCGGAGAAGTTGAGCCCCGCTCACCACGGGGCTTAAAATCAGGGCCGTCTTGGCGGGTTTTTCCAGCTGGTCCACGAGGGTCTTGGCGAGGGTGGTCTTGCCGGTTCCCACTTCGCCGGTGATCATGAGAAATCCCAGGCGCTGACGGATCCCATAGAGAAGGTGATCGAGCGCTTCCTGATGCGCTTCGGACGGGAAGAGGTAAGTGGGGTCCGCGGTGACGTGGAACGGCCTCTCACGGAATCCATAGAAGGCTTCGTACATCGCGCTTAGAGTATCACGGTCCCGAATCCCTTGCAATTTGATTCGTTATCCTCTATAGTCTTGGACAGGAGGGCCAACCTCATGTGGCAGGGAATTGATCAGCGCCGCTTTCCCCGGGCCAGGTGCCAGTGCGTCGTCAACCTCCGCCAGCCGGTCAAGGGGGCAGGCGCCTTTCGGGCGGTCACGGAAAACATCGGCCTGGGGGGGATCTGCGTTCTCTTGGAACAGGGGTTGGAGATTTTCTCCCCCGTGGAACTGGAGCTCACCCTCGAGGACGGCAAGCCCCCCATCAAGGCTCAGGGGACCATCGTCTGGGTGGTCCGGCGCCGGGAGGTGAAGAAGGGGCCCAGCTTCGATACCGGGGTCGAGTTTGCCGGACTCCTTCCGGAGGACAAAGCCCGCCTGGAAGCCCTGATGGACAAGCTCAGCCCCGATTAGGCCCCCTTGGCAAGTCCTCCCACCGTCATTGATCCCGCCCTTCTGTATTCCGTTCTCTGCGACGACGTCCGACGGGAGGAAAATGGGAAGTTCATCCTTCTGGGGCTTTTTGAGACGATCGGCGCCCGGGAGTTCCCCGCGGTTCATCCGACCCTGTTCGTCGTGAACGGCTGGGTGGGGGGGGCCGGTTCCTTCCGCCAGTACAGCCGGATTCTGGACCCTTCGGGCCATGAGGTTGCCCGGGACCAGGAAACTCCCTTCCAGCTGCCCAACCTGAAAAGCCGCCACTCCGTCATCGCTCGCTTCAACAACCTGGAGCTTCCCCAGCCCGGCGAATACGCCGTGGAAGTCCTTTTAAACGGGGATCTCAAGGTCCGCTATTCCCTGGTCGTCGAGCAGTCGTAACGCTTAAGAGCCGGCTAAACGCTGGGAGGGGTAGTGACGGTCAAGACCGCGGCCGGGGAAGATCCGGCATTCTTCAGCCAGTGGGGAAGGTGGGCCTGGAAGTAGAGGCTGTCCCCCGGAGCCAGGGGGATCTTCTCCTCCCCCACCGTGACTTCCAGGCGGCCCCTGAGGAGGTAGAGGAACCTTTCCGTCCCGGCGGGGGTCTGTTCCCGGGGTGTGGCCTTGTGCGCCTGAAGATGGATGAGCCCAGGAAGCATCTTTTTCCGGAGGGGGTTTGAGCCAAGGAGGGTGAGGGCGGCCCCCTTTCCAGCGTGAAGGGGCAGCTGCTCCGCTTCCGAT
>JACPXR010000108.1 GCA_016196465.1 Candidatus Omnitrophota bacterium | reverse complement strand
GATGATGTCCCGCTCCCGATCAAACTGCTCCGGTGTCACAACGAGCAGATCTAAAGGCATCTCCCGATCAGCCAGAGAAAGATCGATCTCTGTGGCTTTCTGCCGTCGGGACCCTTGCACGCGCATCACCACAAGCAAATCCACATCGCTATCCGGGCCAGCCGTGCCCCGCGCATGGGAACCGAATAGAATAATTTTTTCCGGATGGAACCGTTCAGCAATACGTCGAACCATCTCCTCGATTTTCTTCTGGGCAGCTAAATCTGGCACCTGTTCCATACCCCCCACCTCACTTTCGTCACCAAATTGACACCAAGATTTTGCAATCTCATTTGGCAAAATGCGTTGCATTTTTGACCATTAACACCCCATGCAAGCGTCCGCCACTAAAGCTTCGGCGAACGGCCGCCGACGCACCAGTGGCGGCCGCGCTACCAAGCTACGCTACGCCCCGTGAAGATTGCTCACTCCGGTTTGGGTTCCCGAAGCATCAACTCCTGGACCGTTTGAGCCGGCGATTTCCCCTCGTAGAGAACCTGATAGACCGCCTGGGTGATCGGCATCTCCACCTTGTGCCGCTGGCTCAAGCGGTAGGCCGACTGGGCCGTCGTCACCCCCTCGGCCACTTGCTCCATTCCTTTGAGCGTTTCCGCCAAGGAGCTTCCCTTGCCCAACCGCTCACCGAGCGTCCGGTTGCGGCTGTGCGGGGAGAAACAGGTCGTGATGAGATCCCCCAATCCGCTCAAGCCGAAGAAGGTCGGCTGCTTGGCCCCCATGGCGGTTCCCAACCGGGCCATCTCCGCCAATCCGCGGGTCGCCAGGGCCGCCTTCGTGTTGGTGCCGAACCCGAGGCCGTCCGCCGCCCCGCAGGCGATGGCGATGACGTTCTTGAGGGCCCCTCCCAGCTCCACTCCGACGCAGTCGGTCGAGGTATAGACCCGGAACCGCTCCGAAGAAAAGATCTCCTGGACTTCCCTGGCCAGGGCCTCCTCCTCTGAAGCAGCCAATACGGTCGTCGGAACCCCCCGGGCCACCTCGTACGAGATCGAAGGGCCCGAGAGGACGCAGATCCGCCGTGCCGGAACCGTCCCTCGGATCAGCTCAGACATCCGCTGGAGCGTTCCCGGGTCGATCCCCTTGACGACGCTCACGACGAGGGCCCGGCCCCAGGGGCCAGCGGCGGCCTTCTCAAGCACCCCCTTGAGGTACTGGGAGGGAACGGCCACCACCAGAAGCTCCGGATCTTTTAAAGAGCCCGCGAGCTCCGACGTCAGCTCAACCGAGGCAGGGATCTCTATCCCCGGCAGAAACTTCCGGTTCTGCCGGGTGGTTCTCATCTCGGCGATGTACTCGGGGAAAGCGCCCCACAAGGTGACCCGGTGGCCCTGGGCGTTTAAGAGAACCGCCAGACACGTTCCCCATCCCCCATCGCCGAGGACGGTGACACGGAGACTCCTAGTCATAACACTAGTCAGTCTACCATGTTAGGAGGAAAAGGGTCAATCGAGCGGAAGGAGAGCGAAACTAGGGAACGGAAAGAACGGCGCGGCCGGAGACGACGGCGTCCGGAAAGCTGCTTAAACTCGTCGTGATCATCCCAAAGAAGGTGAAGGCGACAAGCCCCATGAGGATGCAGGTGGTGATCACGACGAAGGAGCGGATGAGAAGGGTCAGGCGCTTGACCCTTTCCAACAGCTCCTCCTTCGCGTCCCGCGAGATCCGGTCGAGGACCTCCTCCAGTTTCCCGCTCACCACCCCGGCCAGGATGAGACTCCTCTCCTCAGCGGAGATCATCGGAAAGCTCTCCAGCGCGGCGGAAACCGGCGCTCCGGTGTCCAGCATTCCAGAGACCTCAAGAAGCTGGGTCCCTGTCATCCCGGGCATGCTGGAGCCGGCGGTCCTGATCGCCTTGATCAGTGAAACACCGCCGGAGACCTGGAGATTCAATGCCCAGGTCAAAACAGCCAGTTGGGACTGGGTCGAAAGAGGTCCCACGACGGGAAGCCAGGGGGGGATCCAGCCCCAGAGGACAAACTCCCTCCCCCGCAGGTCTCCCCCCTTCAGGAAGAGGAGGGTCACGCAAAAAAGGGGCAGGATCCAACAAACGCCCAGCACCAAAAGCCCGGTCAGGGAAGCCATCATCGCTTCGGCCTGGAGGGGTCCCCCCATCTGGGAAAGGAAACTGTTCAGACTCGGCACCACCATCGCAAAGAAGAGCCACAGCCAGCCCAAGACCAGCCCCAGAAGGACAGAGGGCATGAGGAGAATCGAAACCATTTCCTCCCTGAACCGGCGGGATTCCATCGCCTGATCATAAAGGAGGGAAAGAGGGGCCAGCAACTCCCCCCGCTCGGATCCCACTTCGATGGTGGAGATCCAGGAGGAGGGAAAGAGGCGGCTTTCCTGCAGGGCCTCTCCGAGGGTAGAGCCCCCATCGATCGCCCTTTGCGCCCGCTCGAGCCCCCGGGCGAGGGAGGGATTGCGGACCTTCATGCGCAGCCGCAGGAGGGAGGATTGAAGCGGAATCCCGGATTCCAAAAACATCATCCAGGATTTAAGAAGGAAAATCGTCTCTTGCTCGGAAAGAGGAACGATCCCGACAGGGTAACCCGAACGGGCGGGGTGACCGGCCTTCAGCCGGGTGACGTAGACCCCTGTCTCCTGCAGGAGGGAAGCCGCCTCCTCTTCACTGGCGGCGGCGATCTCCCCTGACATCCGCCTTCCGTCTTCCGTCAGGGCGTTGTAGCGAAACTGCCTGAGGTTTCCTGCGGTCCCCACACCCTCAAGTAAACCACAAACGAGGAGATCTCAAGCGGTGCTCTTCCCCCTGAAGAAGGCGCAGGATGTTGGAGCGATGGCGGCCGATGATCGCCAGACTCACCAGAATCCCCCCCAAGATCCAGGAAACCGGCTCTCTGAGAAGGAACATCCAGAAGGGAGAAAAAAAGGCCGCCGCGATCGAAGCCACGGAGACATAGCGGGTGAGGAGCGCGGCAGCCCCCCAGATCCCGAGGGTCCCCAGGGCGATCCGGGGGTCGAGCCCCCAGAGAACGCCCAGAGCCGTCGCCACCCCGCGGCCCCCTTTGAGCTGAAGAAACGGGTTCCAGATGTGCCCCGCGACGGCCGCCATCCCCAGGGCGATAGGGACAACCTCCGGGGAAAATCCCGGTTCCAGGCGGAGCATGGGAGGGGACAGGAGCGCCACCGGCACCCATCCTTTCAGGGCGTCCACCAGCAGGACGATCAATCCAGGAAGTTTTCCGACCACCCGGAGGACGTTGGTGGCGCCGACGTTCCCGCTGCCGTGCTTCCGGACGTCCACCCTGCCGAAGAGGAATCCCACCGCGACACCCGTGGGGATCCCGCCGATAAGATAGGCGGTACAGATTCCCGGAAGAAGGATCACCCGGGCCTCCTTAAGATCTGAATCCGCAGAGGAACCCCTTTAAACCCAAGCTCCCGCCGGAAAACCGCTTCCAGGTAGGCGATGTCGGAGGGGGCGAAGGGTCTTTTCGGGCGGGCGATCAGATGGAAAGTGGGGGGGGAAACCCTCACCTGTGAAATCTCCTTCAAGCCGCCGTACCGCACCGCGGGCGGCGCCTTGGGATCCTCCTGGAGAAGCGCCGTGAGTTCGACGAGCCGCTGGGCGGGAACAGGGCTCGCCGCGGTCTTCGCCGCGCTCGAGGCCAGCTCCAGGGCCCGCAGCACATTCAGACCCGTTTTCGCCGAAGTGGGCACCACCGGCGCGAAGCGCAGAAAAGGAGCCCGGCGGACGATCCCCGAAGCGGCCTGTTTGGGATCGGTTCCGGGCGGAAGGAGGTCCCACTTGTTCACCGCCAGGCACAAAGGTTTGAAAGCGCTCACCACCTCGTCGAGCACCCTCAGGTCATCCCGCACCAACCCGACCGTCGCGTCCAACACCCCCAGGCAGACGTCGGCCCCCTCCATCGCCTCCAGCGCCTTGATCCGGGCGACGACATCCATCTTGGCTTTGAGCCGCGCCCGGGCCCGGATGCCGGCGGTATCCACGAGGGAATAGGGCTGGTCCTGGTAGAGGAACTGGACCTCCACCGGGTCCCGGGTCGTCCCCGGGATCTCATCCACCAGGATCCGCTCCTCATTGAGGAGGCGGTTGATCAGGGAGGACTTCCCCACGTTGGGCCGGCCGACGATCGCCACCCTTAAGGAACGTGTCCCGTGTCCCGCGTCAACGTGTCCTGCTTCCGACTCTGACACAGGCAACTGGACACTGGAGACGCTTTTCAAGCGTTGGACCACCTCATCGAGAAGGTCCCCGATCCCCAGACCGTGGAGGGCGGAAACCGGAAAACCGACTCCCAGCCCCAGAGAGGAAAACTCATGGACCGCCCCCTCCTGACGCCCGCTGTCGACCTTGTTCACCGCCAGGACGACCAGCTTTCCGAAGGGGCGCATCCAGGAAGCCGCCTCCTGATCCAGCGGCAGAGGGCCGTGTCGGGCGTCGCAGACGAAGAGGGCCAGCGCCGCCTCCCGCATCGCCTTGGCCACCTGGCCCATCATTCCCTTCGCGATCCGCTCCTGGCTTCCCAGCTGAATCCCTCCGGTGTCGGCGATCCGGAACCGGACCCCTCTCCATTCCACGTCGGCGTAGAGCCGGTCGCGGGTGAGGCCCGGGGTGGCGTCGACGAGCGCCCGCCGTTTCTTGAGGAGCCGGTTGAACAAGGAGGATTTCCCGACGTTGGGCCGGCCCACGATCGCCACCACGGGAAGCGGCTTATTCGACATCGCAGGAAAAACGCTGATCAGGCAGGATGATTGAGGAGGCGGTTTCCCCGGCGCAGGTATCCGATGCCGGAGAGGATCGTCAGGATCATCGCCCCCCAGAGGACGAACCGGGCGAAAGGCCAGGCCAACAGGACCGAAATGATGGTCAGCATCTGAAGAAAGGTGGTCGCCTTCCCCAGCCGGGAGGGCTGGGCCTGGAGATCTCCGGTGACGAGGACGATGAGCAGCCACCCGCAGACGATGATGAGATCCCTGCTGATCACGAGAATCGGGACCCAGGCGGGCAGGCGGTAAGGGGTGGGAAGGGTCGTGATGAGACTTAAACTCAGGTACGCCGTCACGAGGAGCAGCTTGTCCGCCGCCGGATCCAGGATCGCCCCCAGGCGGGTCGCCTGGCGCTCGACCCGGGCGACGTAGCCATCGACCGCGTCGGTGACGACCCCCAACCCGAAGAGGCCGACGGCCAGATACCGGAGGATCTCCAGCTCCCCGGGACGGTAATAGATCAGGCAGAGGACGAACCCCGGGACGAGCAGGATCCTGAAGAGCGACAGCTTATTGGCGAGGCTCACAGCCTCAGGACTTCTTCGCCTTTAAGGCCGCTCCATCCTCTCCGCAGTAGGAAGCGTTCTCCGGATAATTGCGTCCGCAGGTCGGGCAGAACTTCGGGAGCGCCGTGTCAGTCTTCTGCGCCTCCGCCGTCTGGGGAGGAGCCCCCTTGGTCCTCAAGGCCGCCCCATCCAGGGCGCAATGCGTCTGGTCGCCGAAGGAATCCCGCCCGCAGGTGGGGCAGAACTTCGTGGCCATGGCATCGCCGATCAAGGCGCCGCCCAACCCTCCGGCCGCCGCCCCGATCAGGGCCCCCTCCGCCGTGCTCCCCGACTGGTGGCCGATGATCGCCCCCAATCCCGCGCCGATCGCCGAGCCGGTCACCGCCCCCTTCTGGGTGGGTGTCGCCGTGGCGCAACCCGCCAACGCCAAACAAACCACCACACAACCGCTCAATTTGCGCATCATTCCTCCTTCTTCGCTCACTTTCAAAGATACACCATCCTGCCGGACGAATCAACCTCCCGAACCGGCCGTCACCTTCAGCCACCGGATTCTTTTGGGAGGCCAGTAGATGAGGAAGGCCTGTCCGATCACCTGCGACCGGGGAAGAAACCCCCAGTAGCGGGAGTCCCGGGAGCTGGCCGAGTTGTCCCCGAGAAAGAAGTAGTGGCCCGCCGGGATCACGACCGGCTTGCCCAGCTCTCCAAAAGGACCCCGGTTGTAGTAGACGAGTTCCCGGAAAACGCTCGGGTCGGTTAGGGGCCTGCCGTTCACCCAGAGGCGCAGATCCCGGATCTCCACCTCGTCCCCTCCCACGGCGACGAGGCGTTTGATGAAGTCGCGCCGGGGCAGGTCCGGAGAGCGGAAAACGACCAGATCCCCGCGGCGGGGACGGCGGATCTCGGGAAGCCGGTAAGAGGTGAGAGGAATCGGGATCCCGTACACCACCTTGTTGACGAGGATCCGGTCCCCTTCCACCAAGGTCGGCCGCATGGAGCCGGTGGGGATCTTGAAGGCCTGGAGGAAGAAGGTCCGCACCAGGAGCGCCAGGAGAACCGCGACGACGATCGATTCGAGGTATTCCCGGAAGAGGGACTTC
>JACPXR010000103.1 GCA_016196465.1 Candidatus Omnitrophota bacterium | reverse complement strand
CAGCTTGGCTAGAGCGCTTGCATGGGGTGCAAGAGGTCCCGAGTTCAAATCTCGGCGCCCCGACCATTATTCCGTCTCCCCCCGATAAGGCGGATGGCGTTCACTGACAAATTCACCTTGCAGGGTGAAAATGTTTTGACAAATTCACCTCACAGGGTGAAAATGTTTTTATGAAAGAACGCCCGCTCTATTTGGACATATGGAAGGAACTCTCTGCCAGCAAGGCGATGGTTTTCCTTGCCGGGCCGCGCCAGGCGGGGAAGACCACCCTCAGCCGCCGGATTTTAAAGGGGTTCTCCAACCGGGTCTATTTCAACTGGGACCTTCCTGCCCATAAACAGCTTCTTTTGAAAGAGCCGGATTTTTTTGAGGCGTTTGGCCGGAAAGATGCTTCCCCACCGCTGGTGGTCTTGGATGAGATTCACAAGTACCGGCGCTGGAAGAATTATCTGAAAGGAATTTACGATGGATATGCGGGCCGCTACCGGTTCCTCGTGTTAGGAAGCGGACGGCTCAACGTTTTCCAGCGCGGCGGAGATTCCCTGGCCGGCCGGTATTTCCAATTTACACTGTGGCCGTTCACGTTGGCAGAACTAGCGGACCGACGCAGGCCCTTCAAGGATTTTCTTAAGAATCCACTTGCAGCGCCGGATGCCGTTGGCCTCGAAAGAGCGTGGAAGCGGCTTTCCGTGTTGAGCGGGTTTCCGGAACCTTACCTTTCCGGAAGGGAAACGATCTATCGCCGGTGGGCCTCCGGCTATCGTCAGCAGTTAATTCGTGAGGACATTCGCAACGCCACCGAAATCAAGAACATAGACGACACGGATGCACTTTTCTCCCTCTTGCCCTCAAAAGTCGGATCTCCCCTTTCAATGGACAGCTTGGCTCGAGACCTGCAGGTCTCTTTCAACAGCGTCCGCAATTGGCTGGCGGTCTTTGAGGCGTTTTTCCTTGTGTTCAGGATTCCGCCGTGGGCCCGGAAGATTTCCCGCGCCATTGTCAAGGAGAGGAAGCTCTATTGCTGTGATCCCGCCTCGGTGCCTCTGCCGGCGGCGCGTTTTGAGAACATGGTCGCGTTGGAGCTCCTCCGAGCCGTCTCCAACTGGAACGAGCTGGGTTTGGGCGATTTTGAGCTTCACTACGTGCGAAACAGGCAGAAAGAGGAAGTGGACTTCTTGATCTCAAAGGCAAAGATGCCGTTTCTTCTGGTGGAAACCAAAATGGCTGAAGAGCATCCGACCCAGTCCCTTCTTCGATTTCAAACGATGCTGGATGTGCCGGCGGTCCAGTTGGTAGATCGGCCTGGCCTCTACAAAGTTCGTTCCAATAGGCAGCAGAAGATTCTCATCGTTACGGCGAGCCGTTGGCTTGCCGGTCTGCCTTGAAAACGATGGTTTCTGCTAAAGTCCTGCTAAAGAAACAAGCCAAAGCAGGATAAAATAGCGTGAACCACCATCAACACTACTTCGACGCAACTGCTAGCCAGATCAACGACGATGCATCAGCGTCGGCTAGGGAGTGAACGAGTGGATAAGATCAACGTAGGACTCATCGGCCTCGGGACGGTCGGTTCCGGGGTGGCGAAGATGCTTCTTTCCCGGGGCGAGTTTCTCGCCCGCCGGGCGGGGGTGGGGCTTGCCCTGAAGAAGGTCCTCGTGGCTCACCCGCGTCGGGTGCGGCCGGTCCGGATCGACCCCCGCTTCGTCACCGGAAATCCAGCCGCCCTTCTCGAGGATCCGGAGATCCAGGTCGTCCTCGAGCTGATGGGGGGCATCCATCCGGCCAAGGAGCTGGTCCTCAAGGCGATGAAGAACGGCAAGTCGGTGGTCACCGCCAACAAAGCCCTTCTCGCCCACGATGGGGCCGAGCTCTTCCGGGCCGCTTCCAGGGCGGGGGTGGACCTCTATTTTGAAGCGAGCGTGGCCGGGGGGATCCCGATCATCAAGTCCCTCAGAGAAGGTCTCATCGGCAACGACGTCGAGGTGCTCTACGGGATCTTAAACGGCACCACCAACTTCATCCTCACCGAGATGTACCGGGGCGGGGACGGGCGCTCCTTCAAGTCGGCCCTCGAGGAGGCGCAGTCGCGCGGCTATGCCGAGCGGAACCCCTCCCTCGACATCAAGGGGATAGACACGGCGCACAAGCTGAGCATCCTCACCCTGCTCAGCTTCGGGAAGGCGGTCCGGCCCGATCAGATCTACGTGGAGGGGATCGAGGAGATCACCGCCAACGACGTCCGGTACGCCCACGACTTCGGCTACGCGATCAAGCTGTTGGGGATCGCCAAGCGGGACGGGGATCAGCTGGAGGTGCGGGTCCATCCGACCCTTCTGCCCAATAACCATCTCCTCTCCAGCGTCAGCGGCGTCCACAACGCGGTCTTCGTCAAGGGGGACCTGATCGGAGAGCTCGTCATCTACGGCCAGGGGGCGGGGAAGCTGCCCACGACGAGCGCCGTCATCGCCGACTTGATCGACGTCGCCAGGAACATCAAGTACAAATCCCCGCAGAGGGTGCCCCCTCCTCTGGCGCATCCCCGGATTCGGCGAGTGCGGCGGGTCGGAGAGATCGAGGGGCGCTACTATTTCAGGTTTTCGTGCATCGACCGGCCCGGGGTCCTGGCGAGGATCGCGAGGATTCTGGGGAAACATCGAATCTCCATTGCCAGCGTCGTGCAGAAGGACCGCCGCCGGGAACACATCGTGCCGGTTGTCATGATGACCCACGACGCCAAGGAGAGGGATGTCGAGGCCGCGTTCGATGAGATCGACCGGCTCTCCACCGTGCGCCGGAAGTCCGTTTTCATCCGGATGGAGCGGGGATGAAAAAGGCGAATGCCCCCCCTTCCCAAGGGGTCTGGCCGGGGGTGATCGGCCGGTACAGGGAATTTCTTCCTGTCACCGAGCAGGCGCCGGTGGTGACTCTCCTGGAGGGGAATACCCCCCTCATCCCGGCAAGGGCCCTTGGGAAACGGCTGGGCAAGCGTCTGGAAGTGTACTTCAAATGCGAGGGGCTGAACCCCACCGGCTCCTTCAAGGACCGGGGGATGACGCTCGCCGTCTCCAAGGCGAAGGAGGAAGGTTCGACCGCCGTCATCTGCGCTTCCACGGGCAACACCTCCGCCTCGGCGGCGGCCTACGCGGCGAAGGCCGGAATGAGATGCGTCGTCCTGCTCCCCAAAGGGGCGATCGCTCTGGGGAAACTCGCCCAGGCCCTCATTCACGGGGCGCAGGTGATCGCCGTGAGCGGCACTTTCGATGAGGCGCTGGAGATCGTCCGGCAGATCACCCAGGCGCATCCGATTGCCCTGGTGAACTCGATCAATCCCCACCGGATCGAGGGGCAGAAGACGGCGGCCTTTGAGATTTGCGACGTCCTGGGGAGGAACCCGGATTATCACGCGATCCCCGTCGGGAATGCCGGCAACATCACCGCCTACTGGCGGGGGTACACCGAATATTTCAAGATCGGACGGGTGGACCATCTGCCGCGGATGCTGGGTTTTCAGGCGGCCGGGGCGGCCCCCATCGTCCAGGGGCGTCCCGTCCCGAAGCCCGAGACGATCGCCACCGCCATCCGGATCGGACGGCCGGCCAGCTGGGAGCAGGCCGTCGCCGCCAGGGACGCCTCCAAGGGGTTGATCGCGGCGGTGACCGATCGGGAGATTCTGGAGGCCTATCGATTTCTGGCGGCGGAGGAAGGGGTTTTCGTGGAGCCGGCTTCCGCCGCCTCCGTGGCCGGGGTGATGAAGCTTTCGAAAAAGAACTATTTCAAGGCGGGAGGAACCTTGGTCTGCACGCTGACCGGTCACGGACTCAAAGATCCGGAGCGGGCGGTGAAAACGATTCGTGCCCCCAAAGTCCTGCCGCTCAGGGTGGAGAGGATCCTCGATGAAATCCGCCTGTGAGCTCTCCCCGGGGTTTGCTAAAATAGCGGTTTACCGATGAAAACCATCGTCTTGGTGTGCGACGGCATGGGGGATTACCCCATCGAGCAACTGGGGGGTCGGACGCCGCTTGAGGCGGCGAAGACCCCGGCGATGGACCGGCTTGCCCAGGAGGGGAAGGTGGGTCTTGCCCGGACGATCCCCTCCGGCTTTGTCCCGGCGAGCGACGTGGGGAACATGGCGATCCTGGGGTACGACCCGCACAAGTATTATTCCGGCCGGGGCCCCCTCGAGGCGGCCAACATGGGGGTGGAGTTGGGTAACGGGGACGTCGTCTTCCGCTGCAATCTCGTCACCTCCGATGGGGACCGGCTCATGGATTACTCCGCCGGGCACATCACCTCCGAGGAGGCGACGACCCTGATCCGCCATGTGGGCAGGGAGCTCGGTTCCGGCACTTTGAATTTCTACCCCGGCATCCAGTACCGGCACCTGGCGGTCTTCCGGGACCTCGCCCTCACCGGGGATCTCTTGAAGACGACCTGCCAGCCGCCCCACGACATCATGGGGTGGACGATCTCCGAGCACTGGCCGAAAGGGCCGGCGGCCGAGCGGCTGATCGCCCTCATGGAAACCTCCCGCTCGATCTTAAGCGGGCATGAGGTGAACCAGGTGAGGATCGACCTCAAGGAGAATCCCGGGAACATGATCTGGCTCTGGGGCCAGGGGACGAAGCTCCAACTTCCCACCTTCCGGGAGCGGTGGAATCTGACTGGTTCCGTCATCTCGGCGGTGGATCTTGTGAAGGGGGCGGGGCGCCTGGCCGGCCTGGAGGTGATCAACGTCCGGGGGGCGACCGGCTACTACGACACCAACTACGCCGGCAAGGCGGAGGCGGCCCTGAAGAGCCTGAAGAAGCACGACTTCGTTTTCGTCCATGTGGAGGCGGCGGATGAAGCCGGGCACAACGGGGATCTCCGGCAGAAGGTCTCGGCGATCGAGAACTTCGACCGCTTGATCGTGGGGGGGATCGTCAAGGGGATCGGGACGCTGAAGAACGTCCGGATCCTGGTGATCCCGGACCACCTGACGCCGGTGGCCAAGCGAAGCCACGTGGCCGACCCGGTGCCGTTTCTCGTCTGGGGGAAAGGGATCTCCCCCAGCGCCGTCAAAAGCTTCGGAGAAACCCAGGCCAAGGCCAGCGGCTGGCTGGTGGAAGAGGCCCACCAAATCCTTCCCCGGCTTCTAACCGAGCCGGCCATTTAAAGGTCTCCTCAGTGGCCCTCATCGTTCAAAAGTACGGCGGCTCATCCGTCGCGGACCCCGAGCGAATCCGCCGGGTCGCTCAGCGGGTGGTGAAGACCCGCAAGGCCGGGCACCAGGTGGTGGTGGTGGTCTCCGCCCTCGGAGACACGACCGACAACCTCCTGGATCTGGCCGCGCAGGTCTCAAAGAATCCTCCCGAAAGGGAGCTGGACATGCTGCTGTCCACCGGCGAGCAGGTCTCGGCCGCCCTGCTGGCGATGGCGATCGGCTCTCACGGGATGAAAGCGATCTCCCTGAACGGGCCGCAGGTGGGAATCGTCACCGACCGGGCTCACACCCAGGCCCGGATCCAGGCGGTGAACGTCGACCGGATCCACCGGGCCCTTTCCAAGGGGACCATCGTGATCGTCACCGGCTTTCAGGGGATGACCCCCGATCAGGAGATCACGACCCTGGGCCGGGGCGGGTCGGACCTCACGGCGGTGGCGCTGGCCAAGGCCCTCTCGGCCAAGATCTGTGAGATCTACACGGACGTGGAAGGGGTTTACACCGCTGATCCGAGGATCGTTCCCAACGCCCGGAAGCTTCCGACGATCAGCTACGACGAGATGCTGGAGCTGGCCTCCCTGGGGGCCCAGGTGATGCAGGCCAGATCGATGGAGATGGCCAAGAAGTACGAGGTCCCACTCCATGTCCGCTCCAGTTTTTCTCGCCGCACCGGAACGATCATCTCCAAGGAGGTCAAAGCGATGGAAGAGGTGGTGGTCAGTGGGGTATCTCTTCAGAAGGATGAGGCGAAGGTGACGATCTGCGACGTGCCGGACCGGCCCGGGATCGCGGCGACGATCTTTACCCGGATTTCCGACGTCAACATCAACGTCGACATGATCGTCCAGAACATCTCCCGGACCGGATTCACCGACGTCTCCTTCACCGTGGGCCGCCTCCAGTTGGGTAAGGCCCTGAAGGTGGCCCGGCGGGTGGCCGCCGAGGTGAAGGCCGGCCGGGTGGCCCATGACGAGGGCGTGGCGAAGGTCTCGGTGGTGGGGCTGGGGATGCGCTCCCGCTCGGGGATCGCGGCGAAGATGTTCCAGGCGCTGGCGAAGGAGTCGGTGAACATCGACATGATCTCCACCTCGGAGATCAAGATCTCCTGCATCATCCGGAAGGACCAGGCGGCGAGGGCGGTCAAGGCCCTCCACGACGCCTTCGGGCTGGACAAGCTCGGAGTCAGACGGAAGCGCTAGATGTCTTCCCGGGTGATTTTATACGACACCACCCTGCGGGACGGGGCCCAGACCGAGGGAATCTCCCTCTCGGTCACCGACAAGCTTCGGATCTTGAAGAAGCTCGATGAGTTGGGCCTCCCGTACGTGGAAGGGGGGTGGCCCGCCTAT
>JACPXR010000102.1 GCA_016196465.1 Candidatus Omnitrophota bacterium | reverse complement strand
CGTGATCAACAGGACTCCCAGATCGGGTCCGCGCAGGCGGTTGATCCCCTCCGACACGGTCCGAAGTGCGTCGATGTCCAAGCCGGAGTCGGTTTCATCCAAGACCGCCAGCGTGGGTTTTAAGAGAGCCATCTGGAGGATCTCATGGCGCTTTTTCTCCCCGCCGGAGAAGCCGTCGTTGACGTAGCGGGTGGCGAAGCTCTCGTCGATCCCCAGGTCGGCCATCGCGCTTTTAAGCTCCCGCCGGAACTCCTTGGGCTGGAAGGCCTCGCCGAAGCGGGCCTTCATGGCGGTCCGAAGGAAATTCGCCACGCTCACCCCCGGAATCGCCGTCGGATATTGGAAGGCGAGGAAGATTCCCTCCCGGGCCCGCTGGTCCGTCTTCAGAGAGCTCAGCTCCTTGCCCCGGTAGAGGATCTCTCCCCGGGTGAGCCGGTACTTGGGATGCCCCATGAGGGTGTGAGAGAGGGTGGACTTCCCGGAGCCGTTGGGTCCCATGATGGCGTGGACCTGTCCCTTCTGAAGGGTCAGGGAAATCCCCTTGAGGATCTCCTTCCCCTCCACCTCGACATGGAGATCCTTCAGTTCCAGCAGAGGTCCGCTCATTTGCTCTTCTCCAATGGAAATTTCGTCTCCACCAGCATCCGCTGGGCGAAAAGATGGGTTGCCTTGGCTTCCGCCCCCGCCAGATCCGACAGGGCGATCCCATCCAGAAAGCTCTGGATCTTCTGGGTGAGGGTGGACCAGGCCGACCGGATGCAGCAGTCGTCGATGTGGATGCAGCTGGCGCGGTTGCCGGTGAACCGGTCACAGATCTCCTGGGTCGTGGGGACTTTTCCCAGGGCCCGGACCACCGTCCCCAGGGAGATCTCGCCTGGGCCGTGGTTTAAAAGGTAACCCCCCCGGATTCCCCGGACGGAATGGATGATCCCCGCCCGGCTCAAGAGCCGGAGGAGCTTCTCCACGTACGCCTGGGAAAGCCCTTCCCGGCGGGCGATTTCCCCGACGGTGAGGCCCTCCTTGGGCTCCGCCTGGGCCAACTGGAGGAGGCACCGCAGTCCGTATTCTTCCTGCGCTGTGATCTTCATCTCCAATACTAAGATTACTCAAACATGACTGTTTTGTCAACTATTTAGATGACTTTTTTGTCGTCTATTCAACTTGCATGGGTGGGGTCATTTTGGTACAGTACGCCCTATGATTCTTAAGGTTGCAAGACTGGGCCACCCAGCCTTAAGGCGGAAGGCAAGCCCCGTCTCCCGGAAGCTGATCTCCTCGGCCGGGTTCCAGTCCTTCCTCAAGGACCTCGTCGAGACGATGCACGAGTACGATGGGGTGGGGATCGCCGCTCCCCAGGTCCATCTCTCCCTCCAGGTGGCGGCGGTGGAGGTGAACCGGAATCCCCGCTACCCGAAGGCCCCGCGGATCCCCCGGCTGATCCTCATCAACCCGCGGTTGAAGGCCCTCTCTCGGGAGAAGGTTCTCGATTGGGAGGGGTGTCTCTCGGTGCCGGGTCTGAGGGGGCGCGTCCCGCGCTGGCGTTCCGTGGAGGTTCAGGCGTATAATGCACAGGGACGAGCGGTCCGCTTCCGGGCGGGCGGGTTTTTCGCCCGGGTGATCCAGCATGAGTGGGACCACCTTCAGGGAAGGGTTTATCTGGACCGGATGCGGGATTTGAAGACCCTCACCCATCTCGAGGAATATGTCCGCTACTGGAACGTCAGCGGACATGCGCCGTAGCTTTGATGGTGCATACTCGGTACTGGACCCATGGTTAAGGTAGAAAAACAGCTCTCCATCTTCCTGGAAAACCGCCCCGGCGCTCTGGCCAAGGTCTGCGGGACCCTCGCCGAGTCCGGGATCAACATCCTCGCCCTTTCCATCCACGACACCGTGGATCATGCCATCATCCGCCTGATCGCTGACCGGCCGGTGAAGGCCCTCCTCCTTCTCGAGCAGTTGGGCCTCTACATCCTGGAGTCGGACGTGGTGGTGATGGAGCTGGACAGCCGCCCCGGCACCCTGGCCGATGTGGCGAGGAAGCTCGCCCGGGCCGACATCAACATTGAATACGCCTACTGCTCCGCCACCGAGCATCAGGCCACCGGCTGCCTCATCCTGCGAACCGATGAGCCGGAGCGGACCCTCGAACTGTTGAGCGAAGTCTAAGTTGTCTCTCACCGCGGTCGCGGCGGCGGTCGTTGTTCTCTTCGGGCTGGGCTACGTCTTCTACAGCCGGTTTCTTTCCAGGCAGTTTGCCCTCAACGATTCAAATCCCACCCCTGCCTGCACCATGACCGATGGGGTTGATTTTGTCCCGGCGAAGGCCCCGTTTCTTCTCGGTCAGCACTTTTCCGCGATCGCCGCCGCCGGCCCCATTGTGGGCCCGATCCTGGCGGGGCTTTCCTATGGGTGGCTTCCGACGCTTCTTTGGGTGACTCTGGGGGCGATCTTCATCGGGGCGGTCCACGATTTTTCCAGTCTGGCCGCTTCCGTCCGCCACCAGGGGGGGTCGGTGGCCCAGATCGTCGAGCAGTACATCGGCAAGCGGGCCTACGGATTGTTTCTGGCCTTCATCTGGCTTTCCCTCGTTTACGTGATCACCGCTTTTTGCGATCTGACCTCTTCCTCCTTTGCAGACGCCACGCACGGGGGAGGGGTGGCCAGCTCCTCGGGGCTCTATCTGGCCCTTGCCGTGGTGATGGGACTCTGCATGACCCGCTTCGGAATGCCCTTGAAGGTGGCGACCCCAATCTTCCTTTTCCTGGCGGGGGTGGTCATCTGGATCGGGCCCTCCCTCCCGCTTCGCCTGCCGGAGGTGGCGGGGATCCGGCCCGTTCTTCTGTGGGACGTCGTG
>JACPXR010000101.1 GCA_016196465.1 Candidatus Omnitrophota bacterium | reverse complement strand
GGTGAAGAGGTACTTGTGTTTCGCGGTCATGGAATGAAAGACTCCTCTGCGCGTGCGTACGATTGGGTGTCGCCGATGTCAAACCATGGACCCCGCAGCCGGTGCGCGAATACCTGGCAGCGGGGCAGAAGCCACTGGATGAACGCTCCGAGGGTATCCGGGGCCTGGGTCGAATCGACGTATTCTAGCACCCAACGAACGGCCGGGCGCGGAAAAAAATAGACGGCGGTGGAGACCCAGCGGGAGGCGGGGCGCTTCGGTTTCTCCTCGAACCGGATCACCTGTCCCTCCGGGTTCATCTCAAGGACCCCGTAGCGGGAAGGGTCGAAGGAGTCCGGAAGCTCGTACGCCCCGAGGGTGACCGCCGGGGCTTTGCGAACGGCAAAACCGACCAGGTCAGTCAGGGAGTCCGGAAAAAGGTTGTCGCTTCCCACCACGATCCAATCCTCCTCCGGCCTCTTCCTCAAAGCGAAGGCAAGGTCCCCCATCGACCCCAAGCGGTTTTCCTCGGAGGTGGAGCCGTCATCCAGAACGGTCCACCGGATCTTCGAGCGGCTGGTTCGGGCCCAGGCCTCGAAAGGGCCCGCGTACTTGTGGTTCGAAACGAGGATCCCCTCCCGGATCCCCAGGGTCTTTTCCTCCAGCTTCTCCACCAGGTGATCGAGAATCGGCTTCCCCTTCACCGGAAGAAGGGCCTTGGGGGTGGAGAGGGTGAGAGGATACATCCGGGTCCCGTACCCGGCGGCGAGGATCAGCGGGGTCATCGCATGTACTTCTTCAGGGCCTCGACCCGGACCACCGGGGTGGGGTCGGTCCGGTAGAGGAGCCCTAAGTAGGCGCTCACAAAATCCCCCAGGGCGATCAGCTTCAAAAGGCGGCTGACCCTGGAGGAACCTTTCAGTTCGATGAAAAGGGTCTTGGCCCCTTCGGCCTCGATGATCCGCCGGGTAAACTCCATCCGCCTGCGGACCCTGGGGTGAACCGCCGGATCCAGGAGAAAAAGAACGGTCATCTTTTTGACCAGCGCCCGGGGCTGAACCCAGCCGGAGATCTCATTGTGGGTCGCCTCCGGAAAAAGGTGGTGGAAAGCGAGGGTCTTGGCGTTCTCCTCCAGCTGGGTGCGCCAGCGGAAGGTCACCCCCTCCCATCCGCCGGAGGAGCCGTAAAGGATGGGGAGCCGCCCTTCGAGGGAGCGGGCGATCTCCTTGGCGGGATTGTCGGCCGTTTTCACCTCCGGAGCCAAGGAGCGCTGGATGAAGCGCCCGGCCTCTTCGCAGGCGGCAGGGACGCTTGAGCGGAGCCGGGCGGGGGCCCATCCGAGCCGTGAGAGCAGGCCCAGCGGCGCGAAAGAGAGGAACCCGACCGCTGCCCGGGGGGGCAGCCCCGGGGGGATCAGGAGGAGGGGAAACCCTCTCCGGCGGGCAAGACGGCGAAGCTTGCCGCCGGAGGTGACGGCGACAAGCCTTGCCCCCCTCTTCAGGGCGCAGCCGGCGGCGCTGAGCGTCTCTTCCGTATTCCCAGAATAGCTCGAGCATAAAACCAGGGTGGACCGGCCAACCCCCGCGGGCAGTCGGTAATGGCGGTTCACCTGGACCGGACGAGAGAGTTCTCCCGTGGCGACCCCTTCGAGAAGATCGGCCCCGATGGCCGACCCTCCCATTCCCAAAACGAGAAACCGGTCGGATTTCTTCAGACCCTCGGGCACCCTCCAGGAAAGACCCAGGCGCCAGCCCGAGAGACATTGAGCGGGAAAGTCTTTGAGCTTCCCCAGCATCTCCCCCCGGTCGATGCGCTGAACTGTCTCCAGATCGTCGAGAAGCATCGCTTTTAAGCGAGGTCCGGAATTAATTCCAGAAGCCGGGCGTTGGCGTACGTCTCGACCTCCTTGCCGGTGGTCAAGCGGAGGGCCTCCTTCACCACCTCCTTGGCCCGGAAGGTGGGAACGGCCCGGATCACCTGCTTGATCCGGGGAACGTTGACCGGGCTCGTGGAAAAGCTGTCCAGGCCCAGCCCCAGAAGGATCAAGGCCAGGGCCGGCTCTCCGGCCATCTCCCCGCACATCCCGACCCAGAGATTCTGCTCGTGGGCCACCTCGATGATGTGCCGGATGAGGCGCAGGACCGCCGGATGGGCCGGCTCATAGAGATAGGCGATCTTTTCATTCACGCGGTCCACGGCGAGCGAGTACTGGATGAGATCGTTTGTCCCGATGGAGAAGAAACTCGCCTCCTTGGCGAGGAAATCGACCGTCATCGCCGCCGAGGGAACCTCGATCATCGCCCCCACCTCCACTTTCGGATTGAAGGGTTTCCCTTCGGAGAGAAGCTCCCCCTTGACCTCCTCGAGGATCCGGTTGGCCTCTCTCAGCTCCTCCACCCCGGAGATCATCGGGTACATGAGCTTGACCTGCCCGAAAACCGAGGCCCGGAGGATCGCCCTCAGCTGCACCTTGAAGATGTCGGGCCGGGCCAGGCAGAAGCGGATCGCCCGCCAGCCGAGGAAGGGGTTCATCTCCCGGGGCACCCGGAGCTCCGACATGAACTTGTCGCCCCCCAGGTCGATCGTCCGTAAGATCACCGGGTGCGGCGCGATCGCCTTGGTCACATGGCGGTAGGCCTGAAACTGCTCCTCCTCACTGG
>JACPXR010000107.1 GCA_016196465.1 Candidatus Omnitrophota bacterium | reverse complement strand
GTCATACGTGCGTTCATGATCCTGACACATCTCCCTGCACCTCCCTCTATCCCTTTTGTGGCTAATGGACCGTTGGGGTAGTTGCCATGCGGCACAACATGATATTCATCGGGATCGAGTTAAAACCCGAGTATGTAGAGATGGCTCGAAAGCGGATTATCCAAGACAATCCGAGTGGAGAAAAAGAGTGAAAGTAGTTCTCTACGTTAGGTGCTCAACCCTAGACCAGGACCATGAAGTACAGCTTGTGGAGCTCCGCGCCTATGCCCAGCGGGAAGGGTGGGAGATCGCCCAAGAATATGTAGACCGAGGGTTCTCCGGTGCCAAGGAGCGGCGGCCAGCGTTGGATCAGTTGATGGCCGATGCGAGGCTTCGGAGGTTTCAGGCGGTCTTGGTCCAGCGTTTTGATCGGTTCGGTCGATCCCTAAAGCACCTCATCCAGTGTTTGGAAGAATTCCGGGCAAGGAAGATCGCCTTTATCTCAATCAGTGAGGCGTTCGACACCACGACAGCCACAGGAGAACTTCTCTTTCACGTAGCCGGAGCCTTCGCCCAGTTCGAGCGGAATTTGATCCGAGAGCGGGTGAAGGCCGGAATTGCTCATGCTAAGGCCAAAGGAGTCCGGCTGGGGCGACCCAGGACACTGCTTGATTCCGAAAAGATTACTGTCCTGAGACGTGAAGGGTTCTCCATCAGCCAGATCGCCGAAAAGGCCCACTGTAGCCGTTCCACGATCAGGCGTGTCCTCAAGATCAACCAGACCCAATTACCCCTTCCAGAAACCTCGGGACAGAATTTTGGGACACCTTCTGAGGCTGGGTTGCCAACCGAAAACCCAACAGATGGCTAGCGAACGCCTCCTCCAGAAAACCATCGAATTCTGGCAACCCTACTCTCTTGAGCCGATCACCCGAGAGAAGGCGCTTATCATTGTCGAGAATGTAAGTGCCCTGCTCGACCTCCTTGAACGGTGGGCTCGGGAAGAGGCATCGGATTCCCGGAGCAAACTGCTCACCTTGCTCCCAGATGAAGATGGGGACGATACCAACTTCGGAATTTTTCACTTGAATCTTGTTTATAATGTCTTATAATGTTTATACCGATGGCCAAGAAGCGCTTTGCACTCAAGGATTACTGGACCATCAAACAGGCCGCAGACTTCCTGGGAGTCACAACGGTGACCTTGCGGACGTGGGATAAGCTGGGAAAGCTCAGGGCGTACCGTCACCCTGCCAACCGATACCGGCTTTACAAACGCTCGGAACTCGTCGCTTTCCTCAAAAGAGTCAAGAAGCGGAGGCAGCCGTCGTGAAGACCGTGCTGTACTTCCGGGTATCCAGCGAGGAACAGGCAAAAGAGGGGTTTTCACTTCCCGCTCAACTGAACCTCCTTAGAACCTACGCCAAGGAGCACAGCCTTGAGATCGTCGAGGAGGTCCTTGAGATAGAAACCGCTAAGAAACCTGGACGAAGTAGCTTCGGCGACATGGTGTCCTACCTTAAAGAACATCCCGATGTAAGAGCTCTCTTGGTGGAAAAGACGGACCGGTTATACCGGAATTTCAAAGACTACGTCACGATAGACGAATATGTCCAACAGGGCCTAGCGGTACACCTCGTCAAAGAAGGGGCGGTACTGCATAAAGACAGCAGTTCTCATGAGAAGCTCGTTCACGAAATCAAGGTGGTTATCGCAAAGAACTTCATCGACAATCTATCCGAAGAAACTCGGAAGGGACAGCGAGAGAAGGCTTCCCAGGGTATCCTCCCTGGCTGGGCCCCTATCGGCTACCTGAATAACACGCAGACCAAGACCATCGAAATCGACCCGGACCGTGCGCCAAAAGTTCAGAGGCTCTTCCGACTCGCCGCCACTGGGCAGTATTCGGTCAAGCAACTGGCCCGGATCGCCGCGGAGATAGGCCTTGGGGCCCGCAAACTGGGCCGGAAGCTGTCGAAGAGCCACATCCATCGACTACTGCAAAATCCCTTTTATTACGGCCAATTTTGGTTGAGGGGCGTTGTCTATGACGGCAAGCACCTGCCATTGATTTCCAAGCAGCTTTTCGATGCTGTGCAAGATGCACTGCATCAGCGACAGCGACCCAAGAAGCTCGTTCACAACTTCCCCTTTGGCGGGTTCTTAACCTGCGCTCGCTGCGGATGTGCCATCGTTGGAGAGATCCAGAAGGGCCGGTACGTCTATTACCACTGCACCTATGGACGGGGCAGATGCGGTTCGCCGTTCGTTCGTGAAGAATCGTTGAGCGAGCAACTCGGCAAGGTAGTCCAAGCACTGGAAATTCCCTCTGCGGCGTTCAAGTGGCTAAAAGAAGTTCTGGCTGAACGGCAGGGCGACTGGATGGCCGAACGTCAAACTCGGATTGCTGGGTCAACCCAGCGGCACAACCAATTACGCCAGTATCGGGATCGGCTCTATGAGGACAAACTCAACGGAAAAATCAGCGAGGCGTTTTGGCAGGAGAAACACAATGCCTACTCCGTAGAGTTGGCTACGACGGTGGAGCAGCTAGAGCGCTTGAAGCAAAACGAAGGCCCCTCACCGGAATACGGACTTCGGGCTCTCGAACTCACCCAACGGCTTTACCCGCTTTATCTTACGAAGCCACCGCACGAAAAGAAAGAACTCCTGAAAATTCTACTCTCGAACTGCATCTTCGATGGCGTAACTCCCATTCCCACCTATAGATCGCCCTTCGACTTGATCGCCCAAGGGGCCAAAAATAAAGACTGGGGTGGGTGAGGGGATTTGAACCCCCAACCCTCGGATCCACAATCCGATGCTCTGACCAGGTTGAGCTACACCCACCATAAGAAGAGCGCAGGATCACTTGCCGAGAGATTCGTATCCCTTGCGCAGGAGCTCCTCCACCGGCTTCTTCACCTCGGTCTCGCTGAGGGTGCGCTGGATGCTGCGGGCCAGCGCCTGCTTCATCGCCTCGGTGAAGGTGCTGGCCACGAGATCGGACCAGTCCAGCCGCTCCCCCAGCCTTCCCTTCACGACGAAGCTCAGGTGGATCTGCCGGTCCGGATCCTGGAGCAGCTCGACGAGGCGGCTGCCGGAAGGGCCGAGGACCGTGGCCTCTTCCGTCCGGAAGGCGAGGCCGGAGGCGGTCAGATCCACCTCCGCCACGCAGACCCCCTCGTGAGTGGTGATCTTGGCCTTGACCAGACAGCTCCCACGGTTCGGCGCCACGCCGAGCACCGGCCGGATGTAGGGGGCCAACCGCTGGATGGCCCGATGCTCCATCGTGACCGCCGCCTCCCCCGTTCCGCCCAGGAAGAACTCCCCGTTGATCTCGAGGCGGCCGATCTCCTGGTGGGGAGCATCCTCCAGGACGCTGAGAACCGTGTAAGGATAGGCCCCCGGTCTCTCACCGGCGCGCATGCTGACGGCCAGGTTCCGGAGATTCCAGAAGACCTCAGGGGTCACCGCCCGGTCCACCAGGGTGAGCTGGCCATCCCGCACCTGGAGGCGATTCAGGACAAGCCCCGTCGGCCCCGACGGGTTCAGCCCCGAGGAAAGAGAGGCCAAGGAGATGCTGAACAGATTCTGCCGATACCGCTCCAGCGTGAACCTCGGCGCGGTGAAGGCGAGATCCACCCCGGGCCTGCCCATCAGGAACGAGTTGACGCTTAAAGCGGCGCTCATCTCCTGAAGGGAGAAGAGGGACCCGCCCCCCTGCCCCGGCCCCGCCGGCACCCGAATCCCGGCCAGGTGAACGCCCAGCGGAAAGGTGAGCTGGGCCATCTGGACCGTCACCGGGAGCCCCAGGGCGCTCGTCAACAGCGCCTCGGCCCGCTCCCGGATCGTCGTCACGACGGAGAGATAAGCCCCGACAGCGAGCCCGATCCCCAGAGGCCAAAGGATCCACTTGATCCGCATGGTTGATTCGTCCAGTATGATGTGCGCCTGGAGGGAATCGAACCCCCGACCCACTGCTTAGAAGGCAGTTGCTCTATCCAACTGAGCTACAGGCGCGTGGGTTTCTCGGGGCGCTCGGACTTGAACCGAGGACCTCTTGCTCCCAAAGCAAGCGCTCTAAGCCAAGCTGAGCTACGCCCCGTCGCTATTCGATCCATTGTAACGGGTGGATTCTGTTTCGGAAAGGGAAAAGCCGTATAATAGCCCCATGCGAAGGCTCCTCCTGATCCTCCTCATCCTCGCGATCTTATCGGCGGCCGGAATCGCGGGGCTGCACTACGTGATGGAGCGGGTCCTCCCCGCCAAGGTGCAGGAGTGGGCCGCCTCGGCCTCCCAGACGCTGGGGCGCCGCATCACGATCGGCCGGGTCCGGGTCCATCTCTGGCGCGGGCTCGTTCTGGAGCAGGTCTCGATCGGCGAGGACCGGCGCTACGGCGAGACCCCCTTCCTCACCATCGACCAGGTGGCGGGGAAGGTCCTGTTCCTCCCCTTGCTCAAGAACCGGCAGTTCGTCATCCCGACGCTGCGGATCACCCGGCCCCAGGTCCGGCTCCTCCAGGATACGGAGGGGATCTGGAATTTCCAGAGCCTTCAGAGGAGTAAGGCCCGGCCCTCAGGAACTGCCGGGCGGCTGCCGCTCCTGATCCCCCGGCTGGTCGTGGAGAATGGCGGGGTGGAGATCTCCTCCCAGAAACAGCACCCCCCTCTTCATATTCAATTCCAGGATCTCAACTTGGAGGCGCATCTCTCGCTGCCGGCCAAGATCCGCTGGTCGTTGAGTACCCAATTGGACACTACCCCTCCCGCCCCCGCCATCGCCATCCGCAGCAACGGATCCTACGACCTGCGCAGCCGGAAGATCTTCTCCAAGGAGCAGTCGAGCATCCCCCTGAAGGGAGCGCTGTCCATTCTTCCCTCACGATGGGTCCGGCCTGTGGAGTCGCTGGAGGGGACCGCCGTTCTGGAGCTGACTCTCGCGGGGAATCCGGAGACGGGCCCCTGCGCTGTGGAAGGATCGGTCAAAGGGGAGGGCCTAAGCTGGAAGGTGCATCTCCCCCGGGATCAGGTCTTTCAGGGAAGCGGCAACCTCCGGCTGGATTTCCAGGGGCTGATCCCCTCGCTGAAGGGGACGGAGCCGTGGAAGCACGTGAGCGGGGGCCTGGCGCTGGACCGGGTGACCGTCGGCCCTTTCCCGTCGATCGGGGAGCTTAAAGATATGACCGGGCTGATCCGATTCAATCCCACCGGCCTCCAGATGGAAGGCCTCACCGCGGCCCTCCCCTCCGGAGGGCTCCTCACGATGAGCGGCTCCCTCGCCAACGACGAGAAGAAAACCCTCCTCCTGCGGGCCAACACCGCCTCCCTCCCCTTAAGCCAGCTCTCCCTCGCCTCGCCGAAGATCCAAGGGTTTGCCGAGGCGATGAAGGCGAGCGGCCGGGTCGCCGTCGAGGCCAACGTCGAGGGGGCGCTGCGCCCCACCCTGTCGTTTCACCCGACCGTCCTGGCGACGCTCAAGGAGGGCTCCCTCGACCTGCCCCGGGCCGGCCCGGTCCGGGAGGTCACCGGGTTGATCCGATGGCAGCCGGACCTCCTGACCGTCACCGATCTCACCGGGAGATTCCGCGACCATCCGTTCAGGGCGGAGGGATCCCTGGCCAATTTCGCCCGGCCGGAGATAGACGCCCGGGCCTCCTGGGGCCATTTCTTCAGCGAGATGCGGCTCTCCATCGACGGGAACCGGATGGAGATCCATGAATTCTCCGGCCGCTACGGGGCCGGGACGCTGCGCATCTTCGGAGAGGTGGCGGGGCTCAACTCGAAGGGAGCCGCCACGGAGATGACCGGGAACCTGTACGGGGAGGCGGCGTTCCGGGTGGAGGAGCTGGCCGCGATCCTGCCCCAGCCCCCGACCTGGCTCCGGAATCCGCCGCTGCGCGGACAGATGGCCACCCGATGGATCCTGAAAGGGCCCCTCGCCCAGCCGACCCAGTGGCAGTTCAGCCTCAAGGGAAGCTCACCTCTCTTGACCTATCAGGAGATCCCGCTCGAGCAGCTCACCCTGGAGGTGGAGCATCACGAGGGGCTGCTGACCCTCTCCTCGGCGAAGGCCGCTCTCGCCGGCGGGACCGTCCGAATCACCGGCTCCCTCGCCTACCAGCAGCCGCGTCAACCCTGGAGCGGGACACTGGCGGTCAAGAACGTCGAGCTGGCCGCGCTGGCCAACCAGTTGAAATGGAAAACGCAGAACCTTTCCGGCCTGCTGTCGGTGGACTGGGAGGGAGAGGGCCACGGGGCCCTTCCCGCCAACATTCAGGGGAAAGGAACCGTGCAGGTGACCGGAGGAAGGATCCTGGAGTTTCCTCTGCTGGGACCGCTGGCGGACCTGCTGAAGGCCCCCACCCTGAAGACGATCGCCTTCCAGGAAGCGGAGGGGCCTTTCACCTTGAGCGAGGGGGCCTTGCGGACCGAATCGTTCCAGGTCCGATCGCCTCAAGCGACCCTGATGATCCTCGGATCGGGCGGCTTCCTAAAGGGGACGGACAGCCCCATCAACTGGAGGATTCTCCCCACCTTCTCCTCGGAGCTCCTGCCGGAGGAGGCCCGGTCCAAGGTCGGCAGGGCGATCGCCCAAGGGACCACCTACCTCATGGGAGAGATCCGGATCACCGGCACCTGGCGAAACCCGAAGCGGACCTTCGTCTCCAAGCCGGTGACCCAGATCCTGAACGAGCAGCTCTTCAACCTGCAGGATGTGTTGAAGGACCTGTTCTAAAACCTATTGGGGTCAGACCCCAAGGGGTCTGACCCCTTCAGCGACCCCTTCAGCGACCCCTTCAGCGACCCCTTAGCCAGTTCTTCAATTGAGCCGCCGCTTTTGCCCGGTGGCTCACGGCATCCTTGACGGCGGCGCCCAACTGCGCCATCGTTTCCAAGCGGCCGCGCGGGATGAAGACCGGATCGTAGCCGAAACCGGTCCTGCCGGCGGCGGCTGAAGCGATGGAACCGGGACATTCCCCCTCGAAGGTCCGGATCAGCTTCCCGCCGACGCTCAAGGCCATCACGCAGACGAACCGGGCCTGCCGGCGGGATTCCGGGACCGGGGCCATCACCTTGAGCAGCTTGGCGACGTTGGCCTGATCCGAAGCCCGCTCACCGACGAACCGGGCGGACCGAACGCCGGGGCGGCCTCCGAGGGCGCGGACCTCCAGACCGGAATCCTCCGCCAAGACCGGCAGGATCGTCCGCCGGGAAACCTGCAGCCCCTTCTTGACGGCGTTGGCACGGAAGGTGGCGCCGTCCTCCTCCACCGGCGGGATGTCCGGGAACTGATCGAGGGTGAGGAACCGGACCGGCAGACCTTTAAGCAGCCGGCGCAGCTCACGGGCCTTGTGCCGGTTCCGGCTGGCCAAGAGGAGGGTGACGATGTTAGAGAAGGTCCTTCAAGATGTTTCTTTGAACCTGGATCAGCTGCTGAATCCCGGACCTTGCCAATCCTAGCAGCTCACCCATCTGGGCCTCGGTGAAGGTGCTCCCTTCGCCGGTCCCCTGAACCTCAACGAGCTCTCCCTTGCCGGTCATCACCACATTCATGTCCACCTGCGCCCGGGAATCCTCGTCGTAGGTGAGGTCGAGCAGGGGGCGGCCCCCCACCAGCCCGACGCTGGTGGCCGCCACCGCGTCCTTCACCGGAAGCTTCAAGAAAGCCCCGCGCCGGCGGAGGCAGCCGAGGGCCTCGACGAGGGCGACGAAGGCGCCGGTGATGGAGGCGGTCCGGGTGCCGCCGTCCGCCTGGATCACGTCGCAATCGATCCAGAGGGTGCGCTGCCCCAAGGCCTCCAGGTCCACGACCGCCCTTAAGGAGCGGCCCACGAGCCGCTGGATCTCCTGCGTGCGCCCGCCCTGCGAGCCGCGGGTCGCTTCACGGGGACTCCGGCGGCTCGTCGAGCGGGGCAGCATCCCGTACTCCGCGGTGATCCAGCCGGAGGATTTATTCTGCAGAAAGAGCGGCTGCTTCTCCTCCACCGAGGCGCTGCAGACGACCCGGGTGTTCCCCAGCTCAATGAGGCAGGACCCTTCGGCGAACTTCAGGTATTCCCGCGTGATGGAGACCGGCCGCAGGGTCGACTCCGAGCGTTGGTCCAGCCGCATCGCCATCAAGGAACCCCCCAGATCCGATGCATCTGCGGAATGACCCGGACATCGGCCAGCCGCCCGGCCGCCCACGAGCGCCACCGGCCAAGCTGCTGCTCCTCAGGCCCCTCTCGAACCGGGCCCCAGGGGGTGACCGGCTGCAGCACGAAGGGGATCCCCCGGTCCACGCGGCCCACCAGATCGACCGCCTGCCGGACCTCGTCGTCGGCGGTCTCCGCCGTCACCACCACCTTCACGAACAGGTCGCGGCCCGCCTCGACGCCGGCCCGGAGGAACGCCTCATGCTCCTCCCAGAGCGGCCTGTCGCCGGTGGCGCTGGGGGGCTTGAGGTCCATCGCCACGATGTCGATCCAGGGGAGGATCTCCCGGAGCGGATCGGTCAAGGTCCCGTTGGTCTCCAGGTAGGCCCGCTGGCCCAGCGCCTTGAGCCGGGGGAGCCATTCCTTGAGGAACCTCCACCAGAGGAGGGGCTCCCCGCCGGTCAAGCTCACGGCATGGAAAGGCCCGGCGGAATCGACCTGCCTGCGAACCTCGGCGAGCAGCTCCGACAAAGAGCTCTCCCGATAAGGGCCTCGATAGTCGGTATCGCAGTAGCGGCAGGCGAGGTTGCAGTTCCAGAACCGGACGAACAGGTGCGGCCGGCCCGCGTAGATCCCCTCCCCCTGGAGGGAGGAGAAAACCTCAATGACTCGCGCCGTCAGCATCAAACAACCCCCGCCTGGCGGAACCCTTTCGCCCGGAGCAGGCAGCTGTCGCAGCGGCCGCAGGGACGGCGGCCGCCGAGGTAACAGGACCAGGTCAGCCGATAAGGAACCCTCAAGCTCCTCGCCAACCGGACGATCCGGGCCTTGCTCATCCGGATGAGCGGCGTTTGGATCCGGATCGGCCTGCCCTCCACTCCGGCCCTGGTGCCCAGGCGAACCACTTTCTGGAGAGCCCGGTAATAGCTGGGCCGGCAGTCGGGGTAGCCTGAGAAATCGACGGCGTTGGCCCCGATGAAAACCGCGCCGGCCCGGATCGCCTCGGCGTAGCCCAGGGCGAGACTCAGGAGGATCGTGTTCCGGGCGGGGACGTAGGTCGGGGGAATCTTCTTCCTGATCCGCCGGCCAGACCG
>JACPXR010000105.1 GCA_016196465.1 Candidatus Omnitrophota bacterium | reverse complement strand
GGAAGCAGGCGGAGGAAGAGAAGCTCCGGGCCGTGGAGGCCAAGCGGAAGCAGGAAGAGGAGGCTGCCAGGAAGCAGGCGGAGGAAGAGAAGCTCCGGGCCGTGGAGGCCAAGCGGAAGAAGGAAGAGGAGGCTGCCAGGAAGCAGGCTGAGGAAGAGAAGCTCCGGGCCGTGGAGGCCAAGGCGGTTCCAGAGGCCAGACAGACCGGAGAGATCTCCCCGGAAGTTTATCGCCTCCGCTTTGGGGATGAGGTGGAGATTTCAGTCTGGGGACACGCCGACCTGAATCGAAGCGTCCCGGTGCGCGAAGACGGCACCTTCTCGTTTCCCTTGATCGGGAACGTCCAAGCCCAAGACCGCACCCTCCGGGAAGTGGAGGAGGAGGTGCGGGAACGGCTCAACCGGGACTATCTCGTCAACCCTCAAGTGACCGCCAAGTTGACTGGAGTGAAGTTCTCCGTCTTTGGAGAAGTCTCCCAGCCGGGCTCCTATCCCATTGAGGGAACGATGGACCTCTTGACTGCGATCAGCTTGGCGGGCGGTATCACGAAATTCGGGTCCAGCTCTGTGGAAATCATCCGGGAGAAAAGAGGTCGAAAGGTGGTCATCCAGGCCAATGTGGACCGGATCTTAAAAGGGCGCGAGCCCAACGTGGAGATTCTTCCCCATGACACCGTCCACGTCAGGAGGCGCATCTTTTAATGTCCGCCATGAGGCGCCTGTTCATCTGGTTTCGGATTCCGCTCGTCCTGGGGGGCGTCGTCCTCTTTTTCGCCCTGTACAACCGGTTTCTCCTCGACAAAAACCTCCAAAACCTCAAAACATCTCTGTCCGTGTTGGACTCGGCGACAGGGGTAGGCCAGGCAGAGGCCGCTTTGATCCTCGTGGATGAAACCCTCGTCTCGGCAATGGCCCAGGAGGAGCTCGATTTAAAAACCGTGGCTACGCTGCAATACGCGCAAGGGACATTAAGCGCAAGCGACCGGGAAAGAACGGTCGTCGACACTCAGGTGATGGTCTCCTTCCTCGCTCAAGGGCTTCAGGGCTCCCGGCCCGCGGCACTGGGAGCGGCGGACGCTTTGGTCTCAGGAATGAAAGAGGCAATGGCCGGCGCCGCTTTCATTCCCCGCCGGCTTGGGGCAAAACAAGCTGCTCAAGAAGGGGCCCTTCTTAAACTTCGGCTGGGTTACGCCCACCAGAGAAACCAGGCCCCAGACCAGGCGGAGCGTTTCTATCGGGAGGTCCTCCGGGAGAGCTCAGACCTCAAGGTGGTGAAGGTCGCCCGCGAGTTGATTTCGGAATTGGAGGCGGGCCGAAATCACCGCCGAAAGGCCGAAGAACTTAAGAAGCGACTACTCAGCCTTGGCGCCGGACCTGAGCGCCAGGAACTCCAGTCCAAGCTGGGCGCTCTGTGGATAAAACTCTACGCGATGGATCAAGCGGCGGAGGCCTTCCATTCGGCTGTCTTGGCCGACCCCCAGGGCGGCTTGACTCTCCCTTCCCTCTTTCAAGAGGGTTGGTGCATGAAATACCTGGGACGCCTCGAGGAGGCCCTCCAGTCGTTTCAGGAGGTGATCCGGCGGGATCCCGGCGGGTCATGGGGAACTTCCGCGAAGCAGCAGATCGTAGAAATCTATAAATCGACCGGAGATTTTGCTTTCGCCGTTGAGCTCTATGAACAGATCCTCAAGGAATCCGAAGATCCCGCCCTGGCAGCCCTGGTGGCAGCCCAGGCGGCGCCCGCCGCTTTATACGACTTGAAGGACGTGAACAAGGCTAATTTCTTTTTCGATCAGCTCGCCTCCCGATTTCCCGCCAGCCCCTTGAGCTCAATCAAAGAAGAGCTCTCCCGGCTGGAGACCCTCAAATCTTCGCTGACCGCCTCGGGGATCCGGACGCTCTCCGCCGGGAATCCCCTCTTCAGGTGGGCTGAAAAAGTCTTGCCCGCTTTCATTCAGACGTTCGCCGAGCGGTTGGCCCGATACATGGACGGCGCCCGTGAAACTCATCTCATCCGGAGATATTCTGAACATGAATTTAGAGACATTGTCCTGCGCCGAGTGCAGGAGCGTTTCCAGGGACAGATAGAGATTTCCGGAATGGAGATCACCCCTGAGGGTTACTCGGGTTCGGGGACCGTCCGGCTGGGCCCCTTCGCCGTTCCCCTGGAAGGACGGATTGAAATCGTGGTAGAAAGCAGACGGCCTCACGTGGCGATTGATCGAGCGCGCATCTGGAAGATCCCCATTCCTGCTCCGTTGCTCAACTTATTGGTGGAGAGGGTGAACCGGATTGTGGACAACATGAAGCTGCCCATTGAGGTGATCCGCTACGAGTTCTCGGAGGATTATGTCACGATCGAAGTGGAGCGGGTTCGGTGAGATGGCTTTACAGGCACGGAGGCAAACGGCTCTTCGACCTGGGGCTGTCGACGGCTGGACTTTTCGCCTTCATCCTTCCCGCGATCTCGATGGGCATGGCCCTGCGGGCGAGCTCAGGGCGCCCCATCTTCTTCCGGCAGATCCGGATCGGCCGAAAGGGAGAGGCGTTTGCCCTCTGGAAATTCCGCACCATGGATCAAAACGGCCAAGTCAGCCGCTTGGGGTGCTTCTTGAGGGCGAGGGCGATGGATGAACTGCCGCAGCTCTGGAACATCCTGAAGGGCCAAATGAGCTTTGTCGGCCCCCGGCCGCTCGTTCCGGAGGAGCTGAGGGAAGTCCACCTCCTCCCGGAAGCGCGTGGGCGTTTCGAGGCGCGCCCAGGCCTCACCGGCTTAGCGCAGATTTACAGCTCCAAGACTCCGCTGTTGTCGGAGAGAATCCGGTGGGATCTTCTTTACACGGAACGCTGCTCTCTGGGGCTGGATCTCGTGATTCTTCTCCGGTCGATTGGAATCACCTTTCAAGCCGCCTGGGAGCGCCCCGGACCCAAGGCCCTTCTTGTGGAGAGATCCAATCGATGAGCACTCTGCTGCCGGAGATGGAGTGGGAACTGGAAGATTACCTCAGGCTCTTCCGGCTCCACCGAGGGCTCATTCTGGGCACGGCGATCCTGTGCGGAGTTTTCACCGCTGTCCAAATGTCCACCCAACCCAACATCTACCGGGCCACTACCCGCATCCTCATCGAAGCGCAGACGCCTCAGGTGACACAGTTTCGCGAATTGACGCCCTATGTGGGGGCTTCCCTGCAGGCCTTCCTGCAGACCGAGTACCAGATCATCACGAACCCCGCGGTCCTGGAACGCGTCATCTCCGACCTCAACCTGGCTGCGGGACCTCCTTTCTCCATGGCCGAGGACCCTGTCGCGAAACTCAGAGGCATGATCACCGTGGAGCTCGTTCGGAACACGAAGCTCGTCGACATCAGCGCCATCAGCACCAAACGGGATCTCGCCGCCCGGATCGCAAACGCCGTGGCGGATACCTACGCCCGCCTCAACCTGGAGCGCCGACAGGAAATGGTGACGGGAGGCGCCGAGTGGCTCAGGGACGAGGTGGGGAAAATGGAAGAGAAAATGAAAATCTCTCAACTCGCCCTGCAGGCCTTCCGGGAGAAACATTCCAACGTCGACTTAGGGGAAGAACAGCAGAACACCGTCATCCAGCGCCTGCGGGAACTCACCACAGTCGTCACCGAAGCCAAAAAGCTCCGCATTGAAGCGGAGACGAAATACCGGCAGAAACATCCCGCCCTGCTTGAACTTCAGGCTAAGGAACAGGAGCTTCAGCAGGCCCTGTCGGAGCAGGAACAGAAAGCGCTGGAGCTGAACCGGCTTTCCATTGAGTACAACACCCTCCTCCGGGATTCAAAAACGAGCGAGAGCATCTACAACGCCCTCCTCACCCGCCTGAAGGAGCTGTCCGTCCAGGAGGGAATTCAATCCAACAACGTGCAGGTGGTCAGCCGCGCCAAAACCCCCAAGGACCCTATTGGGCCCAATCGCCGCCGCGCCTTTTTCTTTTCCGTTCTCTTTGGACTCTTTCTGGGAAGCGTT
>JACPXR010000104.1 GCA_016196465.1 Candidatus Omnitrophota bacterium | reverse complement strand
TCCTCCGCGAAGGGCTCACCAAAACCCTCCAAACCCGCTGGGAATTCGAACAGCTTCTGGGGATCCCCTTCTTGGGCTACATTCCTCAGATCAAAACACAAAAAGCCAAGGCCCGAACCGCGAAGAAAGAAGGGCTTGTTCTTCTTTCCGAACCCCATTCTCCTTCCGCCGAAGCGATCCGGACCATCCGGACCACCCTCGAGTTCCTTCTTCCGGTCGGACAACCCCACGCGCTGGTGATCACCAGCGCCCTGCCTGAAGAGGGAAAAACCTTCACCTCTCTGAACCTGGCCATGGCCCTGCAGGAGCTGGGAAGAAAGGTGTTGTTGGTGGACGGCGATCTGCGCCGTCCCACCCTGCACAGGCACTTCCAGATCCAGTTCGAGCCGGGACTGAGCGACTACCTTCAGGACAAAGCGGCGGCTGAAGACCTGATTCAGGCCACTCCTCTGGTCAGTGGCCTGTCGGTCATTCCCGCCGGATCGACACCGGTCCAGTCCACCGACCTCTTGAGCGGCTCCAAACTCCGTGACCTCATCGACCGGTGGAAGAAAGAGTTCCAGTATGTCCTCATCGACGCCCCCCCTGTCCTGGTGGCCGCAGATTCCACGGTCCTAGCCAATGCCGCCGAGGGAGCCATTTACATCGTCCGGGCGGGACGGACGCATCGAGAGGCCTCTCAGGCGGGAAAACAGCGCCTCATGGACGTGGGCGTCAAAATCATCGGGGGAATCCTCAATGGGGCGCATATGGAACTTCAGCACGGCTATCGGTACTACTATTACTACCGCGGCGGTGAACGCCGCCGTGCCCCTGCATCCCCTCCCGCGGAATCTTAAAGACAGCTTCCCTTCCCGGCAAGAGAGGTGCCGGTGAGACGCTCCGTGGCATCCGACCTTTTTGGAACTTTCTCCACCGACGTCGTCCTGTCGGTCCTGGGAATTCTCACAGGGTCCCTGACCGCGCGCTGGCTTCTGCCGGAGGGAAGAGGGGCTCTGGCGGCGGCCCTCTTCTGGCCCCAGCTGCTGGCGGGATTGGGCCTTTTGAGTCTCACGGAAGCCACGACGTACCGCACGGGGACCCGCCGGAAGAAAAGCTCGTCGATCCTTTCTTCTTCTTTGTGGCTGGCGATCGCCCTTTCGGGGATCGTGATGACCGCGGGGGTTCTGGCGATGCCCGTGCTTCTGGGAGAGGGCCGTTCTGAGCTTGTGGATTTGTCCCGAAAGTACCTCCTCTTCTTCATTCCATTCAATTTCCTCACCCTGGTGCTTCTTGCCAGCGACCAAGGCAATGTCTCTTTTTCCCGCTACAACACCCTCCGGGTGATGCCTCCGATTGTTTACCTGGCAGGATTGTTTTTACTGCGGGCGAACCACCGAATTTCCGTGGGATGGGTGGCGGCGGCTGACTGCGCAGCAACCATCGTGGTGGCCCTGTCACGCCTCCTTCCCGCGGGGCGCGCGCTCTTCGCCCTGCCTTCCCGCGAGGAGATGAAGGCCCTGATGAAGCTGGCGGGACGTTTCCACGTGGCCTCGGTCCTTCTCTTTCTTTCCATCGAAGCGGACACCTTTGCGGTGCTCCTCTTGTGGGACAACGCGGCGCTGGGCAGATATGCCGTCGCCCTCAGCATCGCCTCCTCCAGCATGACAGTGGCCAGCGGCGCTCTTCAGAAGGTCCTCTTTCCCCATTTGTCCCAGATCCAGGGAGGGACCGACCAAATCCGGCTTTTCAGAAAGGGCATTTCTTCCGCCGCCCTGGTTCTCACCGCCCTTCTCGTCTTGGTGGAGGTGTCTGTGCCCTGGCTGATCCCCGTGATGTTCGGTCCGGCGTTTCGTGACATCGTGGCCATCGCTCAAGTGCTCCTGGTGGGTTATTTCTTTGTGTCGCTGAAAAGCATCTTCATTGCGAGCCTTCGGGGATTGGGGGAGAGCCGTCCTGGCTCCATCGCCTCGGGCCTGGCGCTGGGGATCTTTCTTCTCCTCGTGGCCCCTCTGGGCAACTCGTTCGGTCTGATGGGTGTTGGAATTTCCCTTGGATTTTCAAACGCCGTTGCTCTTTTCTACTTGGTCCATCATTTGCGAAAACGTTATCAGGTCAACTTCTTCGACTCTTCCGACCTGATTCCCAGGAGAGTCAAAGGGCCGTGAGTCCGCAGGTCCACGTGGCCATGCTGGGAGCCCGCCAGCACTACGCGGTCCCGAGACTCCTCAACCGTTCGGGGATGCTGGGCCGTCTCTACACAGAGTTGTACGCGGGCAATCAAACCGACGGCGAGATCCCGGCTTGCAAAGTCACTTCTTTCAACCTGTTTGGCCTCTGGTATCGCTGGAACTCGCGCCGGGCGGCCGCCAATCGGCAACTGGAGGCCCTCTACATCCGGGGGGCTTCGGCCTTTGCCCGTCGGGTCATCCGACACGGCCTCAGGGGAGCTGACCTTCTCTTCAGCTACAATGGACCGGCCCTCGAGCTGTTCGAACATGCCAAGCAGCAAGGAATCCCGTGCGTCCTGGAGCAGATTCACGTCCCCCAAACCGTCGCCCGAACTTTGTTAAGGGAAGAGGTGAACCGCTGGCCCGATTGGGAGCTGGGTTTAAATCTTCAAGAAAACTTCAGCCCGATGGAAGAACGGGAAGGGGGGGAGTGGCGGCTGGCCGACTGCATCGTGGGAGGATCGCCTTTCGCTCTCCGGGGGATTGACCAGCAGGAAGGGCTCCGCCCCAAATGCCGTGTCGTCCCCTACGGCGTCCCTCTGGATCTGTTCTCTCCCGGGGCAGAAAAGGCGCCTCCTCATCGAACCCGACTGAAGGTTCTTTTTGCGGGAGGGGTATCCCTCAGAAAAGGAGCGCCCTATCTGTTGGAAGCGCTGCGCCTTCTGGATTCAGCCGGAATCGAAGCGCGGTTTGCCGGACAGGTTCAGCTCCATCCAGACAAAATCCATCCCTATCGCTCCTTCGCCTCGTTCCTGGGGCCGGTCTCTCAGGGTCAGATGCGGCAGCTTTACCGGTGGGCGGACCTCCTCGTGGCGCCTTCGATCTGCGAGGGATCGGCGCTGGTGACTTATGAAGCGCTGGCCTGCGGGGTTCCTGTCATTGCCACGCCCAACGCGGGAAGCTGGATCCAAGACGGCCAAGAAGGCCTCCTGGTCCCCATCCGCGACGCCCCGGCCCTCGCCGCTGCGCTGGAACGCTTCGTTCAAGACAGCGAGTTCCTGCGCTTTTGCAAGCGCAACGCGGCCTTAGGCAGAAAGCGGATCGGCTTGGAGGCTTACCGACAGCGCCTCGTGCAAGTCGTTCAAGAAACTCTCTCTTAAGGAAAAACAATGCAACCAGCTCTAAACAGTTTTGTGTGTGCGGTGTGCGGAAACGCCGCCTCTCAGCTCCTTTTTCGAGGCTGCCGCAGCAGACGGACCCCGCTTTCTAACCGATTTGATCTTCTTCGCTGCGCGGGATGCGGAATTGTCTCCCTTTCCCCTCGTCCGCCTTCCAAATTGCTTCTTTCCATTTACAGCGGCGAATACCATTCCCACGCGGCCGTGCCTGGAGCTCAGCGGGGAGGGTTCAGGGTCCTCAAGGCGCTTTGTCTTTTTCCTTACCGCCTGCGATTTGGAAACGCCGAAGGGACATTTTCTCCCTTCGGCGAGAAACGCCTCCTCGACATCGGCTGCGGAACGGGTGATTTTCTGGCGGCCATGGCCAAGAAGGGCTGGAGATGTTTCGGCTGCGATGTAAGCCCCCGGGCGCTTGAGATCGCCCGCCGAAAACTCCCATCGGCCGCATTTCACTGCGGCCGATGGGAGGAGGCCCCTTTCGGGCGGGGGCCGTTCGAGGCGATCACCCTCTGGCACACGCTGGAACATCTGCCTGATCCCTTGGAAGCGCTGAAGTCTTGCCGCGGGCTCCTCGCGGCGGGAGGGCGCCTCGTCGTGGCCGTCCCCAATCTCCAGAGCTTCGAAGCAAACCTTCTGGGTGCGCGGTGGATGGAAATCGACATTCCCGGGCATTTCTTCTTCTTCTCCCACAAGACCCTGACAGACCTGCTCGAACGAGCCGGGTTCCGGGTGGTGCGGATCCGGCCCCAGGTTCACCCCTCGACGGTCAGCGATTCGTTCGACTTCATCCTGGATGATCTTCTGGGGAGAAGGCGTTCGCGCCAGAGGAGGTGGCTCTATCTTCTCCTCTTTCCGCTCACGGCGGTCTCCTATGCTTTCGGAAACTGGGGTTGCATCGAGGTCACGGCGAGGAAGGCGTAATTCCATGCGAATTTGCTACTTCGGCGGATACGATCGGGGGCATCCCAGAAACCGGATGATGATCTCGGGGTTGGAACGGCGCGAGGCCCAGGTGGTGGAATGCCATTCCAGGCATCCGGTCGGTCCACTGCGCATTCTCTCCTTGGCCGCCCAGGTTGTCCGGTTGAAGGGCCGTTTCGACGCGGTCGTGGTGGGGGCTTCCGGGCACGCTTACGTTCCGCTGGCATGGCTGTTTTGCCGAATGGGCCGAAAGCCGCTCATCTTCGATGCCTTTGTCTCCCATCTGGAGAATTGGACGGAAAGCTCCGGAAGGGCGTCCCCCGCCGGGATCACGGGTTGGTGGGCATTCACCTTGGACAAGATCAGCGCGGCCTTGTCCGATGTCGTTCTCTTCGACACGCCGGAGCACGCCTTCTACTTCCAAAAGGCGTTCGGACTTCCGGAGAAGAAGGTTCGAACGGTCCCTGTGGGGGCGGACCCGGAGCTTTTTTCAAAGAAGGAACATTCGCAGCCGGTCCCTTTCAAGGTTTTGTTCGTGGGAAGTTTCCTGCCCCTCCATGGAACCGAGGTGATCCTCAAGGCCTCGGAGCTCCTTGGGAAGGAGCGGGGAATTGAAATCCAGCTTGTCGGCGGCTCAAACCCTGTGCCCTACGCCAAGTATCTCCAGATGCTCCATCAGGCCGACGCGGCCTTGGGCTGTTTTGGGACCACGCCGAAGGCGGCCCGGGTGATCCCCTGCAAGGTCTATGAAGCACTTGCCGCTGGGGTGCCCGTGCTCACCGCCGACACCCCGGCTGCCAGGCAAATCCTCCGTCATCAGGAAAACGCCATCCTCGTCAAACCCGGGGATCCGGAGTCGCTGGCCAGCGGAATTCTCCTCCTGAAAAATGATCCGGCCCTCACGCAGCGTCTGGCTGCCGAAGGGATGAGGACCCTTCGGGAGATCGGGACGCCTGAAATCATCGGGCAACAGCTTCTTTCGATCTGCGCCGAAGCGATGAGGGAAAAATGACCCCTCGACGGCTGGGGGTTCTCGCCACCCACCCCATTCACTACCAAGTGGACCTGGTCCGCCGTCTCGCCCAGGTGAAGGGGCTTGACGTGGAGGTGCTGTTCTGTTCCCGGTTTGGGCTGAGCCGACAGGTGGACCATACATTTAAAAAATCGGTCCAATGGTACGATGAATCCATCTTGGAAGGGTACACCCACAGATTCCTTGACAATTATTCTTTGGAGAGAAGCCCCCGTTCTCCCTTGGGCACCATCAACCCCGGCATCCTAAGAGAATTGGCCTCGAGAAGATACGACGCCTTCCTTGTTCAAGGGTACGCCGGCGTCACCGAATGGCTTGCCATGGCCGCGGCGAAGCGAAACCTCTGCCGGATCCTCTTCAGAGGCGAAACGGTCTGGCCGCCCCGATCCCCCTGGAACCACCTTTTCCTTCAGAAACCGTTGATGCGCCTGCTTTCGAAGAGGGTCGACGTCTTTTTGCCCATTGGATCCCGAAGCAGGGATTTCTACCTCCGGCACGGAATCCCGGCTCACCGGCTTGTTCTTTCTCCATACGCAGTGGACAATGATTCCCTCTTCCGGGAGGCCGCCCAACTTCGAGAAAGGCGAAGGGAAATCCGGACATCCCTGGGGATCCCTTCTGATCTTCCGATCATTCTGTACGCGGCTAAAATGATTCCGCGCAAGCGGCCGCTGGATCTCTTGAGGGCGTTTGAAGCCCTCTCCGGACGCGCCGCCCTGGCATTCGCGGGGGACGGTCCTTTAAAAACTGAGGCCCAGAGGCAGGCCGGAAAGAGGAACCTTCGGCAGGTCTGGTTCTTTGGATTCCGGAGGCGGGAGGAGCTTTTCCCCTTCTACGCCATCGCAGATCTCTTTGTTCTTCCCTCTGAATACGAACCCTGGGGATTGGGGGTCAACGAGGCCATGTGTTTTTCTCTTCCGATTGTGACCACCGAGGGTGTCTCTTCGTCGGCCGACCTCGTCTTTCATGGAGAAAACGGCTGGCTCTATCCAGCCGGAGACATCCCATCCCTTCAAAAGGGACTTCTCACGCTCTTGGAAGACGGCCCCCGCCGCTCAACCATGGGCAGGCGGTCTTCCGAGATTGTCCGGGGTTGGGGCTTGAATTCGGCGGCGGAAGGAATCGTTCGAGGAATGGAGATCGCTCTCGGAGAATGAACACCAAGATTCTTTTCATTTGCGGGATTCTTCTGAGCGCGCTGGTCGGCGCCCTCTGGCTGGTCCATCTGGAATCTTCCGTGACGTGGCAGCTCCTCGCGCTGGGCCTGCTCCTGTTGGCACCGTTGGCGGGGAGCGCCCTCCGAGGGGCCTTCGACCCCATCGAGTCCATCTATTTCTTCCTTCCGCTCTATGGCTACCTGTATCTCGCAAAGCCTCTCATCCGAATGACGCGGGGGGAAGAGTTTATCTTCGGAGAACAAAATTTCGAATGGGCGATGTGGGTTTCCATCTTGGGCCTGGCCGCTTTTTATCTCGGGTATTACAGCAAAATCGGCTCCGCAATCTCAAGGCGTCTTCCTCTCATGGAGAGGGAAGTCTCCGGAAGGCGGCTGCGCCAATGCGCCTGGGGATTTATTTTGACGGGGGCCGCTGGGCTGTGGGCCTACATGCAGGCATCGGGCGGATGGCGGGAATTTTGGTCCCTGCCTCACGGCTACGGAGGGAAAACTGAGGCAAGTACCGCTTACATCTATCAATTGCCGGAGCTGATGGTGGCTGGATTCTTTGTGATTGCGCGCGATGTCATCGCTGGGAAACGCCTGGGGCCTGCCAGTCTTCTCAGATTGGCCGTCGCCTCCATTGGAGGTGTCTTGATCTACGCTGTTCTCTGGAGCCGCAGAACCATGATTGCCTGGGCCCTGATCACCGTGACAATCCTCGTGGCCCTCCGCGCAGGGAAAAAGGCCCGCCTGACCGTCATCGCTCTCTTTTGGCTCATCCTCTTTGCTTGTATTTCCTTGGCCCTGGCATACCGCCCCTATCTGCATTTGGGTGTGGAGCTCG
>JACPXR010000109.1 GCA_016196465.1 Candidatus Omnitrophota bacterium | reverse complement strand
GAAGGGCCTTTGCTTGGCCAGGTCGTGGGAGGGCTGGGCCGCGCAGTGGATCACCCAGTCCACCGGGACCTCCTGAAAGAGCCGAAGGACCCCCTCCCTGTCCCGGATGTCCAGCTCGTGGTGGTGGAAATCCCTGCAAACCGCCTCCAGACGGCGCTGGTTCCATCGGGTGTCGCCTCCCGGCCCAAAAAAATCCATCCGCATGTTGTTGTCGAGGCCGTGCACCGAATGTCCGCGGCGGTCGAAATACTCCACCGCCTCTGAACCGATCAGCCCGCTGCTTCCCGTCACGAGGATTTTCACGGCCGCTCAACGAACCCTTCGAAGGGGCCCGTCCCGGTTTTTCAACCGGTAGTGGAGGACGCCCGCCTGATAAGAGGTGAGATGGAACTCCAGGGGCCTCTCCTCCAGCGTGGCGGGATCAGAGGGATCGGTGACGGGGAGACCCTGAAAATGGTACGGGGCCGGATCGATGCCCAGATTCGCCAGAACCGTCGGAAGGACGTCCACCTGCCGCAGCGGAGAGCGGAACACCCGCCCCTCTTTTTGGCCGGGCCGCTTCAGGGCGAAAAAAACCCGCGTCAGGTCCGCGGAGGCCGGCAGCTCCGACTCCCCCTTGACGTACCGGGATCCGGGGTCGTACCCATGGTCGGCCGTGATCACGATGAGCGCCTGGTCGTAGATGCCCCTCTCTTTGAGAAACGCGACCAGCTTCCCGATCTCCCGGTCAAAGGGCTCCAGGTTCTTCCGGCACAGCTCCAGACTCTTCTCGTATTCCTGGCGCGATGGGTTCTTAAACAAGGAAACCGTCATCGGCGGCTCATCGGTGATGTAGTTGTGCATGAGGTACAGGTTGGGAGCGGTCCCTTCCTCTTCCGCGATCCGCTTGAGGAGGTCGATCTGCTTCGCCCCCACTTTGACCATCAATTTTTCGCCGGGTTTCAGATCGGCCTGCTCTCTGGCCCAAAGATCAAACCAAGGGTTGAAATGCCAGCGCGCTTTACTTTGTCCGGGCCACCACAGCGTCAGTTGCTGTTCCCAAGGATCGGGCATCACCGCCAGCAGGAAGGTCTTGTACCAGCCGGCGATCAGGTCCTGCCCCTGCAGGTGTTCGCGGCCAAGGAGCCGGTGGCAATAGTGGCGCCTGGGATCGCAGTAGTTGGTCAATATCTCCAGCAGCATGAAAACCTTGCCGCGCGGCCCCACGATATCCCGGAGGGTGGGCTGCCGCATCCAGTCCCGCTCCAGGGTAAGGGCCCGGCCGGAATACAGGGCTTTCAAGCCGTAGATGGTGGCGGTGGCATTGGGGTACGCCTGGGGGTAGTAATCCGCCTCGGAAGCAAAGGCGGCGAGGTTGGGAAATCGGTCTGCGAGGATCCGGCCCTTCTCGTCCATGACGTAGTTCGCCGCGATCTTCTCGAAGGTGAGAAAGAACACCGGCGGATCGCCCGGACGGGGAGCGGCCGGGGGAGCCGGCGCCAAGGCGGCCTTATGGGAGGCGGTGGGACCGGCCTGCAGGAGGAAGGCCAGAAAAACGACGCCGCTGAGAAGCGCGCAGGTCTTGAGCAGCCGCAATACCGCCGCCGGCCACACGCAGATCAACGTCGAGACGCCGGCGAACATCCCGATCAGGGCGTAGCGCCGCCAGGCGGCCTCCAGAAAATAGAACTGGAGGTAGTGAAAATTGATCTCCATGGAGAAGAGACAGCCGGCGGCCACGGCCAGAAGGAAAACCGCCGCAGGCCGGGAGATGCGGCCGATCGCCGCGAAAAACAGACCCGCCACGGTCGGCAGGAAAAGGAACGTCGTCCCGGCGAAAAGAGCGAACGCTTTCCAGTCCCAGCCGCCCAGGTTCAGCGATTCGGTGTCATCCAGGATCATCTGGACCAGCGGCAGCTGGAAGAACAGGGTCACGACCCCCCAGGCGCCAAAGAAGAGATTCCTAATAGATACGTTCGAGGATTTCACGCAAGGCCTCTTTCGTCACTTCTCTAGGGTTATTGACCACCCGGTCCGAACGGAAGCCATGCTCGATGACCGTGTCGATGCCGTCCATGCCCAATCCGAGCTTTCGCAAGGAGCGTTCCACCCCGGCGGCTTCCATCAGCCGCTCCACCACTTGAGCCGCCTCTTCATGAGAGGCGGATCCCATCGCCCTCCAGAGGATCGGGGCCCGTTCGGGACCCAAGACCGGACCGTTGTACCGGATGAAGGAAGGCAGTGTGAGCGCGCACGCATGGCCGTGGGGGATTTCGAAGAATGTGGTAAGCGGATACGAGACCGCGTGGGGCGCCGTCGTGCGGGTCTGCGAGATCGCCAGTCCCGCCTCCGTGCTGGCCAGAGACATGGCGAACCGAGCTGGACGGTCTCCGGGATCCTTCAGGACCTTGGGGAAATTCTCGAGGGCCAGCGGGATGGCTCGGAGAGAGTGAGCATCGGAAAAAGGGGTGTGGCGAACCGACCAAAAAGATTCAATCGCTTGGGAAAGGGCATCCAACCCGCTGCAGGCGGTCACGTATCCGGGCATCGAGTACGTGAGGGTGGGGTCGACCAGCGCGACCTCCGGATAGAGCCACGGATGAGTGAGACTGATCTTATGACGGGCTCGCGTCTGGAGAGAGGCGTAGGGGGTCACCTCGCTGCCCGTTCCCGCCGTGGTGGGAACGGCGATGAAAGGCAGCCCCTTGTTCCGGAACTCTTTCCTGTTTTCGACGTAATCTTCCAGAACGGCCTCCTCCTGTTTCAATAAGATTCGAATGACCTTGGCGCAGTCCAGGACACTGCCTCCGCCTATTCCGACCACCAGATCATAGGGCTTGCCCCGCAGCGAACGCCACATTTCCTGGACGAAAACCACGCTGGGATTGCGTTCGACAGGAGCGGGTTCCTCCACATGGAAGCCCGAGAGAGATTCCAGAAGCTGTTGATGGCGCGGGGACCCGCGAAAAGAGGCCTTGCCCAGCAGCAGCAAGATCTTCTTCGGTTGAAAGAGAGCCAGCAGTTCCGGGAGCTGATTCAGCGCGCCATCGGCGATGATCCGCCGGGTGGGATTCCAGTACTCCCGATCCATTCAGGCCGTTGCGGAGGCCTTCTCGGCCAAGACCGAGGCGCCGCGCCGAAAATGGGCCTCGGCCCGTTCGACATCATCCCGCGAATGGATCTCGGACCAACCGTGATCGATCTCCATCCCGAAGACCTCGAAACCTCCGTCCAGGAGGTAACGGATCAGGTCCGTGAAATCCGCTTCTTCGACGCTGCGGGCTTCATAAAAAGGTTTGCCATTAAACTTCACCCGCGCCTCGGCCCATGCCCGTTTGAGCGCGTCGAGCCCCTCTTCTCTCAGGAAGGCCATGCCGATGAACTCATGCGTCGGCGGGACCCCCAAGCTCCGTTTGCCGATATGCCGGATGGGTTTGTAAACATCGAGATCCAGCCGGCGCGGCGAACCGGATGAGACCGCCGGACCTTCCACCGCCACCAGATCCAGCGCTTTTTCGCGCCTCGGAAGGGCCTGGTAAGCCCGGTCGATCACCAGCGTAACGGCATGCGGGCTTCCCAACAGCCGGGCCAGGATTTGCCGGTCAAAGAGGATATCGGAATAGGCCACCACGGTTTTCCCTTTGAGCTGCTCTCCGGCGAAAAGGATGGAATGAGCGCAGTGGGTCTTGTCATAGTGGGGATTGTACAGAACCCGGGCTCCCTCCCCGCGGATCCTTTCATGAAGATGTCCCCCGATCACCAGGGTGTCGGTAATCCCCACCGAATGAAGGGCATCCAATTGGCGCTGAAGAATGGTTTTCCCGCCCACCTCCAGCATGCACAACGGCTTGGCCTTCAACAGCTCCTGCAGATCCGGCTGAAATTGATGATCCCGCGCGGCCGGGATCACCGCCTGGACGTTCATGCCTCCGGAGAATTTCTTCTCATCTTCTTTCATCGCCTTCATTCCCTGAAGATCAAAGACCTCTTGAAGCGTTGCGATCTTCCCTTCAATCCCCTCGGTGGTTCCCGTCCCTTGGATCGCCTCCAGCGTCGTCTCGACCGCTCGGATGGAAGCCCGGAGTCCCTGGTTGGCATAGATCACCATTTTAAAGCCGGCCTGCTCCAGTTCCGCCGCCGTGACCCGGTAATAGGTGGTGGGAATGGCCACCAGCGGCGCATTCCGGCCCAACCTTTTCGCGAATGTAAAGACCTCTTCCGGACCGGGAGTCTTGGAATGAATGACGATCCCGTCCGCCCCCGCGTCCAGATAAGCGTGGGCCCGCTGCAGCGCCTCCTCCATCCCCCACCCGGCGATCAAGGCCTCCACGCGGGCAAACACCATCAGATGCGGTTCTTGCTGGGCCTCTTTGGCCGCCCGAATCCTGCCGACGAACTCCTCTACAGCCGCCAGGGCCTGCCTCCCCGGCACGAAGCTGTTCACCTTGGGAAAAATCTTGTCTTCGATGACGACGGCGGCCAGGCCGGCCGCTTCGTATCGCTTGACCATGTGCTTCACATTGGAGGCGTTTCCGTACCCGGTGTCGCAGTCGCAGATCACCGGCAAGGCGGTCGCTTCGTTGATGGCCCGAGCGGCATCCAGGTTCTCCGTCATCGTGAGGATGTTGGCGTCCGGCAAGCCATACGCGCTGGAGATCTCCAGCCCGCTGGCCCAGACCCCGTCGAAGCCATGGCGCTCGATGAGCTTGGCCCCCAACCCGTTGTGGGCGCCGACGATCTTCAGGATGCCCTTCGACCGGAAGGCCTCTCGCAGGAGCACCCCCTTAGGAGTCAATGGGAAACCTTGCCTTGAAACACGGCCAGGGCCTTTCTGAAATCCTCAACGGTGTCGATCTCCTTCCATCCGGATCCGATAATCTCACAATGAACCGGGACCCCCAAATCGGCCATCTCCTGAAGCAAATCGGAGAAGCAGGCCTTTCGGAACGAGGCCGCTCGCTGAAAGCGCCCTTCGCCGTAAAGCGCTTGAGCGCGCCGGTAATGCCGCCGCAGGATTTCACAGCCGCGGCGGGTCAACTTGGTAATCCCGATGAATTCCCCGTGGACCTCTTCCTTCTCGGCGGCGATCTTTCCGATCTTGACCACCTCGTTGCTGCTGTTGAAGATGACGTTAAGCGCCTCCTCGATGGGATGGTCTTTCCGCCCGAGGTAGTACTCTTTCCAATCGATGTCGACTCCGATGGCGATGTCCTTTTCGCAGCGGAGGAGCCTTTTCACCACCTCCGCTTCATACCAGATATCGGTGTAGGAGATGAGCACCTCGCCGTCGAGTTCCTGCTCCGCGCAGAAGAGGGAGTGCAGCATATTGGTGGCGGCGTAGTCGGGGTTCTCATAGTATTTCACGTGGGGCGCGGTGATCTTCTCCGCCTTCCACCCCCGGACCACCGAAAGATCGGTGATCCCGCACGATCGGAGCGTCTCGAGCTGGGTCTCCAGGAGACTCTTCCCATTGAGCACAACGGCCAGGCATTTGGGCAGATCCTGGGTCATCGCCTTCATCCGGGAGCCCAGTCCCGCCGCCAGCAGGACCCCCTTCACCTCCACGGAGCCGACCCTCCGAGTCAGGTCTCGAATCCGCTGAGGGGCGACTTGGTGCTGCTTCAAAGCCCGGAGAAGATTGACCGACTCCGGGTGGTCTTTGAGGATCTCCGAAACATCCGAGGGGATGCCCTCCCCCAAGGCCCCACCGGACTGGGCTTGGGCGTCTGATCTTTTTAAGATGGGAGAGAAATTTCTGGGCAAGCTAAGCACCTGTCAGCGATCGGTTTACCGACGGACAGCTTATCAAATCCCCTCGCTGAGTTCAAGGAGGAACTGGGCGGCAACCTGCGCGGAGCGGCCCAGGTGAAAGACGGACTTCGACCGTTCCTCGATGATCCGGGCCCGATACCCCTCCGGATCCTTCAGCAGGGTTTGGACCTCGCCGCCGATTTGAGCGCTTCTGTCCAACGGGATCACTTTTCCGATCCGGTCCCGAAGGCGGACCTCCAGGGGGGTCATCCCCAGCTCTTCATAACGGGGATTTTTGACCTTTCGCGGCACATCCATGAACAAGACCGGCCTTTCCGTTCCGAAGGCGTATTCCAGAGCAAACCCCGACCAGTCGGTCACCAGCGCCTCAGCGCCCCACAGAGTCTGGTCTCTCAGCGGGCCCAGATCCCATTCCACGCCGGAATCTCCCGACCAGGCCTGCCGCAGCGGGGCCAGCTTCTCGGGGCGGCGTTTGACCCACTCCGGATGCGGCCGGATGAGCACCGTAAAACCGGCCTCCCGGAGGGAGCGAACCACCTCCGCAGCGCAGCTCTCCAAGATGTTTTGGTCTCCCCAGGAAGGAGCGATGAGGACTCTCCTGCTTTCCTGAACCAAGGAGGGCGGCCGGGCCCCGATCAGCCGATCCAACGGAGAATAGCCGACCTCCAGGAGCCGCTTTTTGGGAGTTCGGTACAGCTCTTCGGAGCGCCGCAGCTCCGCGAGGTGGTGCGGGCCGACACAGAACACCACGTCGTAATGATCAAACGAACCCCAACGGTACATCATGTGCGTGCTGACCATGGCGTGGAAAACATAAACGTGGCAGGCCCCCTGGACCGACCGTCGGATTTCGTACTGGTGCAGGTCCGGCATTGTCATCACAAGGACCTTCGCGTCCAAAAAGAGGACGGCAAAGGGGAGCAGCCGTTTGGAGAAGAAGACCTTCAGACGGTCGGGGGCTTTCGAAAAAAGGGGGTCGGCCGGATCCGAGGTCAGGTAGCAAACCGTCCGGGACGGATTTTTCAGGATCTCCCGGAGGATGCCGTCAAGATAGGGGAAGTAGTTCTTGTTTTCCGAGTAAAAAACAATCCGTCTCTGGTCCTTTCCAAGACCCACGAAAAAACGCCACAGATCGGCGCATTCCCGAAAAAAAGAGCGCAAGGGCCCGTTGGGACTATTTCTTTCGTGTCCAGAACGATCGAAGCGTCTGCCAGAAAGATTTCGCGCTTAAAACGACCATCGCCGTGCTCATCAAGACCACCTGCAGCAGCAGGCTCCCCGTGCCCGGATTCATGTAGGCCAAAGGCAGTTGCATCATGAGAGTTCTTCTCCTTTTTGAGTCCAGAAACCGTAATCGGATATCCACAGCGATTCTTTTCCGCAAGGGCGGAAGGAACCTCCCACGCCGACGAACAGACAACCGGCCTCCTCCGCGGCCCGCGCGTCTTCTTCCTGATCACCGAAGAAGATCAGATCGCCCCTGCCCCACCCCCGCGCAGAGCGCAGATCCTCCAGCCACTGGGCCTTCCGGACAGGGGCTCCCTGAACCGCATCGAAATAACCGGCCCATCCTCTCCGGGTGACGATCTCGGCGAGAAGTTCCTGAGGAGTGGAGGAAAGCAGACCGGTGCGATGGTTCCTGCGGACGGACCGCAGGAACCGTTGGGCATGAGGAATTTCCGGCGCCGCGATAATCTGCCGCGTCGTGGCCGCCTCAAAACGTTCATG
>JACPXR010000114.1 GCA_016196465.1 Candidatus Omnitrophota bacterium | reverse complement strand
CCGGGTCTCCCCCATGCTCCCCGCAGATCCCCACCTTCAAGGAAGGGCGGACCCGGCGGCCCGCCTCGATGCACATCTTCATGAGCTTTCCCACACCGGTCTGATCAATGGAGGCGAAGGGATTCCCCTGAATGATCTCATGCTCTCCGTAGGCCGGCAAGAAAGAACCGCTGTCGTCCCGGCTCATCCCCAGGACCGTCTGGGTGAGGTCGTTGGTTCCGAAGCTGAAGAACTGGGCCTCCTGCGCGATTTCATCGGCCACCAGGGCGGCGCGGGGAATCTCGATCATGGTCCCCACCGAGTAGGAGATCTTCTGGCGGGTCTTTTTCTGAACCTCCCGGGCCGTCTGATGGACCACCTCCAGCTGGAGGGAAAGCTCCTTGGGAAATCCCACGAGGGGAATCATGATCTCCGGATGGACGGAGATTCCCTCCTTCTGCACCTTGGCCGCGGCCTCGAAGATCGCCCGGGCCTGCATCTGGGTGATCTCAGGGTAGGAGATCCCCAGACGGCATCCCCGGTGGCCCAGCATCGGGTTGGCCTCGTGGAGCTGGGCCACACGGCTGAGGATCTTCTCGTAAGGGATCTGGAGCTTGTCCGCCAGCTCCCGGAGGATCTCTCCGTCGTTGGGGAGAAACTCGTGGAGGGGAGGATCCAGCGTCCGGATCGTCACGGGGAGATTCTTCATCTGAAGAAAAATGCCGATGAAGTCGTCCCTCTGATAGGGGAGCAGCTTGGCCAGCGCCTTCTGGCGCGCCTCGGGGGTCTCGGCGATGATCATCTCCCGGATCGCGTCGATCCGGTGGCCGCCGAAGAACATGTGCTCGGTGCGGCACAGACCGATCCCCTCGGCCCCGAAGGAGACGGCGTTGGCCGCCTGGTCCGGCTGATCGGCGTTGGTGCGGATCTTGAGCCGCCGGACCCGATCGGCCCAGCCCATCAGGGTGGCAAACTGCTGATAGACGAGACTCTTCTTTCCGCCCAAGGTCTTGTTGACAAGAACCTGCACGATTTCGCTGGGGGCGGTCTTCACGACCCCTAAGAAAACCTCGCCGGAGGTCCCGTCAATGGAAAGGGAGTCCCCTTCCCGGATCGTGTGCCCCTTGACCCGCATGAAGCGGGCTGAGTAATCGATGTGGATGTCGGAGGCCCCGCAGACGCAGACCGTCCCCATCTGGCGGGCGACGAGGGCCGCGTGAGAGCTCACCCCCCCGCGTGAAGTGAGGATCCCCTCGGCGGCGATCATCCCCCGAAGGTCCTCCGGGGTCGTCTCGATCCTCGCCAGGAGCACTTGCTCCCCGCGGTTCGCCCATGAGACGGCGTCCTGCGCGTTGAAGACCACCTTGCCGCTGGCCGCCCCGGGCCCCGCCGCCAACCCCCTGCAGAGGAGCCGCCCCGAGCGCTCCGCCTGGTCCCGGTCCTTCCGGTCGAAGACCGGCGCCAGCACCTGGGAGAGGGAGTCCGCCGGAACCCGAAGGAGGGCCTTCTTCCAATCGATGAGCCCCTCCTTGACCATCTCGACGGCGATCCGGACGGCGGCAAGACCGGTCCGCTTGCCGCTGCGGGTCTGAAGCATGTAAACCTTCTTGTCCTCGATGGTGAATTCGAAATCCTGCATGTCCTTGAAGTGCCTCTCCAGAAGGCGCCGGATCCTCTCAAGCTCCGAGAAGGCCCTGGGCATCTCCCGGACAAGCTCCGGGATCGGCTTGGGGGTGCGGATCCCGGAGACCACATCCTCCCCCTGCGCGTTGATGAGGTACTCGCCGTAAAACTCCTTCTTCCCCGTGGCCGGGTCCCGGGTGAAGGCCACCCCCGTGGCGCTCGTGTTGCCGAGATTTCCGAAGACCATCGTCTGGACGTTGACCGCGGTCCCCCACTCGTGGGGGATGTGATACTTGCGGCGGTAAACGATCGCCCGGTCGTTGTTCCAGGACCTGAAGACCGCTCCGATCGCCCCCCAGAGCTGTTTGCGGGGATCCTGCGGGAATTCCTGGCTGGCCCTTCGCTTGATCGCCTGCTTGTAGCGGGCGACGAGCTCCCTCAAGTTGCCGGCCGCCAGATCCGTGTCCCTGACCACCCCGGCCTCTTTTTTCAGATGAGCGAGGATCTCTTCAAAGGGGTCGTGGGCGTCCCGCCCCTGGGCCCGGACCTCCATGACGACCTCCCCATACATCTGGACAAACCGGCGGTAGCTGTCCCAGGCAAAGCGGGGGTTTCCGGAGCGGCGGGCCAGCACCTCCACCGTCTGGTCGTTGAGCCCCAGGTTGAGGATCGTGTCCATCATGCCGGGCATCGATTCCCTGGCGCCGGAGCGGACGCTGACCAGCAAAGGATTGTGGAGGTCGCCGAATTTCTTTCCGGTGAGGGCCTCCAGCCGATGAAGGGCCGCCTCCACCTGGGCCTGGAGCAGTTTGGGGTAAGCCTGCTTGTGCTCGCAGGTGTAGGTGCAGACTTCCGTGGTGATGGTGAACCCCGGAGGAACCGGCAGGCCGATCCGGGTCATCTCGGCCAGATTCGCCCCCTTGCCCCCCAAGAGGGCCCTCATCTGGGCGGAGCCGTCGGCCCTGCCCGCTCCGAAGAAGTAAACGTATTGAGGGGTTCGAGGCATTTTTAAAGGTTACTCCATACCGGAGAGAGGCAGCTTCGAAAGATCCGCAAAGCCCTCCGCCAGGGAGCGATGAATCTCATGGATGAAGGCCAGGCGATTTCTCCGAAGAGAAGGGTCCTTCCCCATCACAAAGACCTTCTCAAAGAAAGCGTGGACCTCCGGGTAGAGCGCGCTGTAGGCCTCGACGGCCCTGGCCCACCGCCGGTGTTGAATCTCTTCTTGAACGACCGGCGAAATCCGATTCCATGCCTCCCACAGTTTTTTCTCGGCGGCTTCCTGGAAGAGATTTTGATCGACCGATCCGAGACCGTCCTCTTCTTTGGCGGCCTTGACCATTCGGGCGGTCCGCTCGGCCACCTTTGCCGCCCGCTCCAGGACGCTGCGGCGGCCGGCGGAGGAATCGGCCCAAAGACCGCGCAGAATCTTCAGCCGTTCCTGGGCGCCCGCCAAGTCGTCGTCGCCGGCGACGAGGACCGCCGCGACCAGCTCCCGGTCATCCGGTTCTTGCCGCGCCACAAGCCACTCGAATCGCTCTCTCAAGAAAACTCGCAACTCTTTCTTGAGGGTCACCGGATCGATCGCGATCCGAGAGCCCCATGATTGTATGCTTCGGTCGAAGAGTCTGTCAATTGACAGCCCGACGAACGAGACCCCCTGGGGCGGGGAGAGGAGGATCCGGACAAACCCCAGCGCCTGGCGCCGCAGGCCATACGGGTCGGCCGATCCGGTGGGTTGAAACCCTGCCCCGAAATAACCGGTTAGCATGTCGACCCGATCGGCCAAACTCAAGACGGCTCCCAGCACTGTTTGGGGCACCGGATCGGCCGCCGTGCGGGGCCGGTAATGCTCCCGGATCGGCCCGGTAACGATATCTAATTCACCTTCTTCCTTGGCGTAATGCGCTCCTATGATTCCCTGCAGCGATGGGAATTCCCGCACCATCTGAGTGACCAGATCGGCTTTGCACAATTTCGCTGCGTCCTTAAGACCGATCAGGACATCCGCCTGCAAACCAACGTGGTCAACAATGCTGTCCATCAGTTTCTCCAACCGCGGGATCCGTTCCGCCACAGAGCCCAACTTTTCATGGAAGACCACTTTCTCCAGCTGGGAAACCTTTGTCTCCAGCCGCATGCTAGTATCTTCTTTCCAGAAAAAGCGAGCGTCGGTGAAGCGGGCTTCCAAGATCCGCTCCACGTTGGCTATCACTGTCGCAGGCTTCCCCGGCTGGCCTTCCAACACGGCAAGGAATCTCGGAAGCAGCTCATCGCTGTCCCGAGCTCGGATACTGAATAGCTTCAGGTGCTTGGCCATTGAAGTGGCCAAGACCTCGGGCGGGAGATCCAAGTATTCCGGCAGAAAGGAGCCGTCGGCCACCACTGGATCCTCTGCCAGGAATGTAGCTACGTTTATCAGCCACTCGAACTCCTCGGTGTTCTCATCTGGGAGGCGCCCGCCGAGTTTCCGCGCCATCGTCTCCAGCTTCCGGCGCAGCGCCTCTTTCTTCGGACAATTGAGCTTGTCCGGTTCATTATTTTCCCGTCTAAAAGATGCCCCTTGCTCAAGCTGAACCCCTAATTTCGACAGCAAAGAAAAATAAGAAGACGTATTCTTGACGGTGACCGGTTTATCTCCTAATCGCCGATTGGGATAAGTTTGCCTTCCAGCCTTCAGCGTCCCAAAGGTTCCTGGCACAACTTGAGGACCGTAAAGGGCGACGAGCCAACGGACAGGCCGCGCAAAACGGGTGCCGGTGCCGTCCCAGCGCATCGTCTTGGGAAAGGCGATCTGCTGGAGAATCTGAGGGAGGAGGGCGGAAAGAACTTTCCGGACGGGAATCTCCCGCTTGAGAACCAGTCT
>JACPXR010000113.1 GCA_016196465.1 Candidatus Omnitrophota bacterium | reverse complement strand
GCAGGCGGCCATCCCCTGCGTCACTCCTCCTCGATGTACTCCAGGGAGTACGCCATCGTCGTCTTTCCTTGGATCTGGCCGCCTGGCGCTCGCAACGCGGCTCACGCGAGGTTTTGAAACCAGCTCTAAGGGCTCAAGTCCAGCGAAGGGTCCGGCGGTTCCCCGCTTCTCTTCTGGCGGGAACCGCGGCGGCGCTCAGAAGCGGAAGCTGGCGCCTGGGCGGCGCGGTCTTCCATCTCAAGCGCCTGTCTGACGAGGGCTATTACCACAACATCTCCCTGTCGCACGGCTACACCACCTACGGGATCGGGGGGAGGCGCTGGAACCGGCAGTTCAAGCGGGACGACGCCATGGAGGTGCTCTGGCGTCTGATCGATTCTCAGATCGGCTCACTGAAAGGGCGCTGGCTCGTGGACATCGGCCCGGCGGAAGGGTACTTCACCCTCCAGGCGGCCCAAGCCGGCGCGCGGGTGACCGCCATCCAACCCTCCCGGCTCTTTGTTTCCCGGATGCGCCATCTGCTCGGCTTTCATCGGCTCCTGGACCGGGTGGATCTGCGCCTGGGCTGCTATCCGGAAGTGGGCTCGGACGCGGCGGCCGGGGCCCAGGTCGTCTTCTGCCTGGGGCTTCTCTATCATCTCACAGATCTGGTGGAGGCGCTTGAGCCGATGAGGGGCTCGCGGGCGGTCTGGGCGATCGAATCGATCTTTCACGCCTCCACCGCCCCCCAGGACCCTTCAGGGATCACGGCCAGCTTTTCCCCCAGGCAGAGAGTTCCCAATCGCCCCCTCTGCCCCGTCTGGCTGGAGCGGCATCTGAAGGCCCTCGGTTATGGGGTCACCTGGTTGAGAGAGTGGCAGGCCTTTGCCGAGCTGCCCGGCAACGGAAGATGGCAAAGGCTGGGGGATTTCTACGCGGACCGGAAACCGCTCTCTCAGGGGGTGACCCGGCGGCTTCTCGTCGCCCGGCCCCTCTTGGGCTGCACGGCGAAAGGGTCTTCATGAGCGAGCATCTCAAGGCCCTGCTGATCGGTTTGGGAGGTTTCGGGAAGAATCACCTCAAGGCCTGGTGTGAGATGGGCTTTCGGGAGCGGATCTGGGTGGCGGAGCTGGACGCCCAGCGGCACGCGGAGTGTTGGGCGGCGGGTCTAAGGCCGGCTCAAGTGACAACCGACCATCGGAAGTTCCTGGGTCAGGCGGACCTCGTGGACATCGTCACTCCCTCGAGCAGCCACTTCCAGCTGTGCGCGGAGGCGCTGGAGGCGGGCAAGGATGTTTTCGTCGAGAAGCCGATGACGATGAATTCCGAAGAGGCCCTGAGGTTGTCTCAGATCGTCTCCCGGACGGGGAGAATCCTCCAGGTCGGGTATTATTACCGGTTTCATCCTGTGTCTCTCTGGATACGGGAAGAGCTTCGCCGCGGCACCCTGGGGGAGCTTCGCTACCTCTCAGGCAAGTTCCTCGGCTTCAAGCGGGCCCGCACCGATGTGGGGGTCACCCACACCGATGCCATCCATTTCTTCGACCTGATCAACTGGCTCCTTGGAACGCACCCGACCGATGTCTTCGCGGTGACGAGGGACCATTTCGGCCGGGGGCTCGAGGACCTGTCGGTGGCCCTCCTGACTTATCCGAAGGGGATTTTGGCTCACGTGGAGTCGGGCTACATTCAACCCGGGCGCTGGAACGACCGGGTGGTTCCAAACGCCAAGACGACGAAGGAACTGATTCTCTGCGGATCCGAGGGAACCCTCCAGGCCGATTTTGAGACCTCCGCCGTTGAGCTGTTCAAGGTCCGGCACGTTTTGAAAGACGGAATCTGGCAGCTTGTCAACGAGGGGAGCATTCGGCCGACCCTGCCTCTCATGGACACGGTGGGTCAGGTCCGATCGGAGCTCGAGGCCTTTTTGAGGTCGGCCTCCACCCGAGGGGCCCCTGCGCCGAATGTCCTGGAATCCGGGCTCCATCTGGCCCAATTGATGGAGACGCTGTACCTTTCTTCCAAGGAGCGCCGGGTCATCGAGCTGGAACCCAAGGAGGTGGCGGGGTGAAAGACATCTCCCCGGGAGATTTGGAGAAAGGCCTTCCGTTGGTCTCCAAGAGGGACGCCGCTCACAAGACCGTGGTGAATGTTGGGACGCACGCCATCGGCCGCTCGAACTTCACGGTCATCGCGGGACCCTGCGCGGTGGAGAGCCAGGGGCAGATCGTTGAGATCGCCCATCGGGTGAAGGCCCTGGGGGCGCACCTCTTGCGCGGCGGGGCCTTCAAGCCGCTGACCTTTCCATACCGGAGCTCCTCCGTCTTTGAACTCAGGGAAGAGGGCCTGCGTTACTTGAAGAAAGCGGGCGAGGAGGCGGGGCTTCCGGTGGTGACCGAGGTGATGGATCCGCGGCTCGTGGAGAGGGTTGCTTCCTGCGCCGATATGCTCCAGATCGGCGCCCGGAACATGCAAAATTTCCCCCTCCTCGAGGCGGTGGCTGAAACCGGAATGCCGGTTCTTTTAAAGCGCCACTTTGGCTGCTCCCTGAGGGATTGGCTCGGGGCGGCGGAGTATCTCTTGAAGGGGGGCAATCCCAACGTGGTCCTCTGCGAGCGAGGAATCGTCGCTCCTCACACCCACCAGCCCGCCTCCCGGTTCATTGTGGATCTTCAGGTGGTCCCCGCGGCCCAGGAGATGACCCACCTTCCCATTTTAGTGGACCCGAGCCATTCCACTTTCCGCCGGGCCTATGTGGCGCCGGTGGCCAGAGCCGCCTGCGCGATTGGGGCCGATGGCGTTCTGGTGGACGTGCATCCGGCGCCCGAACAAGCGGCCGTGGATCCCCTTCAGGCCCTGGGGTATCCCGATTTCGAGCGGTTGATCCAGGATCTGCGGGGAATTTGCAAGGTGGTGGGAAGGGAATTCGAATCCTCTTTGGCGCCGAGATGACCCCTCCCGTCGACCAGCGGCGCTGGCTGAGCGAGCTTCAGAAACTGATCGCGAACCGCCTGGACGAGTCTTCGCTCGCGGGGCGCAGCCTCACGGCGATCTTGGGGGATGCCCCCTCCACGTACGCTAAATCTCCCCGTCTCTGGAACGCGGCCTTTGAGGGGCTGAAGCTCCCGGCCCGTTATCTTCCCCTGGACATTCCCCCAGGGAAGCTTCCAGGGGTCGTTCGTCTCTTGAGAGAGAATCCCTCCTTCCTCGGAGGCAGCGTGACCGTTCCCTACAAGATCGAGATTCTGAAGCTGCTGGATGAGGTGGACCCTCTGGCCTCGAAGATCGGCGCCGTCAACACCCTCTTCCGGACGGAGCAGGGGGGCCTGGTAGGCACCAATACCGACGGTCTGGGAGGGGTCCAAGGCATCGTTTCCCCTCTCCATTCCGGCGAAACACCTCTTCTCGCCTCTCTCCGGGGGCTTCAGGTGGTGTTGATGGGCTGCGGGGGGGCCGCGCAGGCCCTCGCCTTCTTCCTCGCCCAGGAGATCGGAAAGGAAGGGGCGATCACCGTGTCAAACCGAAACTTGAATCGGGCGTCGGAGCTGTGCGAACGGATCAACGCCTCCGGCCTGACGAAGGCGACCGCCATGGGAGAGAATCGGTTGAGGCCCCCGCTTCTCTCGGCGGACTTGATCCTCAACGCGACGACGAAGGGCCAGGCCGGATGGCGAAGGGTCGGGGAGGGCTGGACCTCTCTTGAGCCGTACTCGGCCGTCAGCCCCGCCGAACCCTCGGTGATTTCAGGCGAGGTGACGGATGAAGGGGAGCGCAGGCGGCTTTGGTTGGAGCGCTCCCGGGGGGACATCGAACGGAATCAGAAGGAGTCCGCGGAACTCCTCGCTCAGGTGCCGGTTCGGACCGCCTGCTGCGACATCATTTACGCCCCCCTGGAGACGGTCTTTCTCCGGCACGCCCGGATGAGCGGTCACCCCACGCTCAATGGAAAAGCGATGAACATCCTCCAGGCCGCGGAGGCCTTCTGCCGCTACACCTGCAAGGGGCTTCTTCAGAAGGAAGGGTTTGAGGGGCCGAAAATTCTCCAGCGGGTCTCGCAGATCATGGAGGAAGTCTGGTGATCCTTCCCCCTGACCAGGGCTGGATCCTGGCGTATCTGGGGCTCGCGGATTCCGCCGAGGCAAAGAGCGGGCTTGGGCAAGTCCAAAGCTTAGTCGCCGCCCGGCCCCTGGCCGCCGGTCAGATCCTCCGGGAGGAGGACCTGACCTCCAAGGCCCCCCTCCAGGGGCTGACCGATTCGCTCAAATCCTGGGTGATCGGAAAGAAAGTTCTCTACGACCTTCATCCGGATGATCCGATCACCTTCGGGGTGATTGAGCTGTGAAGATTTCCGTCGTCATCCGGAGCAAGAACGAAGGACCCTGGCTGAGGCGCTGTCTGACCGCCCTCGCCCACCAGGAGTCGAAGCCCTGTGAGGTGATTCTGGTGGACAACGAGTCGACGGATCAATCGGTTTCGGTGGCGAGGAAATTCGGATGCCGGGTGCTGCAGATCTTGGACCCGGAGTTTACCTATGGCCGGGCCCTCAACCGGGGGATCGATCAGGCCCGGGGGGAAGGGGTGATTTGCCTTTCCGCCCACTGCATTCCGGTTCACAACCGGTGGCTGGAGGCCCTTGGGAGCCCTCTGGCGCACCCGCAGGTGGCCGCGGTCTACGGCAGGCAGGAGCCCCTTCCCGACAGCCATGATTTCGACAAACGGGATCTGTGGACCACCTTCGGGATCGAGCGGAGAATTCAGCGGAAGGATTTTTTCTTTCACAATGCCAACTCCATGATCCGAAAATCGGTCTGGAAAGGGCTTCCCTTCGACGAGGCCCTTTCCGGCGTCGAGGACCGGGACTGGGCCAAGCGGGTGATCTCTCATGGGCATTGGATCGCCTATGAACCCCTGGCCAGCGTCCACCATTTTCACGGGATCCATCAAGGCCGCGATGAGGGCCGCGCCAGGCGGGTCGTCCGGGTCATCGAACTGATCCACCGTCGGCGTCTGGAGGAGGTCCGGCCGAAATGAAGCCGAGCGTGGTGGCGGTGATTCCGGCCCGCGGGGGCTCCAAGGGACTGCCGGTCAAGAACATCCGGCCCCTGGGGGGAAAACCCCTCATCGCCTATTCCATCGAGGCGGCCAAGGGCTGCCCCCTCATTGATCGGGTGATCGTCTCCACCGATGACCCTGAAATCCAGAGGGTTGCCCTCGAGCATGGGGCGGAGGCCCCCTTCTTAAGGCCCAAGGAACTGGCCACCGATTGCGCGACGACCGAATCGGTTCTCCAGCACGCGTTGACCTGGCTGGAGGAGCAGGAAGGGTTTCAAGTGGACATCCTTGTCTTCCTTCAGCCCACCGACATCTTCCGGAAGGCCTGGATGCTTAAGGAGGTGATCCGGCGCCTCCAAGCGGATCCGAACCTCGACTCGGCCTTTGTGGCTTTTGAAACCCACAAGAATTTCTGGCGGATCACCAACGGCCAACCGGTCCGTCTCCTCGAGGTCCCCTACGGGCCCCGGCAGAAGCGGGAGCACCTCTTCCGCGAGGACACCGGATTGGCCTGCGCCACGAGGGCCCGGTTCATCCGGGAGGGCAGGCGCCTGGGGCCCAGGACCAGCATCGTGGCCAACAGCGACCCGGCCTCCCTGATCGACATCGAGGATGAGTTTACCTTCTGGCTGGCGGAGCAGGCCTTGACGAGCGGAAAGAGGAGCGTCAATGACTGATTCCAAGATCATCGCGGTGATCCCGATCCGCGGGTCCGATCCTGAATTCGCGGAGGATCCCAATCCGATGCTGGCGGGGGTGCCGCTTCTGGAGTACACGATCCGCTCTGCCCGGGAGTCCTTACGCCTGGACCGGGTCATCGTCTCCACCGACCACCGCCCGGTCGCCGAGGCCTGCCGGCGCCTGGGGGCGGAGTCCCCCTTCTTGAGGCCCGCCGAGTTGAGCCGCCCTTCCGCCACGGTGACCGACGTGCTCCTCCACGCGGTGGAGCAGTTGAAGCGCCAGGAGGGCTACGGGGCCGAATGGGTGGTGAAGCTGGAGGTCACCCATCCGTTTCGGCCCAAGGGGATGATCGACGATCTGATCGAGACCGCCCTGGAGCAGGGGCTGGACTCCGCTTTTGTCGCCTATGAGGAGGTGCAGAGCCACTGGACGCTGGAGGAGTCGGGCCGGTTGGAGCAATTGGGGCAAGGGGTGGATCTGCCCCGGGGCCAGCGCCGCCCCTTCTACCGGGAGGCCAGCGGACTGGCCGCCTTGACCCGCGTGGAGAACTTGAAGGAAGGCCGGCTGTACGGGAACAACGTGGGGCTCGTCCCTCTGAGGGACCTCTTCGCCCTCGTGGACACGCACGAGGGGCCGCAGACCCCTTCCTATCGGCAGAGGGCCGGCTTCCGCCTCGCGGAACTTCTGGCGCCTGGATTTCAGAAAGCACTCTCCCTGTGAAGATCCTGATCACCGGAGGGGCGGGGTTCATCGGGTCGCACCTCTGCCAGCGGCTGCTGGAGGACCGGCACGAGGTTCTCTGCGTGGACAACCTGATCACCGGCAGGAGGGAGAATGTTCAGCCCCTGGAGGGAAACCGTTCCTTCCGGTTCCTCCTTCACAACATCAGCCTGCCGCTTCAGATCCAGGAGAAGATCGACTACGTCCTTCATTTTGCCTCTCCGGCCTCGCCCCCGGACTACCTGATGTTTCCCATCCAGACGATGAAGGTCGGGTCGCTGGGAACCTTAAACGCCCTGGGGATCGCCAAGGCCCAGAAAGCCAAGTTCCTGCTGGCCTCCACCTCCGAGGTGTACGGGGATCCCCTGGAGAATCCTCAAAGGGAGAGCTACTGGGGCCATGTCAACCCGATTGGCCCCCGGGGTGTTTATGACGAGGCCAAGCGGTTCGCCGAGGCCCTGACGATGGCCTACCACCGGGAGCACGGACTGGACACCCGGATCGTCCGGATCTTCAACATCTATGGGCCCCGGATGCGCAGGGAAGACGGCCGGGCGATCCCCAATTTCATCACCCAGGCGATGAGCGGAAAGCCGGTCACCGTTTTCGGGGACGGTTCCCAGACCCGCTCCTTCTGTTTCGTGGACGATCTCACGGAGGGGATCCTCAAGCTCATGGAGAGCGACCTTCACGATCCGGTCAACCTGGGGAATCCCTCCGAAATCCGTCTCCTGGATCTGGCGAAGCTGATCCTACAGCTCACCGGCAGTTTAAGCCCCCTGGCCTTCAAGCCGCTGCCGGAGGATGACCCCAAGGTTCGATGTCCGGACATCCGCCTGGCCCGGGAGAAGCTGAAATGGCAACCTCGGATCATGCTGGAGGAAGGCCTGACGAGGACCGTGGATTGGTTTCGGGAAATTCCTTTGGGAAGGTGAATTGTCTTGACAAGCCAAAACCTGATCTGTATGTTCAGAAAGTGAACAAGATGATGCGAACCTCCAATGCCTCCTATCGGGACATGCAGCTCCTCCATGAAATCGCGCTGACTCCACACGCCACCCAGAGGGATCTTTCCAAAAGGGTGGGGGTGGCGCTCGGATTGACCAACCTCATGCTGCGCCGGCTGTCGAACAAGGGGCACATCAAGATCCGCAACGCGAAAGGCCGGCGGATTCGCTATCTCATCACCCCCCAGGGGATTCTGGAAAAGTCCCGTCTGACCGTCGAGTTCATCCAGTACTCCCTCCATCTCTACCGGGGAATCCGCCGGTATCTCATCGAACAGCTCTCGGACCAGCAGAAGCTGGGCAGAGGCCGGATCCTCCTGTGGGGAACCGACGAGTTGGCCGAGATCGCCACCCTGACCATTCAGGGGATGGGGCTGGAGTTGATGGGGGTGGTGGGGGACGCCCTGGGCCAGACCCATTTTCTGGGCTATCCCATCCGGAAGATCGAAGAGGTCCCGCCGGAGGAATACGATTGCCTCGTGCTGGCTTACCTCGAGCCTCCCCGGCAGGTTCTCTGCCGCTTAAGCGAGCTGGGGATTCCGCTGGAACGGATCACCACGTTGAGTCAGCCCCGCCAATCGGTCCCCGAGTGGGCTCCCACGGGGGTTGCCGTCCATGAATAAGAGAAAGGCGGTGATCACCGGCGTCGCCGGGCAGGACGGGTCGTATCTGGCGGAACTGCTCCTGGAAAAAGGCTACGAGGTCTACGGGATGATCCCGCGGCGTTCCTCGCCTGAAACCCAGACCCTGCGCCTGGACCACATCACCTCCCGTCTTCACCTCGAGTACGGGGATGTGCTGGACATGGGATCCCTCCTGCGGACCCTGAAGGAGGTTCAGCCGGACGAGGTGTACCACCTGGCGGCCCAGTCCCACGTGCAGGTCTCCTTCATGGAGCCGGTCCACACCACGTCGGTCATTGTGCTGGGGACGGTCAACCGGCTGGAGGCGGTGGCCCACGCCGCCCCGCGGGCCCGCGTTTACAACGCCGCCTCCTCTGAGATGTTCGGCAACACGCCGGACCTGCCCTCGGACGAGGAATCCCGGATGGTCCCCTGCTCTCCATACGCCACGGCGAAGCTCAACGCCTACCATTTGAGCCGGGTCTACCGGGTTTCGCGCCGGATGTTCGTCTCCAACGGGATCCTCTTCAACCATGAGTCCCCCCGCCGCGGCCTCAACTTCGTCACCGCCAAGATTGTCAAGGGGGCGCTGGACATCAAGGCGGGACGCAAGGAGGAGCTGGTCCTTGGAAATCTCAAGTCCTCCCGGGACTGGGGGCACGCCAGGGATTATGTCCGGGCAATGTGGATGATGCTCCAGCACGAGGCCCCAGACGATTTCCTGGTGGCCACCGGCGTGGAAACCACGGTCCAAGAGTTTCTGGAGCGGGTGTTCCGTCGGCTGGGGATTCCGGATCCTTACCGGTACGTGAAGATTTCACCCCGATACATCCGTCCCTATGAGGTGAACCGGTTGCGGGGCAATCCGGCCAAGATCCAGCGGATCCTAGGATGGAAGCCCACCTTTACCCTGGATGATCTGATCAACGACATGATTGAAGGCCTCAGCCGCGGCACGCTGGCCGAGCAGGCCTATTCCCTGGAGAAAGCCTGAGGATGATCCCCCCAGGGGGCAGCAAGCTCGCCGGAGACCTTCTGGCGATGAGGGAGTTCATCCGCGCCCGCCTTCCCCGGGAGGAGTTTGTTCCCGGGAAGAGCAAGATCCCGCTTCAGGAAGTGATGTTCGGGGAGGAGGAGATCCTCGAGGCGCTCAACTCCATGCTCTCCACCCAGGTGGTCATGGAGAAGAAGGTGGCTGAGTTCGAACAGTGCTGGGCCCAGTGGCTCGGATGCCGGCACGCCGTGGCCTCCAACAGCGGAACCTCGGCGCTGCTTCTGGCGATGCTCTGGCTGAAGTACCACCCCGCGACCCCGCAGAGGGAGGAGGTCCTGATTCCGGCGCTGACCTGGAGCACCACCCTCAGCACGGCCCTCATTGCCGGCCTGAAGCCGGTCCTCGTGGACGTGAGTCTCAAGAACCTCTGTGTGGACTCTTTCGCCCACGCGGTGACCCCCAGCACCCTTGCCATGGTCCCCGTTCACCTCATGGGGCACAGCTGCAACATGACGAACCTCATGCGGGAGGCCCGGGAAAGCTCCGCCTGGGTCATCGAGGATGCCTGTGAGGCGGTGGGGACCCGCTGGAACCAGCAGAGGGTGGGGACCTTCGGGCAGTTTGGTTGCTTCAGCTTCATGTTCGCTCACCACCTCTCCACGATGGAGGGGGGGATGACCTGCGCCTCGTCGGACGCGGCGGCGGATGTCTTGAAGGCGATGCGGGCGCATGGATGGGTGCGGGACTCTTCCGTCGGTTTCCGAAAGGGCTACGAGGAGCGCTATCCCGAGATTGACAAGCGGTTTCTCTTCTGCGACCCGGGCCTCAACCTCAGGCCCACGGAGTTGGTGGGGGCCTTTGGGATTCACCAGCTGAAAAGGGCGGAGGAGTACATTGCCAAGCGGCGCGTCGCTTTCCAGCGGATCACCGAGCGCCTCCGGCCCTTCACCCATTTCGTGCATCTCTTCGAGGAGCAGCCGGGGGAGTTCCTCAGTCCCTTCTCTTATCCGATGGTCCTCCGGGAGGAGGCCCCTTTCAAGCGGGCCGCCCTGATGAACTTTCTGGAGGAGAACTTGATTGAGACCCGAATGCTGGTGGGGGGCAACCTCGCCCGGCAGCCCTTCGCCGAGGAAGCCCGGGACCGGATCCAGGTCAGGGGAAGTCTCAAGAACGCGGATCTGATTCACACCAACGGCCTCGTGTTCGGGATCAACCAGTCCACGGACGATGCGAAGATCGGCTACATCGCGGAGGTCTTCCAGAGGTTTTTCAAGCGATGGTGAACCCTGAGGAATTTCCGGGACTCAAGGCGAAGTCCGTTCTTGTGACCGGCGCAGACGGCTTTTTGGGCGGGCATCTGGTCCGGTTCCTGAAAGAGATCGGGGTCTGGCAGCTCATCGCCCCGGCCAGAGGCAAGCTTGATCTGACCCGGGAATCGGAGGTGGAGGGGCTGTTTCGCGCTCACCGGGTGGACCTGGTGATCCATTGCGCCGCCTTAAACGGCGGCATCGAATTCAACATCAAGAACCAAGGCGAGATCTTTTTCAAGAACACGGTGATGAACGCCCTTCTCATGGAGCATTCCCGGAGGGCGGGGGTTCAAAAATTCATCAGCACCGGGACGGTGGACAGCTACCCGAAGTTCGCTCCCATGCCGTTGAAGGAGGAGGATCTGTGGGAGGGCTATCCGGAGCCGACCTGCGCCCCCTATGCCTTTTCCAAGAAGACGCTTCTCGTTCAGGGACAGGCCTACCGGGAACAGTACGGATTCAACGCCGTGCACCTCCTCCTCATCAATCTCTACGGTCCCGGGGACGATTTCGATCTCTCAAGGTGCCACGTCATCCCGGCCCTGATCCAGCGGATGGACCGGGCGGTGGAGGAGGAGGCCGAGAGCATCCAGGTCTGGGGGGACGGCTCCCAGCGGCGGGAGTTTCTCCATGTTCGGGATGCCGCCCGGGCGGTTCTCTTGGCGGCGGAGCATGACAACGATCCGGAGCCGGTCAACGTCGGTTCCGGCCAGGAGATCTCCATCCGGGAGCTGGTGGAGCGGATACGGCTTCTGGTCGGCTTCAGGGGTCAGATCCTCTGGGACACCTCCAGGCCCGGAGGTCATCCCAGGAAGTGCTTCGACCTTTCCAGGGCGAAGGAACGGTTTCATTTTCTCGCCCAGGAAGGCTTTGAGGAAGGGCTCCGGGAGACCCTCGACTGGTATCGCCTCCAGGTCAAGCCGGGGAAGTCCAAAGAAGGGCAGAGGGTCCGATGAGCGAAGAAACCGCACGGCTCACCATCCTGATCCCCACGTTGAACCGTCCGGAATTCCTTCTCCGGGGGCTTCGATACCTCCAGTGGAGAGGGTTCCGCGGGGTCGTCATGATCGGAGACTCCAGCAGCGAGCCCCATGTGGAGCGGGTGGACCGCGGCATCCGGGCGATTGCGCCCGGCTTCCGGGTAGAGCACGCCCTTTTCCCCGGCAAGAGGCACTTCGAGTGTCTGCGGGTGATGGCCCATCAGGTTTCGACCCCCTACGCCACGTACGTCTGCGACGACGACCTGCTGGTTCCAAGCGCGCTGGAGGAAGGGATCCGGTTCCTCGACCGGCACCCCGATTACTCGGCCGCGCTGGGGGTGGGGGTCCTCCTCGATCTGGAACGGGACGGGGCGTTCGGCCCATTGGCGGGAAGCTCCGTCTTCTCCTTGAGGGGATTTGAGCAGGAGCGAGCCGCCGAGCGCCTGTTGGACCTTTTGATGGATTACACCGTGGTTCCGTTCTCGGTCAACCGAACGGAGCAGTTCAAGCGACAGTGGGTCTGGACGGAGGATTTTCGCGACCCTCCCTTCGCCATCGAGATCTTCCCCAGCAGTTTGATCGTGACGCAGGGCAAGGTCAAGCAGCTCAACCGCCTGTTCGTCGCCCGACACCTCCACTCCCGGCGCTATCCGATGATGAAGGCCTTCGATTGGCTGACCGGAGAGCATTGGCTCTCCTCCTACCGGTTCTACCAGGATCGGCTGGCGGAAGAGCTCTGCGCTCAGGACGGGCTCACCCTCTCCGAAGCCCAGGACCTGGTGAAAAGAGGGTTCTGGAAGCATCTGGCGAGGCAGCTCCGTTTCAAGTGGCTGGGCCTGACGGCCCCCCCTCCGCCCGCTTGGGCGTTGAGATGGAGGGGGAGGATGAGATCGCTGGTTCCGGTCCGCGGTTTCGGCCGCCAGCTGCGCCGGTTTCTCCCCGCCCCGAGGCACCGGTTCTCCCTGGCCGCCTTGCGGCATCCCTCTTCTCCCTATCACGCCGATTTCCAGGAGATCGAAGAAGGAATCACCACGCCGCTTGAGGAAGCCCTGGAGGCCGGATGAAAGGGTTGGACGTCGACGTTGTGATTCTATGCGGCGGGAAGGGCTCCCGCCTGGGGGCTTTAACGCGCCGTACCCCCAAACCCCTCCTGCCGATCGGGGGAGAGCCGTTCCTCTCCCTTCTGCTCAAGAAGCTTAAGCAGGAGGGGTTCTCACGCTTCGCGCTGGCGATCCATCACCGGGCCGATTGCTTTGAGGAGTTCCTCGGCCGTTACCGAACCCGATTTCCGGGTCTCAGGCTGGTGTTGGAGCCCCTCCCCCTGGGAACAGGAGGAGCGCTGAAAAACGCTCTTTCTTTCATCCAGTCTTCCACCTGGGTGGCCCTCAATGGAGACAGCTGGGTGGAACAGACCCTGCGGCCGGTCCTCGAAGCTCACGAGCGCCAGGAGCGGGATTTCACCGGGGTCGCGGTCCAGGCGAACCGGGTGGTGGGTGCGCCGGTTGAAAAAGGCTTCTGGCATTCCGATCCATCCGGGAAGGGGCTGGAATTTTCTTCACGGCCCCTTCAGGGAGAGGGTTGGGTGAATGCCGGGGCTTACGTCCTCAGCCGCTCCCTGGTCGCTTCGTGGCCGGGGGGGGCCTACAGTCTGGAGACCCATTTGGGGTCTCTGCTCGAGGGCAGGAGGAAGGGGCTCTTTTACTCTCAAGGCCGCCTTCTTGACATCGGGACGCCCGATTGCCTCGCCCAGGCGGATCTATTTCTGAAATCTCAGGGAGAGAGCGTTGTTCAATCCCAGCTCGCGTAGGCCGCAGAGTCTGACGGAGGATGGGGCCACGGCCTTGACCCAGGAGGAGGCGATCCTCCTCTATCGGAGATTGATCCTGGCCCGAAGCGTCGAGGAGAGGATCCGCCGGGAGTATCCCAAGGACCAGATCAAGACCCCCGTCCATCTGGGAATCGGTGAAGAGGCGATCCCGGTGGGGGTATGCCATTGCTTTCCGCCGGGCACCCCGATGTTCGGCTCTTACCGAAACCACGCGCTCTATCTGGCCCTCACGGGAGAAACAGACCGTTTCTTCGGGGAGCTGTATGGAAAGAAGACCGGGACGGGCCAGGGGAAGGCGGGCTCCATGCACCTGGCGGCTCCGGAGGCCGGTTTGATGGCCACCTCTGCCGTGGTGGGGACCACGATCCCGCTGGCGGTGGGGGCCGCCTTGGCCCACGCCTACCGGAAATCCGACAGGGGGGCGGTTTCTTTCTTCGGGGACGGCGCCGTGGAGGAGGGGGTCTTCTGGGAGAGTTTAAACTTTGCCTGTCTCAAGCGGTTGAACGTCCTCTTTGTCTGTGAGGACAACGGGTTGGCCATTCACACCCCCAGCCGCCAGCGGCAGGGCTTCCGCTCGATCCTGGAGGCGGTGCAGGGTTTCCGGTGCTCGACCGCCAGCGGGGACGGATCCGATCTGTTGGAGGTGATCCGGTTGACCCGGTTGATGTTGCGCCGGATGTCAGAGGAGCAGGGGCCCGGGCTCCTCCACCTTTCCTATTTCCGTTTTCTGGAGCATGTGGGCCCCGGGGAAGACTTTGAGGCCGGCTACCGCAGGAAGCCCACGCCGGAGGAGATCGAACGGCTTGACCCGGTGATCCGCTTTGAAAAAGAGCTTGGCCGGTGGGGAGTGACCGAGGAGGACCGCCGGCAGATCCGGAACGCCGTTGATGATCAGATCAGCCGGTCCGTGGCGGCGGCCCAGGAAGCCCCTTTTCCCGAAGGGGACCAATTGGATTCGGATCTCTTTTCATGAAATCGATGCTGACCTTTAAAGAGGCGCTCGCCTTGGGATTGTCCAGTGAGATGGAGGCCGACCCGTCGGTCTTCGTCTTCGGCCTGGATGTTCCGGATCACAAGGGGATTTACGGCTCCACCCGCGGGCTCGCGGAGCGGTTCGGGCCGGATCGGTGCTTTGGGACCCCCCTCTCCGAGGAGGGGATGACCGGCGTGGCGGTGGGGGCCGCCCTGGCGGGTCTGCGCCCCGTCCAGGTTCACATCCGGGTGGACTTCGTCCTTTTGGCGATGAATCAGATCGCCAACATCGTTTCCAACCTTCATTATTTGAGCGGGGGGCGGCTGCGCGTTCCCCTCGTGATTCGGGCGGTCATCGGCCGGGGATGGGGCCAATCGGCCCAGCACAGCAAGTCGCTGCACGGCCTCTTCGCCCACTTGCCGGGGCTGAAGGTGGTTCTCCCCACGACCCCTCAGGACGCCTACAGCCTTCTGCGCGCCAGCATCCGGGACGACAACCCGGTCCTGTTCCTGGAGCACCGGTGGCTTTACGATGTTTCAGGAGAGGTGGACCCCTCCCATTCCATCGGTCTGGGAGAGCCGGCCCTGCGCCGCCCAGGGGATTCCGCGACGGTGGTCACCACCTCCTGGATGACCCTCGAGGCGCTGAAGGCGGCGGAGGTCCTGGCGAAACGAAACGTGGAGCTGGAGGTGATCGACGTCCGGACGGTCGCCCCCTTCGACATCGAGCCGATCGCGGCGTCCGTCCGAAAGACCGGCCATTGTCTCGTGGCCGATTACGATTGGACCTTCTGCGGCTTCGCGGCTGAAGTCGCCGCCGAGGTTCACCACCGCTGCTTCGGAGAGTTGAAGAAACCGGTCGAGCGCCTGGGGTTCGCGCACGTCCCGTGTCCCACCACGCGCCCTCTGGAGAACCGTTTTTATCCCGCCGCGCCGGATCTGATTCGCCGCGTGGAACAGATGCTGGGGCTTCCCCCGGCGGATCTTTCCCGGGAGACCTTTTACAGCTATGAACAGCGGTTTAAGGGACCTTTTTAGGAACGCAAAGGAGATCGCGTGAACATTCTGGTCACCGGCGGGGCGGGGTACATCGGGGCGGTGGCGGTTCCGATTCTTTTGTCCGAAGGTCACGCCGTCACGGTCCTCGATAATTTCTGGTATGGACAAGCGCCCTTGCTGGACTGCTGCCACCATCCGGCGCTCAATATCCTGCGGGGCGACGCCCGCGACCCGAAGACCCTCCGGGCCGCCCTTCAGGGAGCCGACGGGATCATTCCTCTGGCCTGTCTGACGGGCGCCCCGGTCTGCGACCGCCACCCCCAGGAGGCGCGGTCCGTGAACCTGGAAGCGATCCAACTGCTCCTGAAACTGAGGCGGACCGAACAACGGGTGATCTTTCCGACCACGAACAGCGGCTACGGGATCGGGGGGACAGGGGTTCCCTGCACGGAAGAAAGCCCCTTGAGGCCCATCTCCCTCTACGGGCGGTTGAAGGTTGAGGCGGAGCGGGCGGTGTTGGATGCGGGAAACAGCGTGACCCTGCGTCTGGCCACCGTTTTCGGGATCTCTCCCCGGATGCGCCTGGATCTGTTGGTCAATGACTTCGTCTACCGGGCGACCTCCGACGGTTTCCTGGTTCTGTATCAGGGAGACTTCCGGCGGAATTACATTCACGTCCGGGACGTGGCCGCCGCCTTCGGGCATGCCATGGCCCATTTTGACCAGATGCAAGGCCAGCCGTACAACGTGGGGTTGAGCGACGCCAACCTTTCGAAGCGGGAGCTGTGCGAGGAGATCCGGAAGCAGGTCCCGGGTTTTTATTTCACCGAAGCGGAGATTGGAACGGACCCCGACCAGAGGGACTACATCGTCAGCAACGAGAAGATCGAGCGGACCGGCTTTCGCCCCCGGGTGAGTCTTCAGGCGGGGATTGCGGAGCTGGTCAAGGGATACCAGGTGATCCGGAGAAATGGCTACGCGAACATCGCCTAAACCGGAGGCGGTCCTCGTCCACCCGAACAGCCGCTCGGAGATCTACCAGGCGCTCGGCGAGGAGCTGGCGGCGGTGGAGCCCCCGGTCTGGGCAGGGCTGATGGCGACCTACTTGAGGAATAAGGGATTCTCCGTTCAGGTGCTGGACGCCGAGGCGGAGGGCCTGAGGGGCCAAGGAGCGGCCGAGCGGATTGCCCGGATGGATCCGCTTCTCACCGCCGTGGTGGTGTACGGGCATCAGCCCTCGGCTTCCACTCAGAACATGACCGGGGCGGGGGAGTTGGTTCGGGCGCTCAAGGCCCTGCGCCCCGAAGGGAAGGTCCTCCTCGTCGGAGGTCACGTGGCTGCTTTGCCGGAGAGAACCCTGCGGGAGGAGGCGGCTGATTTCACCTGCTGCTCCAGGATCTGGACCGCGAGATGCCGGAGGTGGCCTGGGACCTGCTTCCGATGGAGCGGTACCGGGCCCACAACTGGCACTGCTTGGGCCTCCCGGACCGAAAGCCGTACGCCGCCCTTTACACGACCCTCGGGTGCCCCTACCACTGCAGCTTCTGCTGCATCCAGGCCCCCTTCAGGGGGGGGGAGAGGTTGATGGGGATCCGGAGGGAGGTCAACAGCTACCGCTTCTGGAGTCCGGAATCGGTGCTGGCCCAGATCGATCATCTCGTGACCCGCTATGGGGTCAAGCAGATCAAGATCGCCGATGAGATGTTCGTCCTCAACCCCCGGCATGTTCTGGCGATTTGCGAAGGCCTCATCGAGCGGCGGTACGATCTGAACCTCTGGGCCTACGCCCGGGTCGACACGGTTCGGGAGGGAATGCTGGAGAAGCTCAGGGCCGCCGGGTTTCGCTGGCTCGCTTTCGGCATCGAGGCGGCCAACGACAAGGTGCGCCAAGACGTTCAGAAGGGGTTTTCGCAGGATCAGATTTTCGAAACCATTCAGAAGGTGCAATCGGCGGGGATTCACGTGATCGGCAACTACATCTTTGGGCTGCCCGAGGACAATCTCGACACCATGCGGCAGACGCTGGACCTGGCGCTGGAGCTCAACTGCGAGTTCGCCAATTTCTATTCCGCCATGGCCTACCCGGGTTCGCCCCTCTATGAGGCGGCGCTGGGAGAGGGCCGCCCCCTCCCGGAGCGCTGGAGCGGCTATTCTCAGCACGCGGTGGACACCCTGCCGCTTGCCACAAGGCACCTGCCCTCGGAGGAGGTCCTCCGCTTCAGGGATCAGGCGTTTACCACCTACTTCAGCTCCCCGCGTTATCTCGCGATGATCCGGACTCGATTCGGGATCAACGCCTTGGAGCAGATCCGGGAGATGACCTCCCGCCGCCTGGTTCGAAATCGTCTTGAGGGGGCGGGGTGATCATCTCCCGAACCCCCTTCAGGGTTTCCTTCTTTGGCGGAGGGACAGACTATCCGGCCTGGTTCCGTGAGCACGGCGGCTCCACCCTGGCCACGGCGATTCAGCACTTCTGCTACATCACCTGCCGGTGGCTGCCTCCCTTCTTCAAGCACACCCATCGGATCGTTTGGTCGCAGATCGAGCTGGTCCAGACGCTCGACGAGATTCAGCACCCCGCCGTCCGGGAGGCCCTCCGGTTTCTTAGAATTCCGCTGGGGGTCGAGCTCCACCACGACGGAGATTTGCCGGCCCGCTCGGGTCTGGGTTCCAGCTCCTCCTTCACCGTGGGCCTGTTGAACGCCCTCTACGCCCTCCGGGGGGAGAGGCCCGGTCCGATGCGCCTGGCGGAGGATGCGATCCGCGTGGAGCAGGATTGGGTCCGGGAGAACGTCGGTTCCCAGGACCAGGTGACGGCGGCCTTCGGCGGGTTCAACCGGATCGACTTCCATCCGGACGGCAGCCTCCAGGTCCACCCCATCCACTTGAGCCCGGAGCGCCGCTTGGAGCTGGAGGCGCACCTGATGCTGGTTTACACCGGCTTGTCCCGAACCGCCTCGGAGATCGCGGCGGATCAGATCCGGGCGGTCCGGGAAAAGAGACCGCTCTTTGCCGAACTCCAACAGATGGTCACCGAGGCACAGAGGCTTCTCACCGGGGAAGATTCCTTGGACGACTTCGGTCAGCTTCTCCATGAGGGGTGGAAGTTGAAAAAGGGGATCTCCGAGCGGATCTCCACCTCTCAGGTGGATCAGGCCTATGAGGCGGCGAGAAGGTCCGGCGCCTTGGGGGGGAAGCTGCTGGGGGCCGGAGGGGGTGGGTTTCTTCTCTTGATGGTGCGCCCGGAGGACCGGCCCAACGTCCGGGAGGCCTTGGGAGAACTCCTGGAGGTGCCTCTGCGGTTTGAGCCCTCCGGAAGCCAGATCATCTTCCGAGGATCGGACGCGGCCCTCCCCGCCCCCCTGCCCGCGAAGGTGACCCTGGAGGCCTCATGAACCGGACGCCGCTGACGATCGTGATCCCAACCCGGAACCGCTCCGCTTACTTGAGGCGTCTTCTGGGCTACTTCGCCAATCGGAATTGCGGGCATCCGATCTTGATCGGCGATTCCAGCGATCCCGAACAGCTCGATCGTGATCGCCAGACCGTTCGCCTCTTGAGCCAGCGCCTTCGCCTGGCCCACCGGGCCTATCCCCCTCGGCCCGACGCCCCGCCGGGTTCAGACACGATCCGATGCATGAGCGATCTGCTCCTCGAGGTCGATACCCCCTACGCGGTCAACGTCGCCGACGATGACTTTGTGGTTCTGGAGGCGATGGACGACGCGGTCCGCTTCCTCCAGGCCCATCCGGAGACGAGCTCCGTCCACGGCCAGGGGGCCTACTTCTCGACCCTGGACAACGCCGTGCACGGTCCCATCCGGGTGATGGGGAGTTACGCCCAGCACTCCATCGAGGATGAGAAGCCCTCCAGGCGGGTTCTCGCCCATTTCAAGGAGATTCAGGCCACGGAATTCTCCGTCAAGCGGACCCCGGCGATGGCCTCCCACTGGCAGATGGTTCTCCGCCTGGGCCTGGACAATTTCTTCGGCGAGCTTTTGGTCAGCTCCCTGGGGGTCATCGAAGGAAAGGTCCATCAGCTCAGCCGGCTGTACCTGTTGAGACAGGTGCACCCCCAGATGACTTCCCAGCGCAGCCTCGGGCGGTTTGACTGGGTCGTCACGCGGGACTGGCGCAGGCAGTGGGAACAGTTCAGGGACACCCTGGCGCGGGCCCTTCAAGAGCGGGAGGGGATCTCTCTTGAGCAGGCTCAGCAGGTGATGAAACTGGCCTTCTGGTCTTATCTCGTCAGCTACCTGGAAACCGGATGGAAGCGGGAGTACGAATCCTCCTTGGTGCTCTGGCAGGAGCCCCTGCGCCATCTCCCCCTTTTGCGGCAGACCTGGGGATGGGTCCGGTCGTTCATTCCCGGCGGCCGGTTCGGGTTTTCACTTCAGGCCCTCCTCAGGCCCACCTCCGCCTACCGGTCCGATTTCTTTCCGATCTATCGGGCCATCCGGGAACCACTCCTTCTGGCGCCCGAAGAAGGGGGGAGGCGGGAGGATCCTCTTCCGCTCGTGGGGGCTTCCGGTTAGGATGAGCGCAGCCATCGGTTCCCGAGGAAAGGCAGCCTCCCTCTACTGGCGGATGGTCGTCAGGCCCCATCTCAGGCCTGTGGTCCTCATCATGTGTCTCATGATGGGAACCGCCCTTCTAGACGTGCTCACCGTGGGCCTGACGGTTCCCCTGCTGGATGCCATCACCCACTCGGAACGGTCGGGGTGGTCCGGCTTCCTTCTCAGCCTGGAGCGGGCCCTGGTGCGGCTGGGGCTCCCCGCCGGGCCCAACGAGGTGATTTTCTCCATCCTGGCGTTGGTTTCGGCGGTGTTCATCCTCCGGTCGCTGGGGCATCTCCTCCACAAGTACTACACGACCCTCATCGCCATCCGGCTGAGGTGGAGCATGAAGGGGGCCCTCTTCGAGAAATTCCTCAACGCCCGCTATGAGCCGATGACCCGAAGGGCCCGGGGGGTGGTGGTCAACGACATCAACGTGGCCTCCGAGGCGGTTTACCTCGTCATCATCGCGCTGGGCCATTTCTTCACGGGGATCTTCAACACGGTCCTCATGGTCGGTTTCATGCTCTACCTCTCCTGGTGGGCGACCCTCTTCATCTCTCTGATCGGGCTGGGCATTTTCTTGGTTTGGCGACGGTACGCCGACGCGCGGGCCGCGGTCTACGGGCGGACCATCTACGACCTGCACGGGGTTCAGGCGAAGGTGGAGGTGGACGCCATCGACGGGCTGAAGGTGGTGAAGGCCTTTTCGATCGGGGAGAGGATGCTGGATTTCCAGAGGAAACTCATGACCGCCGAGAAGCGTCCCAGCATGAAACTGGTTTTCCTCCGCCAAGGTCCGGCTTTCGTGAACGAGCTCTTGAGCTGCCTCGTGGTGCTCGCCTTCGGGGGGCTTGTCTTTCTGCTGCCTTCATTGGGGATCCAGTTTTCCACGCTGGTGGCCTTCCTCATGGCCATCCGGAGGGTGGCCCCCGCCCTGGGGGATCTGAACGCTTCCAGCGTGGAGATGAACCGGACCCGGCGCGGCATCGAGGTGATCCAGGAGGTGCTCAACCATCTGCCCCAGGAGCCCCGGAAGGGTCAAGGGGTGGGGCCGGTGGAGCAGATCAGGATCAGGGATCTCACCTTCGCCTACGCGGCCCGTCCCGATCACATCGTCTTGGACCGCTTCAGCGCGACCCTGCGGCGGGGAACCGTGACCGCCATCACCGGTCCCACCGGGGCCGGCAAGAGCACCGTGGCGAACCTTCTGTTGGGGTTGTTCGAACCCCGATCCGGTTTCCTCGAGGTGAACGGGACTCGATTGGATGAGCTGGACCTTCAGGCCTGGCGCCGGAAGATCGGCTACGTGCCCCAGGACACCTTTGTTTTCAACGCCACCTTCCGGGAGAACATCGCCCTGGACGACCGGATCCCTCTGTCCGAGATCGAATGGGCCGCCCGCGTGGCCCAACTCCATGAGTTCATCGCCTCCCTTCCCAAGGGCTACGACACGATCGTGGGGGACCGGGGGCTGCGCCTCTCCGGAGGACAGTGCCAGCGGATGGCCATCGCCCGCGCGATCGTCAGGCATCCGGAGGTCCTGATCTTCGACGAGGCCACCAGCGCCCTGGACAACCTCACCGAACAGGCCGTCTACCAGGCGATCCGGGCCTTTCACGAGGAGGCGGTGGTTCTGGTGATCGCGCACCGCCTGAGCACCATCAAGGAGGCGGACCAGATTTTGGTCCTCCGAGAAGGGGCGGTGTCGGAACAGGGGACCCACCAGGCCCTCATGAGGCAGCAGGGGATTTACGCGGGCCTTTACCAAGAGGTTCCCGCCAGTGGCTGAGGAGCGGATGGAGCTGGCGTTTCTGTGCGGGAATAAATACAACTTCCGGGCCATGGGAGAGGCCTGCCTCCGGCAGTGGCAAGATCGTTTCCGGTCGCGGGTCTTCCTCCATGATTTCCCGCGGGATTACGACGCCCTTCCCCTGCTCGCCCGCTTGAAGGCCCAGGGTCTTCTACGGGAGTTCGCCTTCATCCCGGACATCGGTCAGGTCGGTTCGCACTATCGAGCCCTGCGGAGTTTGCGCTGTTCGCTTCTTCAGGAGCCGATGGATCTGTTGATCGTGGATGACGATTCGGCCCCAATGGCCCAGTGTCTCATCGACATCGCCCGGAGGAAGGGGGCCCCGGTTTTTTCGCTCGAGATACCGGTTCCCATCTGGCTGGTCACCTTCTATCAAAAGAAGAAGGAGCATTCCGGCTCCCCCGGAAGTTCCGGAAGCCCCCCCCGGAGGGAACGGATCACCCTCCGGGAGAAGGTCCGCCGCGATGGGTTGCGGGGGCTTCTCCTCACCCTCTATCGAAACTTGAGAAGCAGGACCTTGAGCGGGCTGCGCGACTGGATGCATTACTGGCTTCTGTCGCTCCTCTTTTTGGGAAAGAGATTTCCCCGCCATCCCCTGGAGCGGCGGGGAATCCTGCAGCTGGCCACGGACCGGGTGGACGGCGCCATCGTCTATTCCTCCTTGGTCCAAGAGGCGCTCCAGCATTTTTTTCCAAAACTTCGGATCGCCGTGGCCCAGCACCCCTTAAGCGGCTCCTGCCGCTGCGCTCCAGCGCGTGGCGGCGCCTCCTTCAGCGCCGGCCCCTGCGCTCCAGCGCGTGGCGGCGCCTCCAAGAAGCTATTG
>JACPXR010000111.1 GCA_016196465.1 Candidatus Omnitrophota bacterium | reverse complement strand
GCCGGTCTCCTTGGCCCCGTTTCCAGTCGTTGTGATCCCCATCAACATGTCGGACTCCGCCACAAAGAAGGAGGCCTTCGGCCTCCACGAGGAGCTCCTCCTAGGGGGGGTTGAGGTCCTCCTGGACGACCGGGAGGTCTCCGGCGGGGTGAAGCTGAAGGACGCGGACCTGATCGGGTTTCCGATCCGCATCCTCTTGAGCGAGAAGACGTTGCAGAGTTCCTCCGTTGAGGTGAAGCTTCGCCGGGAGACCTCCGCCACACTCATCAAACGCTCCGAAGCGGTCTCTGCCCTCAAAAAGCTCCTTGACAAGGAGATCCCCTCCGTCGGATAATGAAGATGTAGTGTGAAGCGTTCTGTAATCTAGGGAATCTTGTCTTTTCTTAAGTGGGAGCTCTACGGTCCCACTTTTTTATTCTCAAAGGATCTCCATGTTGAATCCAGAAGAGATCATTCAACGGGTTCGGGCGTTGGTGGAGCCGGTTTTAAAGAGCCGCCAGGCCCAGCTCGTGGAGCTCACCTGCCGGTGGGAGGGAAGCCGGGTCGTTCTTCGGTTTCTGGTGGATACGAGCTCCAGCATCACCCTGGATGAGCTTTCGCGCTTGAATCAGACGATCGGAATCATCCTGGATGAGCACGATGTGATTCCAGACCGCTACGTCCTGGAGGTGAATTCCCCGGGCCTCGACCGCCCCTTGAAGAGCTGGCTTGATTTCGAGCGGATGATCGGCAGGCGCCTGAAGGTGGAGGCCCTCGACCCGGCCCAGGTGCGCCGTCAGATCTCCGGGGAGCTCCTCGGCGCCAATGAGGAGATCATCTCTTTGAGATTGGACAGCGGCGAGAAACTCCAGATCCGCCTGACGGACATTGCCCGCGCGGTGCAGGAGGTCAAACTTTAAGATGAATGCCGAGTTCTTGGCGGTCCTGGACCACCTCACCCGGGAGAAGGGAATCGACCGGGAGGTGATCATCGAAGCCGTCGAGGCGGCTCTGGCCAGCGCGGCCCGGAAATCCTTCGGGACAGAAGCCGGCGAGGTGACCGCCAGGATCGACCGGGCCAGCGGGGAAATCCAGATCTTCGTCGAGGGCAAGGAGGTCTCCAGCGGTGGATTCGGCCGGATCGCCGCCCAGACGGCCAAACAGGTGATCTTCCACAAGATCCGGGAGGCCGAGCGGAACGTCGTCTTCAACGAATACTCCCCCCGATCCGGCTCTTTGATCACCGGGACGATGCACCGATTTGAGCGGGGGGCGATCATCGTCGACCTGGGAAAGACCGAGGCGATCCTCCCCAAGAGGGAGCAGTCGCCCAAGGAGAGCTTCCGTCCCGGGGACCGGGTTCGGGCCTACTGTCTAGAGGTGAACAAGACCGCCAAGGGGCCTCAGGTGGTCCTCTCCCGGACCCATCCGCATCTCGTCAGGGAGCTCTTCAAGCTCGAGGTCCCGGAGATCGCCCAGGGGATCGTCGAGATCAAATCGATCTCCCGGGAGGCCGGCGACCGGACCAAGATCGCCGTCGCTTCCAAGGATGAAAAGGTCGATTGCGTGGGGGCCTGCGTCGGCATGCGGGGGACCCGCGTGAAGGACATCGTCCGGGAGCTCCACGGAGAGAAGATCGACATCATCCGGTGGGAGCCGAAGCTGGAAGCGTACGTCTCCTCGGCCCTCGCCCCGGCGAAGGTGGCCGAGATCCACCTCTCTTCCGACAAGAAGCGGGTGGAGGTGATCGTCGAGGATGACCAGCTTTCCCTGGCGATCGGGAAGAAAGGGCAGAATGTCCGGCTGGCGGCGAAGCTGACGAACCTCGACATCGACATCCGTTCCCGCGCCCAGGTGGCCGTCCTGGCCAAGCTTTCGATCACGGACCTTCCTGGGGTGGGGCCGAAGCTGGCCGAACAGCTCAAGGGAGCCGGCTACGAGACCCTCGGCGCCGTGGCCAAGGCGGCCCCCGAGGAGCTGACGAAGCTCAAGGGGGTCGGAGAAAAGACAGCCCGGAAGCTGATCGATGGGGCCAAAGAGCTCCTTGCGAAACTGGAGGCGGAACTGCCCCAGCCGCCTCCTCCCCCGGAGGAGGCCTCGTAACCGATGCGCCTCTTTGAGCTCGCCAAAGAGTTGAAGCTGACCTCCAAGGAGCTCATGGCTCTGTGCGCGAAGCTCCATTTGAAGGCCCCTTCTCACATGGCGGTGCTGGATGAAAAGAGCGTTGCCAAACTCCGCCAAGGGGCAAAGCCGGTCAAACCCAAAGCTCCCCTGAAGGCGGTGAGGACGGCCCCCCCTCCGAAATCGGCCAAGCTTCCTGTGGCGCCTGCTCCTGCGCCTCCGAGGGTCGTGGTTCCCCCCGTCTCAAGGCCGGCCGCCGCGCCGGTTCCGAAACACCCAGCCCCCATTAAACCTGTCTTCCCGACGGCCCCGAAGGCATTGCCTCCCGCGCCCAGAGGGTACCCCGCTCCCCCTCCGAGGACATGGCCTCCTCCGGCTCCCGCGAAGCCGCCGCCCGCGCAGGCGGCTCCGCCCCAGAAGCCAGCGCCGGTTCCCATTGGGGAACAGAAGCCCTCCGCGGCCCTCACGCAGGAACCGGCGGAATTGAAGCCCCTGCAGCTGAAGGTGCCCCTCACCGTGAAGGAGCTGGCCGATAAACTCGCGATCTCTCCCAGCGACGTGATCAAACGCCTTCTCGGGATGAAGATCATGATGACGATCAACCAGCTCTTGAGCGAAGAGACGGTGAGGGCCCTCTTGAAGCTCTACGGCTACGAGTACCAGAAGGTCCCTTCTCTCGTGGAACAGCTCGACACGGCCCACGAGCAGGAGGACCCGGCGAAGTTGAAGCCGAGGGCCCCGGTCGTCACCCTGATGGGTCACGTCGATCACGGGAAGACCTCTCTCCTCGACGCCGTCCGGAAAAGCAAGGTGGTGGAAGGGGAAGCCGGAGGGATCACCCAGCACATCGGCGCTTACCGGGTCTCGTCTCCTAAGGGGACGATCACCTTCCTGGACACGCCGGGCCACGAGGCCTTCACGGCGATGCGGGCGCGGGGGGCCCACGTTACCGACATCGTCATCCTGGTCGTCGCCGTCGATGACGGGGTCATGCCGCAAACCGTGGAGGCGATCGACCACGCCAAGGCGGCCGAGGCGACCATTGTCGTGGCCCTCAACAAGATCGACAAGCCCGGCGCCAATCCGGACCGGGTCAAGAAGCAGCTCCTCGAGCTGGGCCTGAACCCGGAGGACTGGGGAGGAAAGACGATCGTGGTTCCCGTTTCCGCGAAGACCGGCGCGGGGATTGACCAGATGCTCGACATGATCCTTCTCGAGGCGGAGCTCCTGGAGCTCAAGGCGAACCCCGCGGCCTCAGGCCGGGGGATCGTCCTGGAAGGGAAGCTCTCCAAGGGAGGAGGCCCCATCGCCCACATCCTCGTGCAAAGCGGGACCCTGCGGGTCGGGGATGTGGTGGTGAGCGGGGCCACTTACGGGCGGGTCCGGGCCATGCTCGATGAGAGGGGGCACCGGCTTGATGAGGCGGGTCCTTCAACGCCGGTGGAGCTCCTCGGATTAAACGGCGTTCCCCGGGCCGGAGACACCTTCCTCATCGTCCCGGACGAGAAGGGGGCCAGGGAGATCGCCCTCCAGCGGCAGGAGGAGAGCCGGGGGGCCCGGGCCCCGATGCGGCGGGTGGTCTCCCTCGAGGAGTTCCACCGCCAGCTCGAGGCGGGCCGGGTGAAGAGCTTGAACCTCATCCTCAAGGCCGACGTGCAGGGTTCGGTGGAAGCGATCCGGGACTCTCTTTTGAAAATCACCTCCGAGGAGGTGAATCTGAAGATCCTCCACGCGGGGGTCGGCGATGTGACCGAGCCGGACGTTCTCCTCGCCGAGGCCTCCAACGCCGTGGTGATCGGTTTTCATGTGGAGATGACGGAGGAGGCCGCCCGCCTCGCCAAGGAGGAACAGGTGGATGTCCGGCTCTACCGAATCATCTACGAGGCGGTGGCCGACATCCGGGCCGCCCTGGAGGGCCTCCTCGAGCCCCGGACCGTCGAGCAGGTGGTGGGCCGGGCAAAGGTCCTCCAGGTCTTCAAGGTTTCGAAGTCGGGAACGATCGCCGGCTGCCAGGTCCTCAAAGGGAAGGTTCTCCGGGGGGCCCTGGGCAAGGTGATCCGGGGCGAGAAGCCCCTCGCCCAGGGAAAGATCCATTCCCTGAAGCGCTTCAAGGACGATGTCCGGGAGGTCGGGGAAGGGCTCCAGTGCGGGATCGGGATCGCCGGTTGCGAGGATTTTCAGCCGGAGGACATCATCGAGGTGGTGGAACTTCAGCAGGTGGCCGGCAAGCTGTGACCTCCCGTCCGCGGATTCTCTCCGGGATGCGGCCCACCGGGCCTCTTCACCTGGGCCATTGGGTCGGCGCCTTGAAAAACTGGGTCGAGCTTCAGGGGAAGTACGACTGTTTCTTCATGGTGGCCGACTGGCACGCCCTGATGAGCGAGTACGAGCATCCCGCCGAGATCCGGCGCCGGAGCCGGGAAATGGTCTCGGACTGGCTCGCCGCGGGGGTGGATCCCAGCCGATCGGTGATCTTCCGCCAGTCGGACGTGCCGGAGCACCTGGAGCTGTACATGGTCCTTTCGATCCTCTCCCCCCTGGGATGGGTGGAGCGGGTCCCCACCTACAAGGAACAGGTCCGGGAGGTGACGGGACGTTTCCTGGCCACCTACGGCTTTTTGGGGTATCCGGTCCTTCAGGCGGCGGACATCCTGCTTTACAAGGCGGACGCGGTTCCGGTCGGGGAGGATCAGGTTCCCCACCTGGAGCTCGCCCGGGAGATCGTCCGGCGGTTCAAGTTTCTCTACCAGGCGGAGATCTTTCCGGAGCCCAAGCCCCTCCTCACCCAGGAGGCGAGGCTTCTGGGGCTCGACGGCCGGAAGATGTCCAAATCGTACGACAACTTCGTGGCCCTCGCCGAGGTGCCGGAGGAGATCCGCCGGAAGACCCAGAAGATGTTCACCGATCCGAAGCGGATTCGGATGAACGATCCGGGGCACCCGGAGACCTGCAACGTCTGCCATTACTGGAAGGCCTTCGCTCCTGAGGAGGCCCCCCGGATCTGGGAGGAGTGCCGGACTTCCAAGCGGGGCTGCACCCAGAACAAGCAGGAATTGAGCGAGCGGCTGATCCAGGCGACGGAGAAATTCCGGGCCCGGCGTAGTCGTGGGGATGGGGGATCTTCCGAGGCGGATCAAATCCTGCGCTCCGGGGCCGGGAAGGCGCGCGAGATTGCTCAGGCGACGATGCGTGAGGTCAGGCAAGCAGTGGGGTTGGGGTGAGCTACAAGGTGAAGCTCGAGATTTTCGAGGGGCCGCTGGATCTCTTGTTGTACCTCGTGAAGCAGAACCACCTCGAGATCGCGGACCTTTCCCTGGCCAGCATCACCGACCAGTACCTGGAGTACCTGGAGTGGATGCAGGCCCTGGATTTAGGAGTAGCCGGTGAATTTCTCGTGGTGGCGGCGACCCTGATGCAGATCAAGTCGCGCAAGCTCCTTCCGCCCGAGGACGTTCCGGCGGAGGAAGAGGAGCGGGACCCCACCCAGGAGCTGATCGAGCGGCTCAAGGAATACCAGAGGTTCAAGGAGGCGGCCGAGGTCTTGAGCGCCATGGAGAAGAGCCGACTCGTTCAGTTCAGCCGAAACGTCCCTCCCGACGGGGTTCCGGTGGAGGAGATGGAGGAGCTTTCTGAGGCGAGCCTCTTCGACCTCTTGAGCGCTTTCTCCAGACTCATGTCGGGGCAGGTTCCCGTGGATTTGATCCATGAAATCATCAGGGATGAGTTCACCGTGGAGGAGAAGACGCAGATGCTGCGGGACCTTCTTCGGCGCAAGGAGAAGGTGAGCTTCACCGGGCTTTTCCAGGCGGCCAGGAGCCGTGTTGAGATCGTGGCCACCTTCCTGGCCCTCCTGGAGCTGATCCGCCTGAAGGAGGCGCTGATCCGCCAATCTCAGTTGTTTGGGGAGATTCTGATCTTGAAGAACTCCGGGAGCGTGGGGGCGAGCGCATGAGTGACGTCTTGAGCGAGCAGGAGGCGAGGCGGGTTCTCGAGGCCCTGCTTCTGGTTTCGGAGAAGCCGCTCTTGATCGAACAGGCGAGGGAGGCCCTGGGGGGACCGTTCCAGGCCTCGGACGTGCGCAGGATGCTGACCCATCTGTCCGGGGAGTACGTCGAGCAGGGCCGGGGCCTCCGGATCCTT